>DATMIB010000216.1:0-45329 GCA_035554635.1 Steroidobacteraceae bacterium | reverse complement strand
CCCGTCGGGCACGCCGTTCGCCTCTAGCTGCTTCGGCACGAGGAAGCGCCGCGCGATCTCCAGCTTCTCCTCCTCGATGTAGCCCGGCAGCTCGATCACCTCCATGCGGTCGAGCAGCGCTTCGGGAACCGGGTCGAGCATGTTGGCCGTGGTGATGAACATCACCTTGCTCAGGTCGTAGGGCACGTCGAGGTAGTGGTCGCTGAAGCTGTTGTTCTGCTCAGGGTCGAGCACCTCCAGCAGGGCGGCGGCCGGGTCGCCGCGGAAGTCGTTGCCGATCTTGTCCACCTCGTCGAGCATGAACACCGGGTTGAGTCTGCCCGCCTCCTTCATCGTCTGCAGGATGCGGCCGGGCAGCGCGCCGATGTAGGTGCGGCGGTGGCCGCGGATCTCGGCCTCGTCGTGCACGCCGCCCAGGCTCGTGCGCTGGAACTTGAGCCCGATCGCACGCGCGATCGACTGTCCCAGCGAAGTCTTGCCGACGCCGGGCGGGCCGACGAAGCAGAGGATCGGGCTGCGACCCTCCGGGTTGAGCTTGCGCACCGCGAGGTACTCGAGGATCCGCTTCTTGATCTTCTCGAGGCCGAAGTGGTCGGCGTCGAGGATGCCGCGTGCGCGCTCGATGTCGATCGCCTCGGTGTCGAGCTTCGACCACGGCAACGCCAGCAGCGTGTCGAGGTAGGTGCGCGCCATCGAATACTCGCCGCTCGCCTCGTTCATGCGCTCGAGCCGCTTGAGCTCCTTCTTCGCATGCTCTTCGACGTCGGTCGGCATGCCCGCCTTGGCGATCGCCTCGGCCAGTTCCGCGATCTCCTCGCCCTCGGTCTCCTCGCCGAGCTCCTTCTGGATCTGCTTCAACTGCTCGCGCAGCACGTACTCGCGCTGGCGGTCGTCGATCGCCTCCTTGGTCTGCTCCTCGATCTGCCGCGACAGCTTGAGCACCTCGACGCGGCGCGTCAGGTGGCCGGAGACCTTTTCGAGCCGCTCGCGGATCTCGGGTGTCTCGAGCAGCTCCTGCTTTTCGGCGGGCTTGATGTCGAGGAAGCTCGCGATGGTGTCGGCGAGGCTCGCGGGCGACTCGATCGCCTGGATCGAGTTGGCGAGTTCGGCCGGTGCCTGCGGCAGCAGCGTGATCGCCTCGATCGCCTTCTGCTTGAGGTACAGCACGCGTGCCTCGACCTCCGGGTGCGAGGCACCGGTGTCGTTGAGCCATTCGACGCGCGCGACGAGGTATGGGAAGCCGCCGACCGCGTCGAGCACGCGGAACCGCCGCTCGCCCTGTGCGACGAGGTGATGCGTGCCGTCGGGCGCGGTGACGTAACGCACGATCGACGCCACCGTGCCGATCCGATGCAGGTCGTCGAAACCCGGATCTTCGGTCTGCGGGTCCTTCTGCAGCAGGAAGCCGACCTTGCCTTCGCTGCGCACCGCTTCCTGCGCGCCGGCCACGGTCTTCTCGCGCTTCATCGCCACCGGCAGGATCACGCCGGGGAACAGCACGAGGTTGCGGACCGGCAGCACGATCAGCATGTCGTCGGGCAGGCTCGGGGCCGCCCCGGCCTTGTCGTTCGCGGCGGGAGACTGCGTGCCGTTCTTCGCGGTTTCATCGTTCATTGAGTGTTCCTGTCCTCGAGCGTGCACATCAGCGACGGGCCAGCAGCAACTGCAGGCAGCCGTCGGCGAGGTTGCGACCGACCAGTTCCCACGAGCCGGGGCCGAGCGCGAGCCGCCGCTCGAAGCACCCGTACGGAATCTCGAGCCGTTGCAGCGCCGCGCCTTCCGGGCACCGCGGCAGGCGGCGCTTGCCGCGGATGACCAGCTCGCCCGGTGCGAGCGACAGCTCGATCCGCTCGGCGGGCACGCCGGGCAACGCCACTTCGACGAGGATTTCGTCGCGACCGGCGTAGACGTCCACCGGCGGTTCCCAGCGCGCGCGCTGCGCGTGTTCGGCGTCGGCCGCGAGCCGGAAGAATTGCCGTTGCAGGCGTTGCGCCTGGTCGAGCAGTTCCACCGCGTCGGCCCACATCCATGTCTCGCGTCGTGTCATCGTGAGTCCGTCCCGGTCGGGTTTCGGTCGTGAGCCCCTGAGGTGGGGGCGCGGTCACGTGATGCAAGCCGCGTCGCGACCCGTCAGGGATTTGATCGGACTGACCCGAAAAGGTGCAGCGAACCGGGCCGTGGGAAGGATGGAGTCCGCGGCACCCGAAAAGCCGGACGCGCCGGGCGGGCGCGTGTCCCGCCAAAGCCTTACGATCGCGAGCTGACAACCACCCCCAGCGTCCAGCCATCGTGCCCCGAACCGACCGCGACCCCGCCAACCCGTTCGACGAATCGTTCTACCGCCGTTTTTATCTGAACCCGAAAACCCGGGTGGTCACGCCGCAGGAAATGGAGCGGCGTGCCGACCTGATCGCGGCGTTCGCGCGCCATGGCGAACTGCCGGTGCGTCGGATCCTGGACGTCGGGTGCGGCCTCGGCCTGATGCGCGATTCGCTGGCGCGGCACTTCCCCAAGGCCCGCTACGTCGGGCTCGAGGTCAGCGAATACCTCTGCGCGAAGCACGGCTGGGTCCAGGGCTCGGTCGCGACCTACGAGGCGGACCGGCCGTTCGACCTGGTCGTCTGCTACGACGTGCTGCAGTACCTCGAAACGCGACCCGCTGCCGCGGCGCTGCGCAACCTCGCGCGGCTCTGCGAGGGCGTGCTGCATTTCGGCGTGCTGACCCAGGAAGACTGGGAGCTCTATTGCGACAAGCGCCGCACCGACCGCAACGTCCACGTGCGGCCCGCGAACTGGTATCGCAAGCGGCTGGCGCGGTCGTTCATCAACGCGGGCTCGGGAATGTTCGTCCGTCGCGGCGCACCGGTGCACCTGTGGGAACTCGACCAGGTCGAGGTGCTGCGGTCGCGAAGATAGCGTCTTTTGAGTGCAGCCCGGCCCATGCGGGACAGTGCAGTGCTTCCCTATGCATTGTTGCGGTCCGCACAGCCACTTGTGCGGCTGCAAGCACCGAGAAGGAGGGCGCAGAAAGAGGGTCTCACCTCGAGTGGAGGTTTCCCGATGCGTACCTTTCTGCAAACCGCTGCCTTCGTCGCACTGCTGTGCCTGTGCGAATACGCCCCGGCGCAGGTCTGGGAGGCGCTGCCGGCAACCGCTCCGGCGCCGGCCGACAACCCGACGACTGCGGCGAAGGTCGAGCTCGGCAAGATGCTGTACCACGACCCGCGTTTTTCGGCGACCGGCACGGTCGCCTGCGCTTCGTGCCACGACGTGATGGAAGGCGGCGACGACCACCGGCCGACCTCGGTCGGCGTGCACGGCGTGCTCGGCGGTCGCAACGCACCGACTGTCTACAACGCTGCGTTCCTGTCCTCCCAGTTCTGGGACGGCCGCGCGGCGACGCTCGAAGAGCAGGCCAAGGGCCCGATCACGAACCCGGTCGAGATGGGCATGAAGGACCTGCCGGCGGCAATGGCGCGGATCCGTGCGATCCCGGGCTACGCGCCGTACTTCGCGGCCGCCTTCGGCACGCAGGGCGACGTGCTCACGATAGACAACGCGGCGCGGGCCATCGCGGCCTACGAGCGCACGTTGATCACGCCGGACAGCCCGTACGACCGGCATGTGCGCGGCGACAAGACGGCACTGACCGCACAGCAGCGACGTGGCATGCAGCTTTTCGCCGAAGCGGGCTGTGGCGGTTGCCACCAGGGTGCGACGTTCTCCGGTCCGGCCTTGCCGACGGGCACGCCGTTCCTGCAGAAATTCCCGGTCGTCGAAACGAGTCCGTACGTCGCGCGTTACGACCTCGCCGCGGACCTCGGCCGCGAAGCCTCCAGCGGCAAGCCCGAGGACCGGCATCTCTGGCGCGTACCGACGCTGCGCAACCTGAGCTACACCGCGCCGTACATGCACAACGGCGCCGTCAAGACGCTCCCCGAGGCCGCGAGTGTCATGGCCAGCACCCAGCTCGCACGGGAATTGACGCCCACCGAGGCGAACGACCTGGCGGCGTTCCTCGAAGCGCTGGTCGGCGAATTTCCGCGGCAGACCATGCCGCGCCTGCCGCCGACCCCGGGCAACCTCCTGATGTGACGATCGAGCGTGCCGCAGGGCGCGGTGCGGGCACAAGACAGGCGAGGGGACGTTACAATGCGGCCCCTTCGCCTGGGCCCCTGAGTTTCCGATGCTGCCGACACCGTCGTTCCGTCCGCTGCTTCTGGCAGGCCTCGCGCTCGCGCTGGCCGGTTGCAGCACCTCGAACCCTTGCCGCCTGGACAACGCGGAGTACCTGCAGGCGCAGGAGCGTCCCCGTTTGCAGTTGCCCGAGGGTGTCTCCGGCAGCGAGCGGCTGGCGGGCAGCGTCCTGGTGATCCCGCCGGTCGCGCCGGACGCGGACAAGCTCGACCCGGCGCCGCGCTGCCTCGACGAACCGCCCGGCTACTTCCGGCGCGTGCCGGGCCCCGGCGCAGGCGCGACGGCGGGCTCGCCCGAGGAGGCCGTCAACGTCTGGGCGATGGCCTGGGCCAGCCGCAAGGCGGACCAGGTGGCGTCTTTCTATTCGCCCGCGTTCGAGACGACCGAGGCCGGCGGTGCCGCCGCCTACATCGAGGGGCGTCGTGAGCAGGTCGCGAGCGGCCCGTCGCCGGAACCGCGGCTCGAGGACCTCAAGGTCACGTCCCGGGGCGACGACCGCAGCGTCGTGACCTTCGTGCAGAATTTCGGCTCGACCGAGGTGCGCAAGGAACTGACGCTGGTCCGTGACGCACAGGGCTGGCGCATCGTCGCCGAGCGCACGCTCTGAACAACCCGTGCCCCGTCGCGCCGGCGGCGCGGCGGAGCTCATTTCCCCTGTCTGCCTGCCGGCCCCGGAGTCGCCCTTGAGAAGCACGGCTTTGCTGAGCGGTATCGTCCTGCAGCAGGGAACGCTTCGCGCCGTGCTGCTCGATCGCCTGACGCGATCGCTCGGCAAGGATCCGGAGAGCGCGACGCAGCGCGACATCTACGACGCGCTCTCGCTCGCGGTCCGCGAGGAGCTCGCCGCACGCTGGCTCGCGACCCAGCGTCGTGTCGCCCAGGCGAGCGTCAAGCGCGTCTGCTACCTGTCGGTCGAATACCTGCTGGGCCGCAACCTGATCAACGGTCTTGCGAGCCTCGAAGGCGACATGGTGGCAGAGGCCCGCGAGGCGCTCGCCGAGCTCGGTTACGACCTCGAGCGTGTCGCGCAGGAGGAGATCGACCCCGGGCTCGGCAACGGCGGCCTCGGCCGGCTCGCGGCCTGCTTCCTCGATTCGCTCGCGACCTTGCAGTTCCCGGCCGTCGGCTACGGCATCCGCTACGACTACGGCATCTTCACGCAGGTCATCGACGAGGATGGCCGCCAGCGCGAGATCGCGAGCACGTGGATGCGCGAGCGCAGCCCCTGGGAAATCGTGCGCGAGGATGCGCGGTACGTGATCCGCTTCGGCGGTCGCTGTGTCGGCTCGCAGGACGCCTCCGGGAAGACGCGCTACCGCTGGGTCGACACGCACAAGATCTGGGCGGTCGGTTTCGACCAGCTGATCCCCGGCAACCGCAGCCCGACCGTGAACCACCTGCGCCTGTGGGCCGGACGCGCGATCGCGCCGTTCAACGTCGAGGTGTTCAACGCGGGCCGGCACGCCGAGGCCTCGATCGAGCAGGTCGAGGCCAAGAACGTCTCGCGGATCCTCTACCCCGACGACACGACGCCGCAGGGCAAGGAACTGCGGTTCAAGCAGCAGTACTTCTTCGTCAGCGCGAGCCTGCAGGACATGCTCGCGCAGCACATCGCCGAGGGTCGCACGCTCGACGCGCTGCCCGACAGCGTCTCGATCCAGTTGAACGACACGCATCCGGCGCTCGCGATCCCCGAGCTCATGCGCCTGCTGGTCGACGAGCACGAGCTCGAGTGGGACAAGGCCTGGGACATCACGCGCCGCGTGTTCTCCTACACCAACCACACGCTGCTGCCCGAGGCGCTCGAAGTCTGGCCCGTGGCGTTCTTCGAGCGGCTGCTGCCGCGCCACCTGCAGATCATCTACGCGGGCAACCGCGTGCTGCTCGACGCGGTCTCGGCGAAGTATCCGGGCGACAACGACCGGCGTCGCCGCATGTCGCTGATCGACGAGGGCAACGGTCGCCAGGTCCGCATGGCCAACCTCGCCGTGGCGGCGAGCCACACCGTCAACGGTGTCGCCAAGCTCCACTCGGAGCTCATGACCCAGACCATCTTCACGGACTTCGCCGCGCTGTGGCCGGAGCGCTTCACCAACGTCACCAACGGCATCGCCGTGCGACGCTGGCTCAAGCAGGCCAACCCGGGCCTCTCGGCGCTCGTGACACGCCACCTGGGCAACGCCTGGGAGAACGACCTCGAGGAGCTCGAGCGGTTGCGCTGGGCCGCCGACAACGGCGACTTCCGTCGCGAGTTCCGCGAGATCAAGCTCGAGAACAAGCGGCGGCTTGGCGTCGAGGTGCAGAAGCGCGTCGGTGTCGACATCGACGTGCACTCGCTGTTCGACGTGCAGGTGAAGCGCATCCACGAGTACAAGCGCCAGCTGCTGAACCTGCTGTACGTCGTCACGCGCTACCACCGGCTGCGCGACAATCCCGACGCGTACGCCGTGCCGCGCACGGTGTTCTTTGCCGGCAAGGCCGCGCCCGGCTACGTGATGGCCAAGGGCATCATCAAGCTGATCAACAACGTCGCCGAGGTCGTCAACGACGACCGCAGCATCCGGGGCAAGCTCAAGGTCGTGTTCCTGCCCGACTACGACGTGACGCTGGCGCAGCGCATCATGCCGGCCGCGGACCTGTCGCAGCAGATCTCGACCGCGGGCCTCGAGGCCTCGGGCACCGGCAACATGAAGCTCGCGCTCAACGGCGCGCTCACGATCGGCACGCTCGACGGCGCCAACATCGAGATCCGCGAGCACGTCGGCGCCGAGAACATGTTCATCTTCGGCCTGCAGGCGCACGAGGTCGTCGAGCACCGGGCCCGAGGCTACTCGCCGCACGAGTACGTCCGCGCGAACCCGGACCTTGCGAAGACGCTCGAGCTGATCGACTCGGGCCACTTCTCGCCGGCGAACGTGTTCGACGGCAAGCCGATCGTCGAACGCCTGCTGAGCGAAGGCGAGCCGTATTTCGTGCTCGCGGACTTCGCCGACTATGCGCGGGCGCAGGACGCCGTCGACGCGCTGTACCTGCAGCCGGACGAATGGAGCCGCAAGGCCGTGCTCAACGCGCTCAACATGGGCACGTTCTCGAGCGACCGCAGCATCCGCGAGTACGCCGAACGCATCTGGCGGATCCAGCCCGTGCTGTGACGACGGCGCACCACCGCGCGTCGTCGCCGGGGCCGCGCAACGCTCAGGTCGTGGGAGGCATCTCTGCTTTCGCGTTCGGGAAGAACAACTGCTCGCCTGCGATCCGGTAGCCGGCGATCGCGGCCTGGCCCGCGGGCGACACCAGCCAGTCGACGAACTGCCGGGCGGCGGCCGCCTTCACGTGCGGGTGTTTCGCCGGGTTGACCAGCATCACGCCGTACTGGTTGAACAGTCGCCGGTCGCCTTCGACCAGCAGCACGAGCTCCTGGCGGTTCCGGAAGGACAGCCAGGTACCGCGATCGGCGAGCAGGTAGGCGTTCATGGCCGCGGCCGTGTTGAGCGCCGGGCCCATGCCGGAGCCGGTGTCCTTGTACCAGTCGCCCTTGGCGGGCGCGACGTCGACGCCCGCGGCGTGCCACAGGCGCAGTTCCGCGGCGTGGGTGCCGCTGCGGTCGCCGCGCGAGACGAACGGAGCCCGGGCCTGCGCGATCTTGCGCAGCGCCACGACCACGTCGGTTTCACCCCGGATCTGCGCCGGATCGGCCTGCGGGCCGACCAGCACGAAGTCGTTGTACATCACATCGTGACGTTGGACGCCGTAACCGTCGGCGAGGAATTTGTCCTCGGCCTCGCGATCGTGCACGAAGACGACGTCGGCGTCGCCGCGACGGGCAAGGTCGAGGGCCTGGCCGGTGCCGAGCGCGACCACGTGCACGTCGATGCCGCTGGCGCGCGTGAACTCGGGCAGGATGTGGCCGAACAGGCCCGACTGCTCGGTCGAGGTCGTCGAGGCGACCGTGATGTACGGCTCGGCCGCCTGCAGCGGCAGCGTCGCGGCGACGAGGGTCGTCAACAGCAGCCGTCGCGCGAGGTTCATGGCAACTCCTCCCTGAGGAAATTCTCGGCCGCCGGCGACTGCGGTTGCCGGAAGAACACGGCCGCGAGCGTCCGCTCCTCGATGCGCCCGTTCGACAAGAACACGATGTGCTGGCCGAGACGACGCGCCTGCCCCAGGTGGTGCGTGATCATCACGACGGTCGTGCCGCCGGCGTGCAGGTCGGCGATGCCTTTCTCGATCGCCCGGACAGCGGTCGGGTCGAGGCTCGCCGTCGGTTCGTCCAGGAACAGGATCCGCGGCTGCAGTGCCGCCGCACGCGCGAGCGCGACGCGCTGCTGCTCGCCGCCGGACAGCAACCGGGCCGGGCGCGCGGCGAGGTGCAGCAGGCCGACCGTCTCGAGCACCGTTGCGGCGCGGTCGCGGGCTTCGCGTGTCGGCACGCCGTTCACGTGCAGGCCATAGGCCACGTTCGCCAGCACCGAGCGTCGCAGAATCACGGGCCGCTGGAACAGCATGGCCTGTGACTTCGGCCTCGCGTCGAGGCTGCCCCAGCGCACGCTGCCCGACGTCGGCGCGAGCAACCCGTGCATGATGCGCATCAGCACGCTCTTGCCGGCGCCATTGGGCCCGAGGATGACGGTGAAACTGCCTTGCGCGATCTCGAGGCTCGCCTCGCGCAGGACGTGCTGCCCCGACGGCGCGAACGACACGCGATCGACGACGAGCGGAAACATCCCGCTCATCGCGCGTGCTCCGCAGCCCAGAGACGGATGCCGTGCGCGAGCGCGTTCAACAGCAGCACCAGTGCGAGCAGGATCATGCCGAGGCCCATCGCGAGCGGCAGGTCGCCCTTGCTGGTCTCCAGCGCGATCGCGGTCGTCATCACGCGCGTGACGCCGTCGATGTTGCCACCGACGATCATGACGGCGCCCACTTCGGCGATGGCGCGGCCGAAGCCTGCCAGCATCACGGTCGACAGGGACCAGCGCGTGTCGGCCAGCAGGGTCACCGCCTGCTGCCAGTGCGACGCGCCGAGCGAGTCGAGCTGCTCGGCATACTCGCGCCAGGCGTCCTCGACGATCTGGCGCGTCAGCGCGGCAATCAGCGGGAACACGAGCACGGCCTGCGCGATGCTCATCGCGGTGGGCGTGAACAGCAGGCCGAACTCGCCCAGCGGGCCGGCGCGCGACAACAGCAGGTAGACGACGAGGCCGACGACCACGGCCGGCAATCCCATGAAGCCATTGATGACGACGGTCAGCGTGCGTCGCCCGCGGAACTTCGCCACTGCCAGCAGCGCCCCGACCGGCAGCCCGACGAGCGCGGCCAGCAACACCGCTGCGCAGCTCACGCGCAGGCTCAGCCCGACGATGCCATAGAGGTAGGCGTCGGCCTGGATCAGCAGATCGAGGGCCGCCTGGAAGCTGGCGGAAAACGTGTCCAAGGGGGGTGGCTTGTCGACTGGAACGCGGCGAATCGTGCGCGAATGATACTGCGCTTCGGTCGTTGCGCCCGTCCGAAAAGAAACGGGACGCGCGAGGCGTCCCGTGGAGGGCGGTGCGTGGCCGAAAGCCGGCCCGGCCGCGTTGTTGTCCTTGCGACGCCGCGTCGACCGCGGCGCCGCCTCGAGGGACTTACCGGTTGAAGTACTCGTTCGCCTGGATCACGGGCAGCGTGTCGTACCAGTCGTACGAGTCCGCCGGCGTCGCGCGCGTGATGCGCACCCAGAACATGTAGTTGACGTGCAGCTCGTCGCGCGAGAAGCGGAACAGCTCCGCCGGCGTCCAGTACTTGGTCTTGTAGCCCGCGGTCTCGTGCGGCGCGCGGTAGCAGATGCCTTCGACCTGGATGCCCAGGTGCATCTTGCCCTTGTGCTGGTCGAAGAACGGGTACGACTTCTTCACGAGCGAGTCGCGGTCCGGCAGCGCGTCGGGGCCCGCCATGACCAGGCCCTTCGGGCCGAGCGCCGAGGCGATATGGCCGATGTAGCTCTGGTTGCCGACGAAGAAGTTCTGGTACCAGAACACGCGCGACTTCGGCATCGCGTTGAGCGCGTGGCCGAACATCTCGATGTAGGCGTCGCGGTATTTCTCGGCCGTGAAGCCGTACTTCTTCAGCGTCGTGGAGTCGAGGCCGATCGCGGATTCCTGCGCCGCGATGCCCTCGAAATTCCGGTGCGCGTCGAAGCGCTTGCCGATCGCGGTGACCAGCGCCTTGTAGCGCGCCACGACGGTCGGGTCCCAGCGCACGATCGAGTAACCGCCGGCGCGGTTGCGCGGGCTCTGGGCATCGAGGTACGCGGGGTTCGGGCGCTCGAGCTTGAACGTCTTGTCCTCGATCATGATGATGACCTGCATGCCGTAGGCCTGCGCCCAGTTCAGGTCAGCCTGGATCTTGGAAAAGTCGTAGTTGCCCTTGGTTGGCTCGAGCTCGCGCCATTTGTATTTCTTCATGATGCCGGTCATGCCAGGCCGGCGGGCGTCGTCCATGGCCTTCTGTGTGCCGTTGTGGGCCGGCAGGATCACCGTGTAGTGGCCCGGGTTGAATTTGCGGGTGGTGGTGTAGGCGTCGGCAGCGACGGGGGCGAGCAGGGTCGCAGTGACGGCGACGGCGGCGGCAGCCAGCTTGAGCGTGGGGAACATCAAGTCACTCCAGGATCCATGGCGGACGAGAGGCCGTCCTGATGACGGCCGGCGAAGACTGAGAGTCTGCCGACCGGGGCAGTGGCCGCGGCCAAGACAGGTCCGAATCGGATCCGCATTCGCCGGGGAATTCAAAGGCTTGCAGTGATTTCTTAAGGCGCGCTTCGCTTGTAGGAGCGATCATGCGAAGCGGGCCTTGGGCGCGGCGATCAGGCAAGCTCGCCGTGTCGTTGCGCGTCCTCGGATCTGCCGTCGCCGTTGGCTTGGGCGTCCGCAGCTGCAATCGATTGCAGCCGGCAACGCCGCCTTGGCCCTCCGTGCGTCACGCTAGACTCGCCGCGTGCCCAACCGAACGACACTGACCCGTACCGACATCGAAGCGCTCGTGCAGGCGCGGCATCCGCTGCCGCGTTCGCTGCTTGGCTATCACGAAGTCCCTGGCGTCACCGGCGGCGAGCCGACGTGTCTCGTGCGCGTGCTCGAGCCCGATGCCGTCGCGGTGCACGTGCACTGGGACGGCGACCCACCTCGCGCTGCGATCGCATTGCGGCAGGTTCACCCGGTCGGGCTGTTCGAAGGACGCGTGCCATACCGGCGACCCGCGCTGCCCTACCGCTTGCACGTCGTCTACCGCGACGGCGCGGAGTCGGACAAGAACGACGCATACTTCTTTGCGCCGCAGTTGAGCGACTACGACCTGCACCTGTTCGGCGAGGGCAACCACCTCGCGATCTACGACAAGCTCGGCGCGCACCCGGTCGAGCTCGACGGCCTGCGCGGCACGCGCTTCGCCGTGTGGGCGCCGAACGCGGAGCGCGTCAGCGTCGTGGGGCCGTTCAACCACTGGGACGGTCGCCGGCACGCCATGCAAGTGCGCGGCGGCTCCGGCGTCTGGGAGCTGTTCGTTCCGGACGTCGGCCCCGGGGCAGCTTACAAGTACGAGATCCGCACGCGGGGCGGCCACACGCTGCTCAAGGCCGACCCCTACGGCTTCGCGATGGAACTGCGCCCCGGCAACGCGTCGATCGTCGCCTCGCTCGACGGCTACGAGTGGCATGACCAGGCGTGGCTCGAGGCGCGTGCACGGGCGAACCACACGCGCAACCCGATCTCGATCTACGAGGTGCACCCGGGCAGCTGGCGCCGCGACTACGCCCGCACGCCGCAGTTTCTCAACTGGCGCGAGCTCGCCGACGAGCTGATTCCGTACGTCACGCGCCAGGGCTACACGCACGTCGAGTTGATGGGCGTGGCCGAACACCCGTTCGACGGCTCGTGGGGTTACCAGGTCGCGGGCTACTACGCGCCGAGCGCGCGTTTCGGCACGCCGCAGGACTTCATGCACTTCGTCGATCGCTGCCACGCGGCCGGCATCGGCGTGATCATCGACTGGGTGCCGGCGCACTTCCCGCGCGACGAGCACGGCCTGGCGCTCTTCGACGGCACGCCGCTCTACGAACACGCGGACCCGCGTCTCGGCGAGCACGCCGACTGGGGCACCAAGATCTTCAACTACGGCCGGCACGAGGTCCGCAACTTCCTCGTCGCCAACGCGCTCTACTGGCTCGACCGCTACCACGTCGACGGATTGCGCGTCGACGCGGTCGCCTCGATGCTCTACCTCGACTACAGCCGCAAGGCCGGCGAGTGGGTGCCGAACCGCCACGGCGGCCGCGAGAACCTCGAGGCGATCGACTTCCTGCGCCAGCTCAACGTCGCGGTCGGGCGCGAATTTCCCGGCGCGATGACGTTCGCCGAGGAATCCACCGCGTTCCCAGGTGTCACTCAGCCCGTGCACCTGGGCGGGCTCGGGTTCCACTTCAAGTGGAACATGGGCTGGATGAACGACACGCTGCGCTACGTCGAGCACGATCCCGTGCACCGCCGCTTCCACCATTCGCTCGTGACGTTCTCGTTCGTCTATGCCTGGTCGGAGCAGTACGTGTTGCCGATCTCGCACGACGAGGTCGTTCACGGCAAGCGCGCGCTGCTCGACAAGATGCCGGGCGACGAATGGCAGAAGCGCGCGAACTTCCGCTGGTTTCGCGCCTTCATGACCGCGCACCCGGGCAAGAAGCTCCTGTTCATGGGCAGCGAGTTCGGCCAGTGGCGCGAGTGGCGCGAGGAGCACTCGCTCGATTGGCACCTGCTCGAGCAACCCGCGCACCGTGCGCTGCTCGACCTCGACCACGACCTCAACGCGATCTACCGCGACTATCCACAGCTGCACGGCAGCGACACCGATCCCGCGGGTTTCGGCTGGATCGACCTGCACGACGCCGACCGCAGCATCTTCGCGTTCCTGCGTCGTTGCCCGCAGCAACCGGAACGCCCGCCGATCCTCTGCGTGTTCAACTGCACGCCCGTGCCGCGGAACGACTACTGGCTCGGCGCACCGCAACCCGGCATCTACCGCAAGATCCTCGACACCGATGCGCCGCGTTACGGCGGCGCCGGCTTTGGGGGAGACGCGCGTCTCGCGACACGACCGGAGCCGTCCCAGGGCCAGCCCTGTCACCTGCGGCTGGACCTGCCGCCGCTGGCCGCGGTGTTCCTCGAACGGGACGCCTGAACGGCGATGCGCTGCCGACCGTACGGCAACACCGGTTTGTCCGTGCCAGTCCTCGGGTTCGGCGCAATGCAGGCGGGCGCACCGGAGCTCGATGAGCGCCACGTCGAACGGTTGCTGCACCACGTGCTCGACGCGGGACTCACGTTGATCGATACCGCGCGCTCCTACGGCCTCGCCGAGGAACGCATCGGGCGATTGCTCGCGCGCCGTCGCGACGAGTTCGTGCTGTCGACCAAGGTCGGTTACGGCGTGCCCGGCATCCGCGACTGGACCTACGACTGCGTCGTCGCCGGCGTCGACGCCGCGCGCGACCGCTTGCGCACGGACGTGATCGACATCGTGCACCTGCATTCGTGCCCGCTCGCGACGCTGCAGCAGGACGACGTCGTGCGTGCGCTCGTGCGCTGTCGCGAGCTGGGCAAGATTCGCGTCGCGGCGTACTCCGGCGACAGCACGGCGCTGGCCCACGCCGTCAGTCTCTCTTCCACCTCTCCCGCATTGGCGGGAGAGGTCGCGCGCAGCGCGGGTGAGGGCAGCCCAATGTTCGGCGGCGTGCAGGCCTCCGTCAGCCTCTGCGACCAGGAGAACCTCCCGGTGCTGGAACTCGCGCGTGACCGCGGCATCGGCACGCTTGCCAAACGCTCGCTGGCCGGCAGGCCCTGGGTCGGCCGACCGACCGGCGATCCGGTGCACGACGAGTACCGTCGTCGTTTCGAATTCGTCCGCGCCGCGGTCGATGTCGAGGACTGGGACGAGTTCGCGCTGCGCTTCACGGCGTACGCGCCCGGCGTCGATTGCGTGATCGTCGGCGGCACGGACGCCGCCAATGTGGATCGGAACGTGGCCACGGTTGCACGCGGCCCGCTCAAGCTCGCGTGCCTGTCGCGCGTGACCGCAATCTACGCAGCCCACGGTCGCGACTGGCAGGGCCTCGTCTGATGGCCACCTCCGACCACCCAGCGCTCGACACATGACGTTCGACACGACATCCGGCCCGCCGCGGCTCGAGTCCGGCTCGCCCCAACCGCTCGGGGCCAACTGGACCGGGCGCGGCACGAACTTCGCGGTCTACTCGGCGCACGCGGAGCGGATCGAGCTGTGCCTGTTCGACGCCGCCGGCCGCGAGGAAGTGGCACGGCTCGAACTGCCCGCACGTACGGGAGACATCTGGCACGGCTTCCTGCCCGCACGTCACGCCGGTCCTGGCCTGCAATACGGCTACCGCGTGCACGGGCCCTACGATCCGGCACGCGGTCACCGCTACAACCCAGCGAAACTGCTGATCGACCCCTGTGCGCTGTCCCTGCGCGGCGATTTTCGCTGGCACCCGGCACTGCACGGCGCCGTGCGTAGTCACGACGAGCAGGCCGCAAGCGACGACAGCGCACCGTTCGTGCCGCGCTCGGAAGTCATCGACGGCAGTTTCGACTGGGGCAAGGTCCGCGCGCCGAACGTGCCGTGGCGCGACACGATCCTCTACGAAGTCCACGTCAAGGGGCACACGCAGCTGCACCCGGAGGTGCCGGAGGCGCTGCGCGGCAAGTACCTCGGTCTCGCCCACCCGGCGGTGATCGCGCACTTCAAGCGGCTTGGCGTCACGACCATCGAGCTGATGCCCGTGCAGGCGTCGATCAGCGAGCAGTTCCTCGCCGACCGCGGCCTGTCCAACTACTGGGGCTACAACCCGATCGCGTGGTTCGCGCCGGAGCCGCGTTACGCCGTCGACGACGCGGTGGCCGAGTTCAAGCAGATGGTGCGCGCGCTGCACGCGGCGGGCCTCGAGGTGATCCTCGACGTCGTGTTCAACCACACGGCCGAGGGCAACGAGCACGGCCCGACGCTGAACCTCCGCGGTTTCGACAACGCCGTCTACTACCGGCTGCTGCAGAACCCCGCGCAGTACGTGAACCATTCCGGCTGCGGCAACACGACCAACTTCGACGAGCCCGCCGTGCGCGGCATGGTCCTCGACTGCCTGCGTTACTGGGCCACGGAAATGCGCGTCGACGGCTTCCGGTTCGACCTCGCGCCGATCCTCGGTCGCAACGCCGGCGGCTTCGATCGCAACTCGCCACTGTTCGCGGCGATGCGCGCAGACCCGGCCCTCGCCTATCTGAAGATGATCGCCGAACCGTGGGACGTCGGGCCGGGCGGTTACCAGCTCGGGCATTTCCCGTCGGGCTGGGCCGAGTGGAACGACCGTTATCGCGACGCGGTGCGCGCGTTCTGGCGCGGCGACCGTCCCGTCGTCGGCACCTTCGTCGAGCGCTTCGCCGGCTCCAGCGACCTGTTCCGTGGCGGCGGTCGCAAGCCGACCGCAAGCATCAACTATGTCGCGGCACACGACGGCTTCACGCTGCAGGACACCGTCAGCTACGTCGACAGGCACAACACCGCGAACCTCGAGGGCAACCGCGACGGGCACGCGCACAACCTGAGCGCGAACTACGGCGTCGAAGGCCCGACCGACGACGCTGCGATCGTCGCGTTGCGACAGCGGCAGGTGCGCAACATGCTCGCCACCGTGCTGCTGTCACAGGGCGTGCCGATGATGCTCGCGGGCGACGAGTTCGGACGCACGCAGCGGGGCAACAACAACGCGTACTGCCAGGACAACGAGCTGAGCTGGATCGACTGGTCCTGCGCGACGCGTCACGAGTCGCTGGTGGAGTTCGTGAGTCGCCTGGTCGCGCTGCGCAAGTCGCGGCCCTGGTTGCGACGCGACACGTTCCTCAAGGGCACGCGGCGTGGCGGCGACGCCAAGGACGTCACCTGGTTGCATCCGTCGGGTCGGGAAATGACCGACGCCGACTGGAACGACTCGAACCTGCGCAGCATCGGCGTGCTCATGAACGGTCTGGCCGCGCAGGGCCGCGCCGGCGCGGACCTGCTGGTCGTGTTCAACGCCGACGACGCCGACGTGGAGATGACGTTGCCACCGCCGGCCGGCGCACCCTGGACGGTGCTGTTCGACACCGCCGATGCGTCGGCCGAGGCGTCGCCGCGGGCAATGCAATCGATTGCATCGCTGCGCGTGCAGCAACGCAGCACCGTGCTGCTGGAATCGCGCGAGTCCTGATGCCGTACTGAGCTTGCGGCGGCCGGTGGGCTCAGGCATCGTCGCGACGCTTCGGACGGACGGAACACATGCTCGAGTCACTGCTCGACCAGCTCGCGCGCCAGCGTGGCATCGGCGACGCGTACCACAACTATCGTGGCGACCTCATGACCATCAGCGCGGCAACCAAGCGCGCGTTGCTCGTCGCCATGGGCTGCCCGGTGGACGACGTCGGTGCGGTCGAGAACGTGCTGCGCGAGCACGACGCGGAGCGCTGGCGTTCGTTGCTCGAGCCCGTCGCGGTCGTGCACCCCGGCCGCAACTCCGTCACGATCGGCATCGCGGTCGCCGCCCTCGAGCGCGACGTGAGCTATACGGTGCATCTCGAGCACGGGGGCGAACGCCACGGGCGACACCGTGCCGGTGATCTGCAGGAATACGAACGTGCGGAGATCGGCGGTCGCGGGCAGACGCGACGCGCCTTGCCGCTGCCGGCGGACCTGCCGCACGGCTATCACACGCTGCAGGTGGCGTTGCAAGGCGGCGACGCCGAGCGATGCGCGCTGATCGTCGCGCCGCGCATGTGCTTCGAGCCGTCCGTGCTGCAGCGGGGCGAGCGGCTGTGGGGCGTGGCGGTGCAGTTGTACACGCTCCGATCGTCGCGCAACTGGGGCATCGGCGATTTCGCGGACCTCGAGGCCGTCGTGCGCAGCTGTGCTCCGTCCGGCGCCGCGTTCGTCGGTCTGAACCCGTTGCACGCGCTGTTTCCCTCGAACCCGGGGCAGTTCAGCCCCTACAGCGCCTCGTCGCGACATTTCCTCAACGTGCTTTACCTCGCGGTCGAGGCACTGCCCGAGTACGCAGAGAGCGAGGATGCGCGCGCACTGGTCGTGGCGCCGGAGTTCCAGGCCGAACTCGCGCGTCTACGTGCGACCGAGGCGGTCGACTATCACGGCGTCGCCCGCGCGAAATTCGCCGTGCTCGAACGACTCTTCGTGCACTTCCGGCACGAGCACCTCGGGCGCGGCACCGACCGGGCCCGTGCGTATGAGGCTTTCAAGGCCGAGCGCGGCACGACCTTGCGACTGCACGCGTTGCACGACGCACTCGACGAGCACCTGCGGAAACTGGATGCCGGGCGTTATTGGGGCTGGCCGGTGTGGCCGGACGAGTTGCGCGATCCTGCGCACGTCGCAGTCGCGGCGTTCGCCCGTGAACACGCCGACCGTGTCGAGTTCTACGCCTGGCTGCAGTGGCTCGCGGACGTCCAGCTGCGAGCGGTGCAGGCGTTGTCGCGCGACCTCGGCATGGCCATCGGCCTCTACGGCGACTATGCCGTCGGCGTGAACCCGAGCGGTGCCGAGACCTGGTCGGACCAGGCGCTCTACCGCAAGGGCGCCGGTGTCGGCGCGCCGCCCGACGCGCTCGCGCTCAAAGGGCAGGACTGGGGCATCCCGCCGCAGGATCCGAACGTGTTGCGGGCCGAGCACTACCAGCCGATTCGCCGCCTGCTCGCGGCGAGCCTGCGCAACTTCGGCGCACTGCGCATAGACCACGTGATGGCGTTCTTTCGCCAATGGTGGGTGCCGGCCGGTCTCGGCGCCACCGACGGCGGGTATGTGCACTATCCGATCGACGACCTGATGTCGGTGCTCGCGCTCGAAAGCGAGCGTCACCATTGCCTGATCGTCGGCGAGGACCTCGGTACGGTGCCGCCCGAGATGTGCCACGCGATGGCCGAGCGGGCCGTGTACTCCTATCGCGTACTGCTGTTCGAGAAGCACGGCGACGGCACCTTCCGTGCGCCCGCCGACTATCCGCGCCGCGCGATCGCCACCGTGACGACGCACGACCTGCCGACGCTCAAGGGCTACTGGACCGCCAGCGACATCGCGCTGCGGCAGCGCCTCGCGCTCTACCCGAGCGACGAGATGCGCCAGTACGTGCTCGACGAGCGTGTGCGCGATCGCCACGCCCTGCTGGGTGCGCTCCGCTGGCAGGGGCTGTTGCCGGAGGGGTTCGACGGCAGCTACGGCGACGCACTCGCGCACGCGATCCAGGTCTACCTCGCGCGCAGCGCCTCCGCGCTCGTCGTGCTGCAGGCCGAAGACCTCTCCGGCATGGCCGACCCGGTCAACGTGCCGGGCACCAGCGACGAGCACGCGAACTGGCAGCGCAAGATGAGCGCGGACCTGAGCGAGGTGTTCGCGCGGCCGCACGTGCGGCAACTGTTCGAGGACGTGCGCGCCGCGCGGGCCTGAGCGACGCCGGCGTCAGGCCTGAGCGCCCTCGCTCGCGCGCACGCTGCCTTCGGGCAACGCGTCGTGCCCACCGACGCTGCGCCAGGCCAGCGCCGCCAGGCCGAGGCTCACGGCGCAGACGACGAACAGCATGCCCTTGTCGGCGACGCGCGCGAGGAACGTGCCGATCCCTAAGCTCACGACGAGCTGCGGCAGCACGATCGACAGGTTGAACACGCCCATGAACAGCCCGATCCGCGAGGCGTCGACACGCTGCGACATGATCGAGAACGGCAGGCTCACGATCGCGGCCCAGCCGATGCCGAGCACGGCCATCAGCGCGTACAGCGCCAGCGTCGTGTGGCCGAGCAGGTAGACGCCGGCGTACGCGACCGCCATGACCGCGAGACAGGCCGAGTGCACGCGCACCACGTCGAATCGCTTCGCGAGCGGCAGCAGCACCAGCGCCGGCAGCACCGCGGCGACGGCGCTCAGCGCGAGAAAGCTCGTCGACAGCGTGCGGCCGGTCGCGTCGGCGTCGAGGTCCGGGAACCGCTGCTGCACGAACGCGATCATGTAGACGAACATCGACTGCACGCCGATCCAGCTCAGCGAGTTGGCGGCGAGCACCTTCCGGAAATCGGTGAGGTCGTGGCGCACGAACTGCCCGGCCGGCGCGCGCGCGGTCAACGTCTGCCAGAACAGCACGGCCGTGCCGGCCACGCAGGCGGCTTCGAGCCAGAGCCCCGGCGACCGCAGCCCGACGAGCTTGAGCGTCATCGCCACGACGTCGTAGGCCAGGATGGCCCACAGCGGCCGCACGAGGTACAGCAAGTGTCCGAAGCCGGCGCGGACCTGCGTCGTCGCGGCAGCGTCGTCCGCGCCGGGCAGCACGCGCGGTTCCTCGACCAGTGTCGCAGGCACGACGGAGAACAGCAGCACGAGTCCGACCGCGAAGTAGATCAGCACGTAGTTGCCGAAGAACGCGCCGATCGCGTATGCAAGCACGCCGAACGAGCCCGAGACGGTCTGCATCCAGGTGTAGCCACGCGTGCGGCCGATCCCTTCGGGCGTGACGTCGGTGATCAGCGAGCGTGTCGGGTTGAAGCTCACGTTGATCGAAAGGTCGAGCGCGAGCGCCACGGCGATGGCGACGCCGAGCACGGTCTCGAAGCCGAGTTCGCGTGAAATCAGGCCGATCGAGGGCAGCGCGAGGATCATCAGCGCGGCGAGCACGCCGCCGACGATGATGAACGGCCGACGGCGCCCGCCCCAGAACCAGGCGCGGTCGCTCACGACGCCGACGAGCAGCTGGCCGATGATGCCCGCGAGCGGGCCCGCGGCCCAGACGAGCCCGATCTCGTGGATGTCGAGGTGGTATTCGGTCGAGAGGATCCAGCTCAGCACGGAGATCTGGACCGACAACGCGAAACCCATCGCCGTGGCCGGCAGCGTGAGCAGGACCAGGAAGGGAGTCGACAGCTTGCGCTGCATGCCGAGCATCGTGTGTCCCCCGGGACGTCGATCGTTGTGTCGCCCGCGGCTCGAGCGTCCGCGAGCGGGGACTTTAGTGCAACTCCAGGATCGTCGCGCTGCGGGGTTCCACGACCACGCCGTGCTCAAGCTCGTGCGAGCGGCGCGAGACGACGTCCGTGGCGGTCGATGCGGCGCCGAGTGCCTCTGCGTACCGGCGCGTATCGACGGTCTGCGCCGTGTCGTTCGCGTTGAGCACGACCATCACGGTCTGGGCCGGCGCGCGGCGGAAGTACACGTAGAGGCCGTCGATCGGGTAGAAGTGCGTGAGGCTGCCTTCGCGCAGCGCCGGCGAGGTGCGACGCCATTGCAGCAACGTGCGCACGTAGTCCTGCATCGCGCGCGCCTCCGGCTCGAGACCCGCACCCGTGAAGCCGTTGCGCATGTCACCGCGCCAGCCGCCCGGGAAGTCGCCGCGGATCACGCCGTGGTCCTCGGTGCCCGGATTGCGCATCAGGATCTCGGTGCCGTAGTACAGCTGCGGCGTGCCGCGCGTCGTCAGCACCAGCGCCAGCGCCATGCGCGTGAGGTCGACGCGATCGTCGAGCGAGGTCGTCAGCCGGTTCATGTCGTGGTTGTCCGCGAACACGACGAGCCGGGACGGGTCGGCGTAGATCGCGTCGGAGGCGAGCGTGCGATAGATGCGTCGCAGGCCGGTGCCCCAGCCTTCCGGTTCGCGGAGACCGTCGCGAATCGCTTCCTGCAGCGGGAAGTCGAACAGTCCCGGCAGCGACGACACGTAGCCGTCGCGCGGGCGGTTGCCGCGCTGCCAGTACGCCAGCGTGATCGGGTTGGACGTCCATTCCTCGCCGACCACACCGAGGTTCGGGTATTCGGCGGTGATGCGTCGCGACCACTCGGCGAGAAAGCCACGATCGGAATACGGATAGGTGTCGATGCGCAGTCCCGACAGCCCGGCGTACTCGATCCACCAGAGCGTGTTCTGCACCAGGTAGGTCGCGAGATGGCGGTTGCGCTGGTTCAGGTCCGGCATCGTCGCGACGAACCAGCCGTCCGAGAACACGGCCCGGTCGGCGTCGGCGGCGTGCGGATCCTGCAGCGCTTCGCGCGCGTGCGTGGTCGCGACGAAGCGTCCGCCATGGTTGATCCAGTCCGGTGTCGGCGGGTCCTTGATCCACCAGTGCTCCGAGCCGCAGTGGTTCAGCACCACGTCCATGATCAGGCCGACGCCCTGCGCGCGCGCCTCGCGCGCCAGGCGCCGGTACAGCTCGTTGCTGCCAAAGCGCGGGTCGACACGGTAGAAATCCGTGATCGCATAGCCGTGGTACGACGCCTCGGGCATCGCGTTCTCGAGCACGGGGTTGAGCCACAACTGCGTGAAGCCCATGCGCGCGACGTAGCCGAGGTGGTCGAGCACGCCCTGCAGGTCACCGCCGTGACGGGCGAGTGGCCGCGTGCGGTCGGGCAGGTCCGCATAGCCGCGCACGGTGTCGTTGGACGGGTCGCCGTTCGCGAACCGGTCGGGCGTGACCAGGTAGATCGCATCGCCCGGTCCGAACCCGGCGCGGTCGGCCGAACCAGGGTCGCGCGGCTGCAGGTCGTACGGCCAGGTCACGACGGTACGGTCGCCGCGGCGGAACTCGATCCGCACGCGTCCCGGTCGAGCGTCGGCGTCGATGCGCAGGTTCACGAACAGGTAGTTCGGGTTTTCGACGCGCTCGACGCCTTCGAGCGTCACGCCCTCGTGACGCAGCACCGGCTGCAGTTCCGCGATGCGATCGCCGTGCACCAGCAGCTGCAGCGTCGGCTCGCGCATGCCTACCCACCACGACAGTGGTTCCACGCGATCGATCCGTGGGGCCGCGCCGACGGGTGCCGCCCCGGACAGCAACGCGAGGACGAGAAGACATCTGGCGAACATGCGGAGGCTCCGTGCAGTGCGGCGCAGTGAAGCATCGCGGTGCAGTCGCGACAAGTCACTGAATACGATTGCATTCGGCGCGCGCGGTGCCACGACACTCGGGCAATCGTTGCTAGACTCGCGCGACCGTGGCGGATGTAGTGCGTGATCGTCGCATCTGCCCCGGCGCGGCGACGCGATCGCAACGATGGGATGAGGGGGAGCGCTTGAGCTTCGACCGGGGCCGACACCTCGACGCTGCACCTCGCCCGCCGTGGCGGGGCGGCCGCGCATTTCCCGTATCTCGCTCGAGCACATCCCATGAGCAAACTGACGCTGTTCGCTTTCCTCGGCCTGCTGGTCGCAGGCTCCGTGTGGGCCGAAGCGCCCGCCGCTGACGCCACACTCGAGCGCTACCGCCCCGTGCCCCTCGTGCGCGTGCACTCGCCCGAATGGTCGAAGAATGCCGTGCTCTACCAGGTGAACCTGCGTCAGTTCACGCCGGAAGGCACGCTGGCGGCGGCCGAGAAGCAACTGCCACGGATCAAGGCGCTCGGCGCCGACATCGTCTGGCTGATGCCGGTCCACCCGATCGGCAAAAAGCATCGCAAGGGGACGCTCGGCAGCCCGTACGCGGTACAGGACTACCTCGGCGTCAATCCGGAGTTCGGCACCTTCGCCGACCTCAAGCGGTTCGTCGACCGCGCGCACGAACTCGGCCTGTACGTGATCCTCGACTGGGTCGCGAACCACTCGGCCTGGGACAACGTGCTCGTCGCGCAGCACCCCGAGTGGTACGAGCGTGACTGGAAGGGCGACTTTCATCCGTCGTCGTGGTGGGACTGGTCGGACATCATCGAGTTCGATTTCAACCAGCCCGGCCTGCGTCGCTACATGACCGACGCATTGAAATACTGGGTCCGCGAGGCCGGCATCGACGGCTACCGCTGCGACGTCGCCGGCTTCGTGCCGCTCGACTTCTGGAACCAGGCGCGTCGCGAACTCGACGCGATCAAGCCCGTGTTCATGCTGGCCGAATGGGAGGCGCGCGACCTGCACGAGGACGCGTTCGACGCCACCTATGCCTGGGGCTTCTGGGACGCCGTGCACCAGGCGACCGTGGGCGGCAAGGGTGTCGGCCCGGTCCGCGGCTATCTCTCGCAGCAGGACAATGCCTGGCCGCGCGAGGCGATGCGCATGAACTTCGTCAGCAACCACGACAAGAACTCGTGGGAGGGCACGGAGTTCGAGGCGTTCGGCGACGGCGTACGGGCCGCGATGGTGTTCTCGGTGGTCGCGAGCGGCATTCCGCTGATCTACAACGGCCAGGAGGCGGGCAACACCAAGCGGCTCGAGTTCTTCGAGCGTGACCCGATCGTCTGGAAGCTGCACCCGCACGAGGAACTGTACCGACGGCTGTTCGCGCTCAAGAAGGCGAACACCGCGCTCTGGAACGGTGGCTGGGGCGCGCGCATGGTCGACGTGCCGAACGACGCGCCCGAGCAGGTGCTCAGCTTCGTGCGGCGCAACGACGACCATGCGGTGTTCGCGGTGTTCAACTTTTCCGCGAAGCCGCAGACGGTGTCGTTCAGGAGTGCGTTGTTCGAGGGGCGTTACACGGACTTCGACAGCGGCAAGACCGTCGAACTGAGGCCGGGCGCCAAGGTCGAGCTGCCGGCGTGGGGTTACCTCGTCTACACGCGCTGAACCCAGGCCCGGCCGCAGCAGCCCACACGCGGCCGTCTCGCCGCCCACCAGGACCTACGCGATGCAGCACAAGAAGAAACCCGGACTCACGTTCTGGCAGATCTGGAACATGTGCTTCGGGTTCCTCGGCATCCAGTTCGGCTTCGCGCTGCAGAACGCGAACGTGAGCCGGATCTTCCAGTCGCTCGGTGCCTCGATCGACGACTTGCCGATGCTCTGGCTCGCGGCACCGGTCACTGGCCTGATCGTGCAGCCGATCGTCGGCTACCTGAGCGATCGCACCTGGGGCGGGCTCGGCCGGCGCCGGCCGTACTTCCTGATCGGCGCGCTGCTCGCGACCGCGGCGCTGGTCGTGATGCCCAACAGCCCGTACCTCTGGATGGCGGCCGGCATGCTCTGGATCCTCGACGCGTCGATCAACGTCTCGATGGAGCCGTTCCGCGCACTCGTGGCCGACATGCTGCCCGAGCGGCAGCGTGCACGCGGCTACGCGATGCAGAGCTGGTTCATCGGGATCGGCGCGGTCGTCGCCTCCGCGTTGCCGTGGGTCCTTGCGAACGTGTTCGAAGTGTCGAACGTCGCGGCGCCCGGCGAGCTGCCGGACTCGGTCAAGCTCGCGTTCTATCTCGGTGCGATTGCGTTCCTGGCTGCCGTCCTCTGGACCGTCGTGCGCACGCGCGAGTACTCGCCGGAAGAGCTGGCCGCGTTCGCGCCGTCCGCCGCCGTGGCCGACACGGCACACCCGGCCGCACGCACGCCGACGCAGTACCGCACCGCCGGCGGCACCTGGCTCGTCGCCGGGCTCGCATTCGCGGCGGCCGTCGCGCTGTTCGGCTGGGACAAGCAGCTCTACGTGCTCGGTTTCGGGCTCGCCGCATTCGGCCTGCTGCAGTTCGTCGCGGCCGCGCGCCAGCTTTCAGGCCGGACGGAGGGCATGCTCTACAGCGTCGTCAACGACCTGCACTCGATGCCGAAGGTCATGCGGCAGCTCGCCGTGGTGCAGTTCCTGTCGTGGTTCGCGCTGTTCGCGATGTGGATCTACACGACCGCCGCCGTGACGGCGTACCACTACGGCACCACCGACACCGCTTCCGCGGCCTACAACGACGGCGCCAACTGGGTCGGCGTGCTGTTCGCGGCCTACAACGGGTTTGCGGCGCTCGCGGCGCTCGCGATCCCGAAGCTGGCGGCGGTGCTGGGCCGCCGCAAGGCGCACCTGGTCGGGCTCTGGTGCGGTGCGCTCGGACTCGTCTCGATCCGCTTCATCGACGACCCGCAGTGGCTGCTCGTGTCGATGGTCGGCGTCGGCATCGCCTGGGCGTCGATCCTGTCGCTGCCCTACGCGATGCTCTCGCAGGCCGTGCCACCGCAGAAGATGGGCATCTACATGGGGATCTTCAACTTCTTCATCGTGATCCCGCAGATCCTTGCCGCGAGCGTGCTCGGCATCCTGGTGCGCGTGCTGTTCGATGGCGCCAGCATCGATGCGCTCGTGCTCGGCGGCGCGCTGATGCTGCTTGCAGGGCTCGCCACGCTGCGGGTCGACGATCGCGAAGAGCCCGACTCGATCGCGTAGCCTCGTCCTCGTCGAAGCGGCGCGCCAGTGCTGCGAACGGCGCTGCGATCGGCGACGCGCGCAGCAGCCCCGTTCAGGCTTGGTGGTAGATGCGCAGCGGCACGCGCTGCTGGTGCAGCAACGCACGCACCGGCAGCCCGAGCGGGTCGCCGGGTTGCGCGGCGCGTCGCAGCGTGGCGAGTTTCGCGGCGCCCGTGACGTGCAACGCGAGCAGTTCCGTGTCGAGCAGCGCGGCCAATGCCAGGCTCAGTCGCGCCCGCGGTTCGACGGGCGCCATCGCCGCAACGACCGTGGTCGACCGGTCGAGGTCGAGCGCCGCGGCGAGGCCCGGCATGCCCGGAAACAGCGACGCGAAATGCCCGTCCTCGCCCATGCCGAGCACGACCGCCGCGAACGGGCGCGACAGGGTGGCGACCCGCGCGCGCCAGCGGTCCAGTGCACCGGGCGTTGTCGGATCGAGTTCGTGCAGGCTGGTCGCGGCCGGCGTGCCGGCGAATGCTTCACGGGTGCTGCGCTGGTTGCTCGCAGGATGATCGAGCGGCACGCAGCGCTCGTCGGCGAGCAGCACGTCGATACGCGACCAGGGCAGCGATCGCTGCGCGAGTGCACGCAGGAACGGCGCCGGCGTGCGTCCGCCCGACACCACGAGGCTTGCCCGCTCGTGGAGCGCGAGCCACCGTGTCACCGCGGCCGCGACGTCCTCGTCGAGTGTCGCCGGATCGAGGATCTCGAGTGCCGTCACGACGGGATCCCCGGGATAGTCCGCTTCGGGCGCACGCGTCGGTCGAGCCGCGCGGCGACGGCGGTCGTCGTCACGCGGTCAGCGCGCCGCAGGAAGCTCGCACGATGAGCTTGGGCTCGATCAGCAGTGACTCGACCGGTTCGCCATCGACGAGCCGGATCACGTTCTGCACCAGCGCCTCGGCCGCGCGACGCGTGTCCTGCTGCACCGTGGTCAGCGGCGGATTGAAATGCGCGGCGGCCGCGATGTCGTCGAAGCCGACCACGGCGACGTCCTCGGGCGTGCGCAGCCCGCGCTCGCGCAGCGCGCCGAGCACGCCGATCGCGATCGAATCACTGGCCGCAAACACCGCGTCGAACGGTGTCCGCGACGCGAGCAGGCGTCGGGCGGCCTCGTGGCCCGACGACTCGCTCGCCAGCGCCTCGACCAGCAGCGCCGGATCGGGCGCGAGGCCCGCCTCGACCAATGCCTGGACGTGCCCGCGGTATCGCATCTCGAACTCGGGCCAGTGTTCGTTCGCCGTGCCGACGAACGCGATGCGGCGCCGGCCGAGCCCGAGCAGGTGCCGGGTGGCGAATGCGGCGCCGGCCGCGTTGTCGCAACCGACGTAGCGGCCCGGTATGCCGTCGAACGGCGGTCCGAAGATCACGAAATTGGCGCCGTCGTCGGCGAGATGTCGCAGCCGCGGAATCGAGTCCAGGTAGTCGCCGTACCCGAGCAGGATGATGCCGTCGGCGCGGTGGCTGAGCAGGTAGTCGGTGTACCAGTCCTCGCTCAGCTGCTGGAAGGAGACGAGCAGGTCGAGGTTGCGGCGTGCCGTCTCGTGCGTGATGTGGCCGAGCAGCGAGAGGAAGAACGGGTTGATCGAGGAGTCGTCCTGCGACTCCTCGAACAGCAGCAGCGCGAGCGTCTGGCTGCGACCCGAACGCAGGCCCGCCGCCGAGCGATCGGTCCGGTAGCGGAGCTCGCGCGCGATCGAGGCGATGCGCGTGCGCGTTTCGAGCTTGACCAGCGGGCTGTTGCGCAGCGCGCGCGAGACGGTGGCCTGGGAGACTTCCGCAAGCCGCGCGATGTCGCGCGAAGTCGGCCTTGATCGCTGCTTCATCGGGTTCCTTGGGAGCCGACGGCACGCTAGCACGCACCTTGTGATGCAGCAACGCGCGAGGCCGGTCGTGCGGCGCGGCCACCTTCGCGCATCGCGGCAAGTACGCTTGCCGCATGTGAGGCGCGACGATCTCGCGCGACACCGACACGTGGCCAATGGGGGCCAGTCGCATCGCGCGCACCGTCGATCGTGCACACGCGCGGTGCGCCCGGTCGTCGTGCATTGCTCTCCGGCAGGCGGCATTGACGACCGTGACGTCGCTGCGCTCCCGGCGTCGGCGTGCCACGGCCCGTGAAGCGGAGCGCAGCGAGGTGTCCTGGCTGACGCGCCGGAGCAACAATCGTGGTTTGCCCGAGTGATGGACACGGTCCACGACGACCGCGTTGCTGCGTCAAATCTATGAATTCGTATGCATTCCTTGCGCTGTCGCGGTGCACTTATCTAGCATCGCGCCCGCCAACGGATCACCGTTGCACAGAACAGACACATCGTCCCGGGGGTCGCCGTCATCATGTCGAACGCTCGTCATCTGCTCGCGCGAAAAAGCTTCGCCGGTTCCATCGAGTCGCAGCGTCGTCGCACGGCGTTGTCGCTTGCCATCGCCACCGCCCTTGCATTGCCCGGCCTGACGCAGGCGCAGGAAGTGGCCGGCGCAGAACCGGAGCTCGAGGAAATCGTCGTCACCGGCTTCCGTCAGGCCCTCGAGACCTCGATCGAGGCCAAGCGCGAATCGCCGGCCGTCGTCGAAGCCCTCTCCGCCGAAGACATCGGCAAGCTGCCCGAGTCGAGCATCGCCGAATCGCTCGCGCGTCTGCCCGGCGTCTCCGGCCAGCGCGTCAACGGTCGCACCAGCGCGATCTCGATCCGCGGTTTCGGCCAGGACTTCGTCGCCGCGACGATGAACGGCCGCGAGCTGCTCGGCATGGGCGACAACCGTGGCGTCGAGTTCGACCTCTATCCGTCCGAGATCATCTCGGGCGCGACCGTTTACAAGACCACCACCGGCACGCTGTTGACGCAGGGTGTCGCAGGCACGGTCGACCTGCAGACGGTGCGACCGCTCTCGGCGCCGGAGACGATCGCCGTCAACGGCATGTACGAACAGAACGACCTCTCCGCGCTCAACCCGGACATGGATGACAACGGCTACCGCGCCGCGGCGAGCTACGTCGACCAGTTCGCGGGCGACACGATCGGTGTCGCGCTGACCGTCGCGACGATGGAATCGCCGAGCCAGGAAGAGTGGTGGAATGCCTGGGGCTATCCGGAGACGCCCGACGGCGACCGCATCCTCGGCGGCCACAAGTCTTACGTGCGTTCGGCGATGCTCAACCGCGACTCCGTCTCCGGCGTGCTCGAGTGGCAGCCCAACGACAAGCTGCACGTGACCGTCGACGGCCTCTACATCGACTACAAGGACGAACAGATCAAGCGCGGTCTCGAGACGCCGGGAGCGATCTGGGGCACGCCCGACTACACGGTGAACACGGTCGAGAACGGCCTCGTCACCGAAGGCGTGCTCAACAACGACTACGTGCAGATCCGCAACGACTCCGCGTTCCAGGACGCCGAACTCGTGTCGGGCGGCCTCAACGTCGCCTACGCGCTCAACGACACGTGGTCGGTCGGCTTCGACGGTGCCTACAGCGAAGTCACCAAGACGATCTCCGACCTCGAGATCTACTCGGGCTTCGGCCGCGGCGAAGCCGGCGCGGGCATCACGCCCGACAACATCGGCTTCCGCATGACGAGCCACGGTGCCGTGCTCGACTACACGCTGCCGTACGACGACTACAACCTGGTGAAGCTGGCTGGCGCCAAGAACTGGGGCTTCGACAACCCGCATTGCCCCGGCGCCGACTGCACCGACGACCAGGACGGCTTCATCAACTTCGCCGACTTCGAAGAGACGCTGACCGCGCTGCGCCTGCAGGCAAATGCGAAGTGGGACGGCACGATCACGGGTGCATCGTTCGGCGTCAACTACACCGACCGCGAGAAGTCCAAGGTCAACACCGGCCTGTTCCTGACGGTGCCCGAGTACCCGGGCAACCCCGCGATCCCCGAGAACGTCCGTCGCGGCACGGTCGCGCTCGGCTTCCTCGGCGGCCAGCGCATGGTCGCGATCGACGGCCGCCAGCTCTACGACAGCGGCTACTACCTGACCTACGACGAAGGCGATTTCAAGGCGAACCGCGCGGCCGACACCTGGAACATCCAGGAGAAGGTCACGACCGGCTTCCTGCAGGTCGACTTCGCCGGCCAGGCGGACGACACGCCGGTCTCCGGCAACGTCGGCCTGCAAATCGTCTACACGGACCAGAGCGCCGACGGCTTCGGCGCGCAGGGCAGCCCGACCGGCGTGATCGCCGTGCCGGTCAGCGACGGCAGCACCTACATGGACCTGCTGCCGAGCCTGAACCTGCAGTTCGGCATCACGGACAACCAGAAGGTCCGCTTCAGCGCCGCCCGAACGATGACGCGCACGCGTCTCGACAAGATGAAGCCGGGTGCGTCGATCGTGTACGACCCGGGCAACAACATCCCGACCGCCAACCTCGAGCGCTCGCCGTGGTCCGCCAACGCCGGCAACCCGCAGCTCGAGCCGATCAAGGAAGACCAGGTCGACCTGAGCTACGAGTGGTACTTCGCCGACGACGGCTACGTCACCGCGGGCATGTTCAACAAGCACCTCGTCTCGTGGCAGACGACCGCGAAGGTGCCGATGGACTTCACGCAGTTCTACTACCCCGAGCTCGGCACGGTCTACACGTTCGAGGGCTACAGCGAGGAGACGATCGAGTCCGGCGGCGGCGACATCTTCGGCATGGAGCTGCAGTTCGCGCTGCCGCTGCGCGTGCTGACCGATGCGCTCGACGGTTTCGGCCTGATCGGCTACTACACGCACCTCGACAACAGCGTCGAGGTCAACGGCGAGCATGCCGACGTCATCGGCCTCTCCGACGAGTCGTACGGCGTGACCGCGTACTTCGAGAAGTGGGGCTTCCAGGCGCGCGTCAGCGGCAACTACCGCAGCGACTACACCGGTGAGGTCCGTGGCAACAACAACGGCCTCGAGAACACCAAGGTGCTCGCGACGGAACTGTGGGATGCGCAGGTCAGCTACGACTTCGGCCAGGCCGGCTTCGGCGGCCCGCTCGAAGGCCTGTCGGTCTTCCTGTCGGGCAGCAACCTGACCAACGAGCCGTACGTGCAGTACGAAAACGACGATCCGCGGCAGGTCAAGCGCTACTCGAACTACGGCAGCAACTACCAGCTCGGCTTCCGCTACAAGTTCTGACCCGATCCGACGGCGCGTCTGCGTCCGTCCGGCCCGCCGGCTTCACCGCCGGCGGGCTTTTTTGTTTGCGACTCAGCGACGACTGACGCGCCGGTCGTCGGCGAGCTGCCAGACGCCGTTGGTGTCCGGACAGGCGATGCTGCGGCCCTCGGTCAACCCGAAATCGCCGTGTGCGATCAGGCGGAAGCGACGACAGCCGTCCTCGCGCGGACGCTCGTCGAGCGGCGTCAGCTGGTAGGTGACGCGCGTGTTGGGGTTGGTCCACTTGACGCTGCGACCGACGTCGGCGAGTTCGAGCGAGTGCCCGACGCACGACCGATCGGTCTTGTCCATGCGACGTCCGACTTCGGCGCCGATCACGGCGCCGATGACCGCGCCCGCCGCGATGGCGACGTTGCGATTCTCGCTGTTCTTCGCGATCTCGCCGCCGATCGCGCCACCGGCGACGCCACCGATCACGCCACCGACGACCTGGCCGACGCGACCGCGGTCGCAGGAGCCCGCGAGCACGCCGTAGTCGGAATCCCAGTCCTTGCCCGAGTAGCCCTTGTAGCCGGGGTAGGACGGGTCGTGCTTCTTGCGCCAGCCGTGCGCGGGCGCCCAGTCCGGCGGTGCCGCCAGCACGGCGCACGGGACCGCCACGACGAGCGCGAGCGCCGCCTTGCGCAAGAAACCAATGGATGACTTCATCGAAACCTCCTCGGCATGGAACCGATCGAGTCCCGTCAGGACGTCTCGTACGCTAACGCCGCTCGTCCCGCCGGGTTGACCCCGCGCCCGGAAGGATGACCGCGGTCACGTCCCGGCGACGCGACTGCCCGCGTTATGTCAGGAGCGCCCCCGCCGATTGCCTTTTGCCGCTCCGCACGTCTCACCCGTCGTCATGGGCAACGACGGGCGCGGACCCGGGGAAGCAGCGCGGATGGCGGAATCTTTCGGACGCGCCACGCGTCGTCATGCACCCTGGCTGGTGCTCGTCGTCGTCTACCTGGCGTTGGGCCTCGCCACGCGGCTCGTCCTCTGGGGGCAGTTCGGTCTCGCTGCCGACGTCGCCGTCACGAGGCTGCCCTGGATCCTGCTGGCAGGCCTCGTCAACGACGCGGTGGAGAGCCTGTACCTGTTCGCGCCGTTCGCGCTCTACACGCTGCTGCTGCCGGACCGCTGGTTCCGCACCCGCGTCAACGGCGTGCTGCTCAACGTCGCGACCGCGACGATCATCGCGACGCTGCTCTACCGGACCGCGGCCGAGTACTTCTTCTTCGAGGAGTTCGACGCGCGCTTCAACATCGTCGCGTACGACTACCTGGCCTACCCGACCGAAGTCTTCACCGACATCTGGCAGGCGTACCCGGTCGCGAGGACGCTGCTGCTGGTCGTGCTCGCCGGCGTCGCGGGTGCCTATGCGCTGCGGCGACACGTGCAGGCCGGGATCGCGCGTCCAGCCGGTTTCCGGGACCGGCTCGTCGTGTTCACGCCGTACCTGGCGAGCCTGCTCTGCGCCATCGCGCTGTACCCGACCGACGCATTGTCGCTGTCTTCGAACCGTGTCGAGAACGAGCTCGTGCAGAACGGCGACAGCAGCTTCTTCCGTGCCGCGCGCACCAGCGACATCGACTACCACGACTGGTACCTGACGCGACCGTTGCGCGACAACCTCGCGAGCCTGCAGCGCGCCCTTGCGACCGATGGCGATGCAACGTTCACGTCGCTCGAGCAGGGACGGCTCGACCGGCGCCACGCCGCACGGCCGGACGGGCTCGGGCGGCTCAACGTCGTCGTCGTCGTGAGCGAGTCGCTCGGTGCGGAGTTCAGCCGGCTGCACGGCTCGCGCCGCGACTGGACGCCGAACCTCGACGCCTACGCGCGCCAGGGCCTGTGGTTCGCCAACACCTACGCCTCGGGCACGCGCACGGTGCGTGGACTCGAGGCGATCACCGCGTCGTTCCCGCCGATTCCGACGGTCTCGATCCTGCGCCGGCCCGGCAACCAGGGCATCGCGACCTGGGGCAGCGTCATGCGCGGCCTGGGTTACCGCACGAGCTTCCTGTACGGCGGTTACGGCTATTTCGACGACATGAACTCTTTCTACGGCGGCAACGGCTTCGATGTGCTCGACCGGGCCGCGATCGCCACGCCGCGGTTCGAGAACGTCTGGGGCGTCAGCGACGAAGACCTCTTCGACCTCGCGCTGCGACACTGCGGCGAGCGCTACGCCTCCGGCCAGCCGTTCTTCTCGATCGTCATGACGACGTCGAACCACAAGCCGTTCACGTTCCGGCCGGGGCTCGAACGGCTGGGCATCCCGCCCGAGGGCGGCGGCCGCGAGGCGGGCGTCCGTTATGCGGACTTTGCGCTCGGGCGCTTCCTGCACGAGGCGGCGCGGCAGCCGTGGTTCGACGACACGCTGTTCGTCGTGGTCGCGGACCACGGTGCGCGTGTCTATGGCAAGGCGGAGATCCCGCTGCGCACGTACGAGATCCCGTTCATGGTCTACGCACCGAAGCACCTCGCGCCGCGGACCGTCGCCACGCTGACGACGCAGATCGACGTGGCGCCGACCGTGCTGGGCCTGCTCGGCGTGCCGTACGAAGCACCGTTCTTCGGCATCGACGTGCTGCACGCGAGCGACGGCGCCGAGCGCGTCGCGCTCTTCAGTCACAACCACGACGTCGCGATCCTGCGTGGCGATCGCATGGTCGTGCTCGGGCTCGGCAAGACCAGCCAGTCCTTGCGCTACGACGCCGCCACGGACGGGTTCAGCGCGATGACCGACGACGACGGCCTGCGCGGACTCGGCATCGCGTACTTCCAGACCGCGGCCGAACTCTTCCGGTCGCACCGCTACGAATGAGGCCGTGCGGCACCGCCGCCCGTGGTCGGGCAGCCTGGAGCGTCGGTCAGCCGCGGTGGCGCTTGCCGGGCGGCGGCCGCTTTGGCGTGTGCGGCAGCCCGGTGTGCTGTGTGCGGAACGGCGTCGTGCGGCCGGCCGGCTGTGACGCACCGGATGTCGTGGCCGCCTTCCTGGTCGCCGGTGTTGCGCGCTGCGCCGCAGCAGCGCCGGGGCGCGGCGCCGCGTTGCGTGCGGTCGGCTTGCGGTGCCCTTCGTGCGCGTGACCGGTGCCGATCGGCTGGTAGGTCGGCACGAGCTGCTGGCGGCCGTTGCCGATCAGGTCGCTGCGTCCCATCGCGCGCAGCGCCTCGCGCAGCAACGGCCAGTTGTTCGGGTCGTGGTAGCGCAGGAAGGCTTTGTGCAGCCGCCGCTGCCGCGTGCCCTTCGGGATTACGACGTCCTCGGACCCACGCGTGACCTTGTGCAGCGGATTCTTGCCCGAGTGGTACATCGCGGTGGCCGTGGCCATCGGCGACGGCAGGAATGCCTGCACCTGGTCCGCGCGGAAGCCATTGCGCTTGAGCCAGAGCGCGAGCTCGAGCATGTCCTCGTCGCGCGTGCCCGGGTGGGCCGCGATGAAGTACGGGATCAGGTACTGCTCCTTGCCCGCTTCCTTCGAGAAACGGGTGAACAGTTCCTTGAAGCGGTCGTAGGTGCCGACGCCCGGCTTCATCATCTTCGACAGAGGGCCTTCCGCGATCGCCTCGGGCGCGATCTTGAGGTAACCGCCGACGTGATGCTGCACGAGTTCCTTGACGTACTCGGGTGACTCGACCGCGAGGTCGTAGCGCACGCCGGAGCCGATCAGGATCTTCTTGATGCCGGGCAGCGCCCGCGCGCGACGGTAGAGGCGGATCAACGCCGAGTGGTCGGTGTTGAGGTTCGGGCAGATGCCCGGAAAGACACATGAGGGCTTGCGACAGGCGGATTCGATCTCGCGCGACTTGCACGCGAGCCGATACATGTTCGCGGTCGGGCCGCCGAGGTCGGAGACGACGCCCGTGAAGCCGGGCACCGAGTCGCGCAGCGTCTCGATCTCCTTGATGATCGAGTCCTCGCTGCGACTCTGGATGATGCGGCCTTCGTGTTCGGTGATCGAACAGAACGTGCAGCCGCCGAAGCAGCCGCGCTGGATCGCGATCGAGAAACGGATCATCTCGTACGCGGGGATCTTCGCGTCGCCGTACGTCGGGTGCGGCACGCGCCGGTACGGCAGCTCGTAGATCGCATCCATCTCTTTCGTCGCGAGCGGGATCGGCGGCGGGTTGAGCCAGACGTCGAGGTCGCCGTGACGCTGCACGAGCGCGCGCGCGTTCCCGGGGTTCTGTTCCTGGTGCAGGATGCGCGAGGCGTGCGCGTACAGGATCGGGTCGTCGGCGACCTGCTCGTACGACGGCATCCGGATCACGGTGTGTTCGCGGTCGCCGGACTTCGGCACGCGCCGCTGGAAGCGCACGACGTGCTCTTCACCTCTCCCGTTCGCGGGAGAGGTCGCACGCAGTGCCGGTGAGGGCTCTGCACCTCTCCCGTTCGCGGGAGAGGTCGCACGCAGTCCGGGTGAGGGCTCCGACGCATACGGGTCGACCGGCGGTGCGAGCGGCCCCGGCGTGTCGATCGTCGTCGAGTCGAGTTCGCTCCAGCCGTCCGGCAGCGCCTTGCGCACGAACGCGGTGCCGCGCAGGTCCTGGATCGACTCGATCGGTTCGCCGCGCGCCATGCGGTGTGCAACCTCGCAGATCTGCCGCTCGGCATTGCCGTAGACGAGCAGGTCGGCCTTGGCGTCGAGCAGCACCGAGCGCCGCACTTTCTCGGACCAGTAGTCGAAGTGCGCGATGCGACGCAGCGACGCCTCGATGCCACCGACGACGATCGGCACGTCCCTGTACGCCTCGCGGCAGCGCTGCGAATAGACGATCACGCAACGATCCGGTCGCGCGCCGCCGGCGCCATGCGGCGTGTACGCGTCGTCGCTGCGGACGCGGCGGTCCGACGTGTAGCGGTTCACCATCGAATCCATGTTGCCGCCGGTCACGCCGAAGAACAGGTTCGGCTTGCCGAGCCGCTGGAAGTCGCGGGCAGACTGCCAGTCGGGTTGCGCGATGATGCCGACGCGGAAGCCCTGCGCCTCGAGCACGCGGCCGACGATGGCCATGCCGAAGCTCGGGTGGTCGACGTACGCGTCGCCCGTGACCAGGATCACGTCGCAGGAATCCCAGCCGAGCGCATCCATCTCGACGCGCGACATGGGCAGGAACGGGGCCACACCGAAGCGGTGTGCCCAGTGCTTGCGGTACGAAAAGAGGTCGCGGACGGCGGTCTGCATGGTGGGCAGTTTAGACGCGTTGCCGGGACAGTCGTTCGCGAACGGTGCCAGACACGGCCGAATCGACGCCGATCCGGCGATCGCGCGGTCCGGCGCGCTTGCGGCAAGGTTTCCCCCGGAGCCCTCACCCGCGCTTTGCGCGACCTCTCCCGCGAACGGGAGAGGTGGTCAAAAGGTCAGGCCAGCGTGTGGTAGACCTTCTGCACGTCGTCGTCCTGCTCGAGCTTGTCGATCAGTTCGAGCACCTCGTTCGCCTGCTCCTCGGCGAGCTCGGTCGGCGTCGAGCAGATGTATTCGTGTTCGGCCGAGATCGGCGTGATGCCGCGTTCTTCGAGCCCTTTCTGCAAGGTACCGAAGTCCTCGAACAGGCAGCGCGCCACCAGCTGCGGCTCGCCTTTCTCGCCCGTGCTCTCGCCGAACTCCTCGAGGCCGTGGTCGATCAGGTAGAGCTCGAGGTCTTCCGCGTCGATGCCTTCCGGGTTCAGGCGGAACACGCCCATGCGCTTGAACTGGAACGCGACGCTGCCGGAGGTCGCGAGGTTGCCGCCGTGCTTGTTGAACACGTTGCGGACCGAGGCGACCGTGCGCGTCGGGTTGTCGGTGGCGCATTCGACGAGCACCGCGACGCCGTGCGGCGCGTAGCCCTCGTACATGACTTCCTCGAAGTTCGCCGCGTCGCGCCCCGAGGCGCGCTTGATCGCCGACTCGACCTTGTCCTTGGGCATGTTCACGGCGCGCGCGTTCTGGATGACGCGGCGCAGTGCCGGGTTGGAGTTCGGGTCGGTGCCGCCCTTCTTGACCGCGATCGTGATTTCCTTGCCGATGCGGCTGAACTGCTTCGCCATCCGGTTCCAGCGCGCGAACATCGCGTGCTTTCTGACTTCGAAGATGCGTCCCATGGTGCTTGCGCTCGTGACTGCTGGGCCCGGTGCTGGTCGGGGCGGTGAGGGCGCGCAATCTACCTCAGCGGCCGGCCATTGGCACGCTGCAACAAACCGGTGACGGCCGGTTCACGACCATCGCTCGAGGCCCCGCAGAGGCTGCTGCATCGGCCTTGATTTCGAGCGTGTGTTGCCAAAAAGACACATGAAAAACCCAGCTTTTGCGTTGGATGGTCGTTTTTGCGCTGCATGGTGACTTGCCCGTTGAAAACGTATACAAAGGCGCCCAGCCGCAAGTGGGGGATTCCGGGCGGCAGACAGCAAGTAGGGAGGGCCCGATCGGGGGACGAAGCGGGCCGTCAGGGAAGACCTCAAGCCGCGATGCGTCGAGCGTCGCGGCTTTTTTATTTGCCGCACCCCACCCCGCGCCACCGATTCGACGAAGCGACCGCGCGTCGGGCCGAATCGCCGCGGCCGCCGTTACGCAGCCGGAGCCCCTGTCCTAGACTGGCGTCGATGGCCCGTGACTGCCCGCGCGACTTGCGACGGGCGTGGAGTAGAGACATGAGAGCGGTCGCCAAGACGACAGCCGTGCTGGCGCTGGTCCTCGCGATCACCGCGTGCGGTGGCAAGCACCACGACGACGGAGAGACCGTCACGCACCAGCTCGGCTCCGACTGGTTCGGCGCGGGTGGCGCGCTGAACGTGACCGACCCCGTCGCGGGTGACGCGTTCCTCGCCGGCGGCGAGGTGTCCACCGCGGCCGAGGTGCAGGGTGATCTCGCGGTCGCCGGCGGCAAGGTCTCGGTCGGCGGCGGCATCGGCGACGACCTCTATGCCGTGGGCGGCGAGGTGCGGCTCGACGCGATCGTGACCGGCAACGCACGGCTCGCCGGCGGCGAGATCGAGGTCGGGCCGGCCACCGACGTCAACGGAGCCCTCACGCTGACCGGGGGCCACATCCGCTTCGACGGCACGACGCACGATTACCTGCAGGTCACGGGTGGCAAGGTGGTCATCGACGGCACCGTCGGCGGCGACGCCGAGGTGCGCGCGGACGAGGTCGAGCTCGGACCGAGCACGCGCATCGACGGCAAGCTCGTTATCCACAGCGTGCGCGAGCCGGTCGTGCCACCGGGTGCCCAGGTCATGGGCGGGGTGGAATACCACGTCGCGGACAGCCGCGCGCACGTCGACGGCGACGACATCGTCTACGACCTGCGCGGGGTGACGCACGGTGTCGGCTCGTTGCTGTGGATCCTCGGGGTGTTCGTCGCGGGCACCCTGTTCACGCTGGCCTTCCCGGCGTACTCGGCCCGGGCCGCGGACTGGATCGGGCGCGAGCCGTTGCGCAGCCTGGGGTTGGGCTTCGTCATCCTCGTGTGCCTGCCGATCCTCGTGGTGCTGCTGCTCGTCACCATCGTCGGCATACCGCTCGCGCTGATCGTGCTGCTGCTCTACCTGGTGCTGCTGTTCCTGGGCTGGGTGACCGCGGCGTTGTTCCTCGGACGCAAGGGGCTCGAGCTGCTGCGCGGCTCGGAACCGGTCACGACCGCGTGGCGCCTGGGCGCACTGCTGGTGGCCGTGCTTGCGCTCTGGCTCGTCGGCAAGGTGCCCTACCTCGGTGGCTGGGTGACCTTCACGGCCTTGCTGCTCGGCATCGGCGCGCTCGTGTGGCAGGGGTGGCCGCGACGCGGGACGCCGCCGGCGTCCGGCTCGGCGCCGACGCCGGCCCCGGGTACGCCGTCGACCGCGGCGGGGGCGGCCTGAGCGACGCGGACGTCCCGGGAAAGACCCGCGCCGCTGGCCCGCGCCGCGGCGCGCAGACCTTCATCGACGCCGACGGCCCGCAGTGGTCGAGGCCAGGCACGTTCGCGACGTGCGCCGCCACGATTGCCAGCCTCTGGCTGCTGCTGCGGGCGTCGACCGGCAACCGGTTCGTGCCGATCGTCGACCATGCGAACCTCGTCTTCCACGAAGCCGGTCACCTGCTGCTGGGCCTCCTTTCCGACCGGCTCTCGGTCTACGGCGGCACGCTGGGCCAGCTCGTCTTTCCGTTCGCGTGCGCCTGGCACTTCCATCGTCGCCGCCACACGCTCGGGTTCGCGCTGTCGGCGGCCTGGCTCTGCGAAAGCCTGCTGAACGTCGCGGTCTACATGGGCGACGCGCGTGCCCTGCAGTTGCCGCTGATCGGCGGCCTCGATCCGGAGACGCACCACGACTGGCGTGAGATCCTGTCGCGCTGGGGACTGCTGTCGCTCGACACGACCTTGGCCGGCCTGCTGGGCGCCGGCGCGTGGCTCGGGGGCGTCGCAGTCTGTTTCTGGTTGATGCGCCGCTGGCTTGCGGGGCGCGAAACAGGGGTCTAGATGCTGGGGCAATACTGGCCGCACGGCGTGGCCGTCGCGGTGGGGGCCGGGCTCGCGGTCCAGATCGGCATGAACGCGACGATCGGCCGCACGATGGGGTCGCCGCTCTGGGGCGCCCTCGCCAACTTCGCGATCGGGCTGGTGGCGCTGGTGGTCTGCGCCTTCACGGTCGGCGCGCGCTACACGCCCGGCTCGATCGGCCAGGTGCCGGCCTGGGCATGGTTCGGCGGCCTGCTCGGTGCGACCTACGTCGCCAGCGTGACGATGCTCGGGCCGCGGCTCGGCGGGCTGGCCCTGCTGGCGCTGGTGCTGGCCGGCCAGCTCGTCGCCTCGCTGCTGGTCGACCAGTTCGGCGTGCTCGGGTTTCCCCGCATTCCGGTCACGCCGACGCGCCTGGTCGGCGCGGCCCTGCTGATCGTCGGGACGCTGCTGATCGTGCGCCGCTGAGTCAGCGCGGGGCGCCGGCACGCGCCGGCACCGCCTTGACGATCTCGCGGGCCATCTGCGCGATGATGCGCGCGGTCTGCTCCGACGAACCGGCGCGCACCTCCGTCGAGACTTCGCCGCGCCACGCCAGCTTGCCGAGCTGCACGTCGTCGAGGAACAGGATCACCGACCCGTCCCGCACCGTGACCTCGCGTGGCACCGAAGAGGCCGGTGGCGGCTGCATTTCGCTCGGGCTCAGCACGGTGTTCGGGGAGGGCGCACCGATGCGTGTGGTGTCCTCGCTCACGAACCGGCGCATGCCCGACACCTGGTAACTGACCACGAGGTCTGCGCCATCGGCTGCCGCCGCCTCGGTGTAGCCCTTGCGGCGCAGTTCCTCGGTCACGGCGGCGCGCACCTGCGCATCGGCGTATTGCACGAAGGCCGGGTCGATCTGCTGTGCCGTGGCGTAGTCGCCGCCTTTCCAGAAGTACGATTGGCGGCTCGCGACGTTGCCCTCGGGTGCGGCGTACGTATCGACGTCCCAGTGCACCGCGCAGCCCGCCAGGGCCATGACCACGCCACCCCAGAAGCAGACCTTGCTGCGCATCGCCGTGATCTCCGTCGCTGTTCTGTCGCGATTGTACGCGTCGCGGACCCCGCAAGTGCCTCCGGCGCCCGTGCCGGCCACCCAAGCCGCCGACGGCAATCTGTGACGCATGTCGACGGCTGCAACGCCCGTATTGGTAGCCGGCGACGGCGGCGGAGCATACTCGCCGGGCGTCAACGGGGGATCGACCGCGCGCCCGACCGGTTGCGTGGCGCACCCCGCAGGGAGCTTGGATTCTCCGATGAAGACTGTCCTGCTGGCCTACGAGCGCGACCAGGACCTCGCTGCCGTCGAGAGCGTGCTGCAGTCGCGTGGTCACCGCGTACTGAAGGCGCGCAGTGGTGTCGAGGCACTCGAGGCGATTCGTGGCGAGACCACCCCCGACGCCGTCGTCAGCGACGTGCTGTTGCCACGTCTCGATGGTTTTGCGCTTTGCCGGCGTCTTCGCGAAGACCCGGCGTTCCTGCACCTGCCGTTCGTCCTGCACTCGTTCCGGGTCGAGGGGCCGAAATACGAGGCCTTTGCGGCCGAAGTCGGCGCGCAGCGCTTCCTGCCGCGCGGCTCCACGCTCGACGACCTCGCCGCGGCAATCGACGAGCAGTCGCCGGGCTCGGGCACGATGCGCATGCCGGCGCTGGTGCCGGAACTGCTCGACCGCCGCGAACAGGACCGTCGTCGGCTGACCGACCTCGAGCGCCAGGTCCGCGAACTCGGCGCGCAGAACCAGCAACTCGCCGCGGCCGAGCGTGTCGCGCGCGAACGTGCCGAACACGAGTCCCGGGCCCGCGCCGAATTCGCCGCGTCGGAGTCGGTGCGGATCCGCGACCTGCAGGGCCGCATCCGCGACCTCGAGGCGTCCCAGCGCCAGGCGCGTGAAGCTGCCGAGTCGGGCCGGAAGCAAGTCGAGGCGGCGCAGCAGCAGACACGCGAGGCCGCCGAATCGGCCCAGAAGCAGATCGAGGCGGCGCAGCAGCAGGCCCGCGCGGCGGCGGAAAATGCGGCCCGTGGCGTGGCCGAGGAAGCCCGCGCCGAGATCTCCCGGCTGGCGGCGCTCGAGACGCGGCTCGCCGAACTCAACACCGCCCGTGCCCGCGCGCAATCCGCCGCCAACGACGCCGAGCGTGCGTTTGCCACGCAGCCGACGCCCACGTTCATCGTCGACGTCGAGTCCCGGCTCGTGCACGCGGCCAACGATGCCGCGGCGGCACTCACCGGCCTCGAATCCGCTGCGCTGCGTGGCAAGCCGCTGGCCGAAGTCCTGCCGGGTGCCGCCGACGCGGACGACACGGCGCGCGAGGCGCTGATCGACTGGCGCCGCCAGGACGGTTCGCCGGCGCGACTGCAGCTGGTGCGCCTGCCGACGTCGTATGCCGGTCGTGCGTGCTGGATCGTGAGCGTCCGTGACGTCACCGAGGAGCTGGCGCTGCGGGCGCGCGAGCGCGTCCTCGCGGTCGAGGCCGCCGCCCTTGCCGTCGCGCCCGAGGCGTGTGGCATCGTCGATGCCGACGGCCGGTTCCAGTACGCCAACGCGGCCCTGCTCGAGTTGCTCGCGGTCGACAAGGCCGGCGTTGCGGCGCTGTCGCTGCAGTCGCTGGCGGCCGAGGACGCGGTCGACTCGACCGTGCGCACGGCGGCGCTCGCCGACGCGGGCATCCAGCGCGAGCACGTGCGCTGGCGCCGTGCCGACGCGGTGACGCTCGATGTCGAACTGGCCGTCGCGACCTGCGCAGGCGACGACGGCCTGCGCGTAATTACGGCGCGCGACGTCACCGCGACGCGACGCACGACTGAACGCAACGAACGCGACCAGCTGCGCGTCGCGCGTCTGCTGGAGCTCGCACAACGTGCGCACGCGCTGACCGAAGGCGAGATCCAGGAGCGGGCGCTCGAACTCGCGCAGGAACTGACCGCCAGCCCGCTCGCGTACCTGTTCCTCGCCGGCGCCGACATGCCGAACGTCGAGCTGGCCGCGCGTCGCGGCGGCGAGGCCGGCACTGTGCCGTTCGCGCGCTGGCGCGGCGCACCCCCGCAGGACACGGCGCTTTATGAATGCCTCGGCTCGCAACGCCCGATCGCGCGCGAAGCGAGCGAGGCGACCGGAACGCTGCGCCAGGCCGGGCTGCCGGACGAACTCGCGCGCCAGGCCGTGACACCGCTGCTCGACGGTGGCCGACTGGTCGGTGCGCTGCTCGTGGCCGATGCGCCGCGTCCCTACGACGACGACGATCGGCGTCACCTCGCGCAGGTGGCCGACGCGACGTGGAAGCTGTTGCGCCGGCGCCGCTCGGACGCCGAAGTCGTCAGCGCCATGGACCACATGGAGCGCGTCATGTTCGGCGCGATCGAGTCGCTCGCGCTGCTCGCCGAGGCACAGGACGCCTGCAAGATCGGCCGCTCGAAGCGCGTCGCCGACTACGCCTCGGCCATCGGCGTGTCGCTCGGCCTGCCGGGTCACACGATTCGCGGCCTGCGCGTCATGGGCCAGCTCGTCGACGTCGGCATGCTGCAGATCCCGCGCGAACTGCTCTGGCGTCCGGGCACGCTCGCGCCGTCGGAGTTCGAACTCATCAAGACGCACGCCGAGCGCGGCTACGAGGTGCTGCGCGCAATCGAGTTCCCGTGGCCGGTGGCCGAGGTCGTGCGGCAGCACCACGAGCGGCTCGACGGCTCCGGCTACCCGCGAGGGCTCCGCGGCGAGGAGATCCTGCTCGAGGCGCGCATCGTCGCGGTGGCCGACGCCGTCGAGGCCATGCTCGCGCAGCGCCCGCACCGGCCCGCCCTGACGCTGGCAGCGTGCATCGAGGAACTGCAGTCGCAGGCCGGCCGCCGGTACGACGCGCGAGTGGTCAAGGCCTGCGTCCGGGTCCTGCGCGAGACGCAGTCACCAGGCACGCTGCTCGAGGACGCCACCGCACCGGCGGGGCAGCGCATCGCATAGGCGCACGCCGGCGTTTCCGTTTGCCGCCAAACCCAGTTGTAATGGGGCAGGCGGAAAACGGAGCGTCCCCGCATGCACCTTGAGTTCTACGGCGCGGCCGGCGAGGTCACCGGGTCCTGTCACATCCTCGAGGTGCAGGGCCGCACGCTGCTGCTCGACTGTGGCCTGGTCCAGGGCGGGGACGATCCCGATGCGCGCAATCGCGCACCGTTTCCGTTCGATGTTTCGTGCATCGACGCGGTCGTGCTGAGCCATGCCCACATCGACCATTGCGGGCGCCTGCCGCTGCTGCACCGCCGTGGCTACCGCGGCCCGATCCATGCCACGGCCGCCTGTCGCGACCTCGCGCGCATCCTGCTCGCCGACAGCGCCGCGATGGCCGAACGCGAGGCCGACCGCGCGCGACGCCACGCCCGCGAACGCCGGCACGGTCGCGCGAGCGGCTCGGGAGAACCGCTGTTCACGATCGACGACGCGACCGCGACGCTGCGGCAGTTCAGGACCGTGCGCTACGCGCAGCCGCTCGAGGTGCTGCCGGGCGTCACGCTCACGTTTCGCGACGCCGGCCACATCCTCGGCTCTGCGAGCGTCTGGCTCGACGTCGAGGAACAGGGCGTGCGCCGCCGCCTCGTGTTCAGCGGCGACGTGGGCCAATACGACTCGCCGATCCTGCGCGACCCGGAGGCGGACGGCGCCGTCGACTGGGTGGTCATGGAGAGCACCTACGGCGACCGCCGTCACCGCGAACGGACGGAGACGCTGCGGCAGTTCGGCCAGATCCTGCGCGAAGCGCGTCGCGGCGGCGGCAACACGCTGATCCCGGCCTTTGCCGTGGGACGCAGCCAGGAAATCCTCTACGCACTCGCCACGCACTACGACGAATGGGGTGTCGGCGACTGGCAGCTCTTCCTCGACAGCCCGATGGCGATCGAGGCATCGGCAATCTACTGGCGTCACGCCGAACTCTACGACGACGAAGCGGCCGCCGTGCGGCGTCGTGCCGACCGCATGCCGCCGTTGCCGAACCTGGTGTTCTCACGCTCGGCCGAGGAGTCGATGGCGATCAACCGGATCCGCGACGGTGCGATCGTGATCGCGGGCAGCGGCATGTGCACGGGCGGTCGCATCGTGCACCATCTGAAGCACAACCTTGCGCGACCGGAGTGCAACGTGATCTTCACCGGGTTCCAGGCGGTCGGCACACTCGGCCGCGCCATCGTCGACGGGCGCGAGTCCGTGCGCATCCACGGCGAGCCGGTCACGGTGGCGGCGAAGGTCCACACGCTCGGCGGCTTCTCCGCGCACGGTGACCAGGAGGACCTGCTGCGCTGGCATGGGGGCCTGCACGGGCCGCGACGAACGTACCTGGTCCACGGTGAGCACGAGGGTGCGGAGGGCTTGCGTGCAGCGCTGCACGGGCGCGGTGTCGCGGCGGAAATCGCCCGCGCCGGCCAGCGTGTCGACCTCGCGGTGGCCGCGTGAGCTTGCGCGCACGGTTCGCCGCCGCGATCACGGCCCAGCCGCACGAACTCGGTGGCGTGCTCGCCGCGTTCGCCTGCGTGTTCGCGATGTTCTCGAGCTATTCGATCCTGCGGCCGATCCGCGAGACGATGGGACTCACATCGGGTGTCGAGACGCTGCCGGCGCTGTTCTGGGGCACGTTCGTCGCGATGCTCGCGCTGCAGCCGGTCTACGGCTGGCTCACCTCGCGCTTCCGGCGCACGGTGTTCCTGCCCTGGGTCTACCTGTTCTTCATCCTCAACATCTTCGGTTTCTACGCGTGGTTCGTCGCCCAGGCCGACCACACCTGGATTGCGCGCGTGTATTTCGTCTGGGTCAGCGTCTTCAACCTGTTCGTGGTCGCGGTGTTCTGGAGCCTGATGGCGGACGTCTTCACGCGCGAACAGGCGGGTCGCCTGTTCGGCTTCATCGCGGCGGGGCTCTCGCTCGGCGGGCTGTTCGGGCCGTTCCTCGGCAAGCTGCTCGTGCAGCGCGTCGGCACGATCAACCTGTTGCTCGTGTCGGCCGTGCTGCTCGCGATCGGGCTCGGCTTCATGCTGCGCGTGCTGGCCTGGCACCGCCATCACGGCGTCACACAGGCGGCGCCGGCGGAGGCGGGCGAGACGCGACACGATCCCGACGCCAACCTCGGCGGCAGCGCGCTCGCCGCGTTCCGGCAGGTCGCGAGTTCGCCCTACCTCGCGCTGATCGCGCTGTTCGTGCTGCTGCTGACCTGGGCGTCGACGTTCCTGTACCTAGAGCAGCAGGCGCTCGTGGCGGTGACGTTCACCGACCGCGACTCGCGCACCGAGTTCTTCAACACGCTCGACTTCTGGGTGCAGGCGGCGTCGCTGACCGTGCAGGTGTT
>DATMIB010000215.1:0-19204 GCA_035554635.1 Steroidobacteraceae bacterium | reverse complement strand
GCCGCCACGGCGGCCGCCATGGGCTGTTCCGAGGGCAGCGTGAAGACGCATTACTTCCGCGCGCTGCAGGCGCTGCGCGCCGAACTGGCCGAGGTGTGGACATGAGCGCACGACGCGACGAGAAGGGATTGGACGGGTTCGAGCGCCGCGCACGCGCCGCGTTCGACCACAGCGTCGATTCTCTCGACGCGGCCACGCGGTCGCGGCTGGCCCGGTCACGGCAACAGGCGCTGGCTGCCGCGGCGGGGCAGCGCCGGACGACGCGTGCCTGGTATGCCACCTGGGCGCCGGCCGGTGCGCTCGCGGCGTCGGTGCTCGCGGCCGTGCTGCTGTGGCGCTCTCCAGCGGAAGGGCCTGGCGCGCCGGTGCCCTCCGCCGCAAATCCGGTCGCCACTTCGGGTGCGTCGCTCGAGATGCTCGCGGCGGACGAGGACTTCGCCATCGCCACGAGCGAGGAGGACCTCGAGTTCTACGCCTGGGTCGAGGTGGCGACGACATCGACGGGGGCCGGCTGAGCGGCCGTCGCGCGACGAGGGCACGCGACCGGGCGAGGACGACGGAGACGATGCGATGACGAAGGGCAACGAGACACGCACACGCCGGGCGGTCCGGTCGCTGCTGGCAACCGCCGCGGCTTCCGCCTGCGTGCTGGCACTCTCGCCGGCGGTACACGCCAAGGACAAGCGCCACGACGACGAGCGTGGCAACTCCGCCTCGGCCGTCGCCGGCGCCGCGGAGCGGTCGCAGTCCGGCGTGGCCTGGTCGCAACTCTCCCCGCAGCAGCAGCGAGTGCTCGAAGCGCATCGTGCGGAGTGGGATTCGCTGCCGCCCGGACGGCAGCAGGCGATGGCGCGCGGCGCCGCGCGCTGGGAGAACCTGACCCCCGAGGATCGCCAGCGCGCACGCGAGCGTTACGAGAAATTCCGCGACCTGCCGCCCGAGGAGCAGCAACGGCTGCGCGAGGCGTTCCACAAGTACAAGGACATGGCGCCCGAGCAACGCGAGCAGCTGCGCGAACAATGGCGCGACATGAGCCCCGAGCAGCGCGAACGGATGCGCGAGAAGTGGCGCGATGCCTCGCCGGAGGAGCGCGAGAAGATGCAGCAGCAGCGCCCCGGGAACAAGGGCAACGGCAAGGACAAGGGCAGCGACAAGAACGGTAACAAGCATCCGCGGGACGCGGATCGCGACCGCTGAGCCTGCGCCGTTGCCCGACATGGGCGGGCGCAGACAGCTCCGACGGCGACAGCGAGGAGCGGGGCGCGCGCAGGGCCTTGGCCGCGCGCGTGCAACGGTCGGCCACCCCCGCCGGGGCGGGGGCGGCCGAACGGTGGCTCAGGCCTTCAGCGCGACGAGCACCTCGTCGAGCATCTTCTTGGCGTCGCCGAACAGCATCCGGTTGTTCTCCTTGTAGAACAGCGGATTGTCGACGCCCGCGTAACCCGAGGCCATCGAGCGCTTCATCACGATGGAGGTCTTCGCCTTCCAGACCTGCAGCACCGGCATGCCCGCGATCGGGCTCGTCGGGTCGTCCTCGGCGGCCGGGTTCACGATGTCGTTCGCGCCGATCACCATCGAGACGTCGGTCTCGGGCAGGTCGTCGTTGATTTCGTCCATCTCGAACACGATGTCGTAGGGCACCTTCGCCTCGGCCAGCAGCACGTTCATGTGCCCGGGCATGCGGCCCGCGACCGGGTGGATGCCGAAGCGCACGTTCACGCCCTTTTCGCGCAGGTGCTTGGTGATCTCGAACACCGTGTGCTGCGCCTGCGCGACCGCCATGCCGTAGCCCGGCACGATGATCACGTTCTTCGAGTGGCGCAGCATCTCGGCCGTCTCGGCGGCGCTGACCGCGGTGACCTCGCCGGCCGGCTGCGCGCCACCGGCCGCCGGCGCAGGTGCGCCACCGCCGGTACCGAAGCCCCCCGCGATCACGCTGATGAAGCTCCGGTTCATCGCGCGACACATGATGTACGACAGGATCGCGCCCGAGGAGCCGACCAGCGCGCCCGTGACGATCAGCAGGTCGTTCGAGAGCATGAAGCCGGTGGCAGCCGCAGCCCAGCCCGAGTAGCTGTTCAGCATCGAGACGACCACGGGCATGTCGGCGCCGCCGATCGCCATGACCATGTGGATGCCGAACAGCAGCGCGATCACGGTCATCAGGACCAGCGGCAGCATGCCGGCATCGATGTCGTGCGCGTTCAGGAACTGCGCGCCGAACCAGATCACGGCGACGAGGCCCGCGAGGTTGAGCCAGTGACGTGCCGGCAGCAGCATCGGCTTGCCGCCGATCTTTCCGGACAGCTTGCCGAACGCGATCACCGAGCCCGAGAACGTCACGGCACCGATGAAGATGCCGATGTAGATCTCGACTTCATGGATGGCCTTCTCGGCGCCTTCGAACACGATCGAGGTGTCGACGTAGCTCGCGAAGCCGACGAGGCACGCCGCGAGGCCGACGAGGCTGTGCATCAGCGCGACCAGTTCGGGCATCTGCGTCATCTGCACTTTCTTTGCCGCGTAGAGGCCCACGGCACCGCCGACGACCAGCGCGCCGACGATGTACGGCAGGCCGCCCGCCGTGACACGCGGACCGAACACGGTCGCGAGCACGGCGATCGTCATGCCGATGATGCCGTAGAGGTTGCCGCGTCGCGCCGTCTCCGGGTTGGAGAGGCCGCCGAGGCTCAGGATGAAGAGGATCGTGGCGCCGATGTAGGCGACGGTAGCGAGGTTGGAGGACATGCCTGCGACTCCTGCTTCTTATTTCCGGAACATCGCGAGCATGCGACGCGTGACGGCGAAGCCGCCGAACATGTTGACCGCGGTCAGCGTGAGCGCGAGCACCGCGAGCCCGAGGATCAACCCTCCGGGCCGGTCGACCGTGCCGTCGGCGAGCGGCGGCGCGATCTGGACCAGCGCACCGACCGCGATGATGCTCGAGATCGCGTTCGTGACGCTCATGAGCGGCGTGTGCAGCGACGGAGTCACGTTCCAGATCACCATGTAGCCCACGAAGCACGCGAGCACGAATACGGTGAAGTGCGCCAGGAACGAGGCCGGCGCGTACGCACCGACGAGCCAGAACAGCAGCGCGCCGACGCCGAACAGGATCGCGATGCTCTTGCCCGAGGCCGGCTCGCCGGCGCCGTGGCCGTGACCCGACTTCTTCGCCGCGGGCGCAGCCGCGGCAGCCGGCTTCGCCGGTGGTGCGGCCGGAATCTTCGGCGGCGGTGGCGGCCACGTGATCGCGCCGTCCTTGACCACGGTCAGCCCACGGATCGCATCGTCGTCCATGTTGACGTCGATGAGGCCGTCCTTGGTCTTGCAGAGTTCCTCGGTCAGGCGCAGCAGGTTGGTCGAGTACAGCGTCGACGACTGCTTGGCGAGACGGCTCGCGAGGTCCGTGTAGCCGACGATCGTGACGCCGTGACGCACGACGGCCTCGCCGGGCACCGTCAGTTCGCAGTTGCCGCCCTGTTCGGCCGCCATGTCGACGATGACGCTGCCCGGCTTCATGCTCTTCACCATCTCGGCGGTGATGAGCTTCGGCGCCGGCTTGCCCGGGATCAACGCGGTCGTGATGATGATGTCGGCGTCCCTGGCCTGCTGCGCGTACATCGCGCGCTGCGCGGCCTGGAAGCCTTCGCTCATGACCTTGGCGTAACCGCCGCCGCCCGAGCCTTCCTCCTCGTAGTCGACCTTGACGAACTCGCCGCCGAGCGAGACCACCTGGTCGGCGACTTCGGCGCGCGTGTCATTGGCACGCACGATGGCGCCGAGGTTGGCCGCCGTGCCGATGGCCGACAGGCCCGCGACCCCGGCACCGGCGATGAACACCTTGGCCGGCGGGATCTTGCCTGCGGCCGTGACCTGGCCGTTGAAAAAGCGGCCGAACGCGTTGGCGGCCTCGATCACGGCGCGATAGCCGCTGATGCTGGCCATCGAGGTCAGCGCGTCCATCTTCTGGGCGCGCGAGAGCTGGCGCGGCAGGGAGTCGATCGCGAGCACGGTGAGCTTGCGGTCGGCGAGCTGCTGCATCAGCTGCGGGTTCTGTGCCGGCCAGACGAAGCTGACGAGGGTCGTGCCGGGCCGCATCGCCGCCACTTCCTCGGCCGTCGGCGGCCGCACGCGGAACACCATGTCGGAGCCTGCGTAGAGCTCGGCGGCGCTGCCCGCAATCTGTGCGCCCGCAGCCACGTAGGCCTCGTCGCCGAAATTGGCGGCCTCGCCGGCACCGGTCTCGACGCGGACGGCGAAGCCGAGCTTGGCGAGCTTCTCCACGACCTCGGGCACGGTGGCGACGCGTTTTTCGCCGGGGAAGATTTCGCGTGGTACTCCGATCGTCAGCGGCATGTTGACCTCGTCAGTGCATGAGCTCGATCGCCGTCGCTCCGGCACGCGAATGCGTGCCTCGAACGGCGGCACATTGAACGTCCTTGTAGGGTGTGGCACGCCCGGGCGGAATGCGCATTTGCCGGAACGCCTCAAAGACCCCCTACGGCGCGGCTAAGGCCCTGCCCGGCAAGGAATATTTATGGGCGTGGCCTGGGCGGCCGTGGATTATTGCACAGCGGTACCGTATCTTCACCGCATGCACGCACTTTCGCAGGAAGTCCTGCGGACGGACGTCTCGGGCATGCCGCTCGAGTGGATCGATTACAGGGACGCGGTCCGTCTGCATTTCATGGGCCAGGTGGCGTACGCCTTCGGCCAGACGCTGTTCGCGCTGCGCGGAGGCATCAGCGCGCGCACGGGCGAGCGCACGGTCGTCAAGGTGAACTCGATCGTCGCCACGATCGGCCACAGCCACAACCCGGGCAATCGCCACCACGGCTACGTGCCGCCGCTCAACAACGAGACGCTGTTCCGTCGCGACGCGCACCTGTGCCTCTACTGCGGCCAGCGCTTTGCGACGAGCCAGCTGTCGCGCGATCACGTGACGCCGCTGTCGCGCGGCGGCCAGGACAACTGGAACAACGTGGTCACCGCCTGCCGGCGCTGCAACAACCTCAAGGCCTGGCGCACGCCGGAACAGGCCAAGCTGCAGCTGATCGCCGTGCCGTTCACGCCGAGCTACGCCGAGTACATCTACCTCAAGGGTCGCCGCGTATTGGCCGACCAGATGGAATACCTGCTCGCGCATTTCCCGCGCTCGAGCCCGCTGCACGAACGGCTGAGCCTCAAGGTCACCGCCGCGCTGCAGTGAGCGGCGCCGGGCACGCACGTCCGGGCGGCTGGTACGGATCCGACACGCAAGAAAAAAGGCGCCGGAGGCGCCTTTTGGCTTGGTCGAAGGCGAGGGTCGAGGCCTCGAGCTGTCTTCCGACCGGGGCCCGTCACCGACGACGGACCGCTGCAATAATAACTTGCCGAGATGGACTGAAGCCGCAGGGGGAGTGCACCCCAGGCCATTCGGCAAGTTCCCGTGGAAAAAACGTCCGAAGCCGCAGGGGGAATGCCCTTCGAGCCGTCTCTGAACACCACGGGACGACCCAACTCTAAGGGTCATGCTGCGGTGCGACAAACGAACGCTGCTCAAGCGACGCATGACCAGCGGTCATGCAAACGAGAAGCGATCTCAGCCCGCCATGCGGAACTGTTCGACCATCCAGTCCGTGAATGCCCGCAGCTCGCTGCGCGCGATGTCGTCGCGGCGCGCGACCAGGTAATAGGCATCCTTGGCCGCGTACTCGAAGCCGTCGAGGCGGGCGAGCGCGCCTCGCTCGAACCACGGTTCGCAGATGACCGCCGGCATCAATGCAATGCCGCCACCGCGTTCGGTGGCACGTGCCACTGCAGTCATGTTGTCGAACTCCACGACGCTCTTGAGCCGTCGCAGGTCGAGCCGGAACTGCCCGAGCCAGTCGTCCCAGGTGTCCGAGCGGAAACTGCGATGCATGATCAGCGTCTGGTTGTCGAACGCCCGGGCACCGCGCTTGCCCGCCATGGCGGCGACCACCTTCGGTGCGGCGACAGCGACCAGTTGCAGCGGCATCAGGCGCACCGCCTGCAGCTCGCTGCCCTCGGGCGGTTGCGACGCGAGGATCACCGACAAGTCGCTGAACCCCGGGTGCTGGACCGGTCGCGGATCGCTCGAGTCGACCAGCAGGTCGATGTGCGGGTGACGCTCATGGAAGTCCGGCAGGCGCGGCGCGAACAGCTCGCTCGCGAAGAACGGCGGCATCACGACCGAGAGCTGGCGACGGGCCGCGCCGCTGCGCGCGGTACGCGCGATCGCGACCGAAACGGCCTCGAGCGCCGGCTCGAGGTCGTCGAGCAACTGGCGACCGATCGGCGTCAGCTCGACGGCGCGCGTACGGCGCTCGAACAGCGTGACGCCGAGCTGCTCCTCGAGCTCCTTGACCTGGTGGCTGACGGCAGAAGGCGTCAGGGCGAGACGGTCGGCCGCGTCCTTGAAACTCGAATGTCGGGCCGCGAGGCAAAACGCCCGCAGCAGACGCATCGGTGGCGTCTTGAGGTGGGAAGACATGCGTTCTCGTCGACCGGCTGCATCCCGGCACCTGCGTGCCGACACGGACCGTGTGTCAAATCGAATTGCCGACCAATGGGTTGGAAGCACGGTCCCGGCCGGGCGAGCCCGTCCTGCCGCACCGCATCATTATAACGGCGCGATCCGTCCGGTATCGGGTCCGTGGGGAGGACCGCGCCGGCAGTTCTGGTGCGACATCGCCAGCGCGCGACGGACTCAGTCCGGCCGTGGCGACACGAGCCGCGCCATCAGCAGTGCGTCGTGATCGACGCCGCCGTGGCGCAGGTACTGACGGCAATGGCCTTCGACGACGAACCCGAAGCGTCGGTACAGCGCGATCGCCGGAACGTTGTCGGCGCGGACGACGAGTTCCGCACGACGCAGGCCGCGCGCATCGGCCAGGTCCAGTGTCGTGGCCAGCAGCCGCGAGCCGAGGCCCTCGCCCCGGTGTTCCGATACCACGCCCATGCCGAGCACGGCGCTGTGCTGCTGCGTCACCGCGGCCTTGGGCCGCAGGTCGCACCAGCCGACGACCTCGCCGTCGACGAGGGCGACGACGTGGATGGCCCCATTGCGCAGGCTGTCCAGCACGAAGCGCCGGGTCCGCGTGAACGAGGGCGCCTCCAGCATCGCCAGGTAGCGTCCTTCGCGCGCAATGCGGTCGAGCGCCGCGTGAAAACCCGCGAGGTGCTCGCGCCCGATCGGGACGATGCGACAGGCGTGCGCGTGGTCGGACGTGAAAAGCGGCAGGGCGACGGTCACCATGGGCATCATGGTCGCACGCCGTGCGCCGGGCGTCGTCGGCGAGACGGCGTGCCACGCTGTCGCCCGATCTCTTATTCTCCGCGCCCATGACCCTGTTCTCCGTGCTCCGCGCCCACGACCATGGCAACCGGGGACGGTCCGTGCCGGTGCATGCACCAAGCGAAGCGCTGCATGCGCAACGGCGAGCCTGCCGTCGCGATTTTCGCAGGCATCTATGCATGACGGGCCGCGGGCCCGCCTGGGAAACCTGAAGTGCTGTACCTGGTCGACGCGAGCGTTTTCATCTTCCGTGCGTGGTTCTCGGTGCCGGTCGACGTGGTCGATCGCGACGGCAACCCGGTCAACGCCGTGCTCGGTTTCGCGCGGTTTCTCTGCGAACTGCTCGAACGCGAATCGCCGCGCCACATTGCGGTGGCGTTCGACGAGAGCCTCGAAGTGGGCTACCGCAACGAGATCTATCCGTCGTACAAGGCCAACCGCGACCCCGCCCCGGTCGAGCTCAAGCGCCAGTTCGCGCTCTGTCGCGAGGCCTGCACGGCGCTCGGCGTCGTCCAGTTCGGCAGTTCGCGCTACGAGGCCGACGACATCATCGGCACGCTCGCGACGCGGGCGCGCGTGGCGGGCCTGCCGGTCACGATCGTCAGCCGCGACAAGGACTTGACGCAGTTGTTGTCGCCGGTCGACGTTTACTGGGACGCCGTCGCCGACGTTCGCTACGGCTATGCCGACATCGAGGAGCGCTTCGGCGTGGTGCCGGAGCGCATGGCCGACTTCCTCGCGTTGATGGGGGACGCGGTCGACAACATTCCCGGCGTGCCGGGCGTGGGCCGCAAGACGGCACAGAAGCTGCTGAAGCACTTCGACACGCTGCCGGGCGTGTTCGAGAACCTCGAGGAAGTGCGCAAGCTCAAGTTCCGTGGCGCCGGCTTCGTCGCGGACAGCCTCAAGCAGCACCGCGAGGCGGCGTTCCTGTCGCGCCGGCTGACCGAAATCGCCTGCGACATGCCGCTGCCGGTGGCGAAGATCGGCGACCTGCGACGGCAGGCGCCGGACCTCGCCATGCTCGAGGTCTTCTGCGAGTCGCAGGGATTCGGCCGGGTGCTGCGCGAGCAGGCACGGCGCATCCACGCGCGTCACACGGCCTGAGCACAGGCGCGACAGTCCGCGTCGCGGTTTCGAGGCCAGCATGGAGGCGGAACGACACCACGCGCTCGGCCGCTGGCTCGGCGAGCAGACCGGCCACCGTCACGCGTCGCGACCCGCGGGCGAGGTGCACGGCGGCAGCGTGCACCGGTGCCTGCGCTGGCCCGCCGCGGGTGGCGATGCCTTCGTCAAGGTCGCCGCGGCGTCGCAGCTGGCCGCGTTCGAGGTCGAGGCCGCGGGGCTGGAGTCGCTGCGCGAGGCGCAGGCACTGCGCGTGCCTTGCGTGCACGCGGTCGGGCTCGTCGCGGGCACCGCCGTGCTCGCGCTCGAATGGCTCGCCCTGTCGCCGCCGGACGCCGCTAGCCCCGAAGTGCAGGCACGGCTCGGCGAGCGCCTGGCCTCGCAGCATCGCGTGCAGGCCGCGAGGTTCGGCTGGTCGCGCGACAATACGCTCGGCGCCACCCCGCAGCCGAACGCCGAGGACGACGATTGGGTGCGGTTCTACCGGCAGCGTCGGCTCGGCCACATGCTCACGCTCGCGCAGGCCGCCGGGCTCGACCCCCGCATCGTCGATCGCGGCGAGCGGCTGCTCGATCGTTGCGGGCAATTCTTCGAGGACCATTGCCCGGTGCCGTCGCTGCTGCACGGCGACCTCTGGGGCGGCAACTGGTCGGCGCTCGCGCGATCACGCGAACCGGTGATCTACGACCCCGCCGTGTATTTCGGCGACCGCGAAACCGACATCGCCTTCACGCGGCTGTTCGGCGGCTTCGGGCGCGCGTTCTACGCCGCGTACGAGGCTGCGTGGCCGCCCGACCCTGGTGCGGGGACGCGCACGACGCTCTACAACCTCTACCACGTGCTCAACCACCACGTGCTGTTCGGCGGCGGTTACGCGCGGCAGGCGCAGCACATGATCGATGGGTTGCTGGCTGAGGTGAGGTGACAGCCGGGCTCAGTCGGGCAGTCGCACGCTGCCCCGTATCGAGGACACCTTGACGTCGCCGCTCGAATCGCCGAGCACCGTCACGTCGCCGCCGACGTCCGAGACGCGGATGTCGCCCGAGGAATCCTGCTCGATGAGCACGTCGCCGCTCACGCGCCGGACGGTGATGTCACCGGAACTGTCGTTCGGCACGACGACGTCGACCGCGCCGACGATCACGATGTCGCCCGAGCTGTCGCGCACCTGCACGCGCCCGGCAGTGTCCTCGATGCGTATGTCGCCCGAGCTGTCCCAGATCTCGATGTCGCCGGAAAGCTTGTGCAGCACGACGTCGCCGGAGCTGTCGGTCAGCTTCGCGATGCGCACGTCGCTCGCGGCAATGTCGCCGCTCGAGTCGGTCAGCTCCACCGGCAGCCCGCGCGGCACATCGACGGTGAGGTCGAGCGAGGCATAGAACACGCCGATGCCGACCATCTCGTCCGGCACGAGCACGTCGACGCGGATGACGGTGCCCTCGCGTCGAACGCTGACGTCGGTCTGTTGCAGGAACTTTTCGCTCGACGCGCAGGCACGCCCCGCGACCGCGAGCGTGCGTGAGGCCGAGGGGCGCAGGTCCAGGTCGCCGGCCCGTGCATTGATGACCACGCTCGTTGCGCCGGTGGCGTCGACGCTCGCGCGTCGGTCGGCCTGGTGCCTGCAGGCGTCCCAGGCATCGGCCGGGAGGGCGAAGACCAGCAGGGCGCTGGCCAGCAGCAGGTTCGGCAGCAGGCGGACACGACTCGTCATCGGGCGCTTCCTCGGTGCGGGTGCGCCTTTGGGATGCCGCGTCGCGGCGAAGGGTTGCATCGGCAACGAAAAAAAACCGGAGCAGGCAGGGGGCGCCTGCTCCGGATACGGATCGGGCGTCGAGGGCTTAGCGCATCCGTCCCTGCTGCCGTCTATCGGCTGATGCTGCCTCTCGGCCCACGGTCTGGCTTGCCGCCGGAGGGCTCGACCGACTCGCGGTGGCGATCCTTTCCGGACGCTTGCATCATGCCTTTGCCGGATGACAGGCAAGTGACGACTTGGACCGAATCGGTGGCACTTGGCGGCGCCCGCAGCGGCGCGAGGCCGCGTACGTCATCGCAGTCGCCGGCGTGCCGATCGTCGTCGTTCAGAGCTTCGCCATCACGTGGCGCACGACGCTGTAGTCCTCGAGTGCGTAGGCCGAAAGGTCCTTGCCGTAGCCCGAGCGCTTGAGCCCGCCATGCGGCATTTCGCTGACCAGCATGAAGTGCGTGTTGATCCAGGTGCAGCCGTACTGCAGGCGCGAGGCGACGGTCATCGCCTTGCCGACGTCCTGCGTCCAGACCGACGACGCAAGTCCGTAGTCGGAGTCGTTGGCCCAGCGCACGGCCTCGTCGGCGTCCTTGAACCGTGTCACCGACACGACGGGCCCGAACACTTCGCGACGGACGATTTCGTCTGACTGCCTGGCGTTGGCAACGACGGTCGGCTCGTAGAAAAAGCCGGCGCCGCTGCCGGGGTTGCCGCCGGCGGTGATCTCGATGTGCTTCTGCTTCTTCGCGCGCGCGACGAAACCGGCGACGCGGCTGCGCTGCTCCGCGCTGATCAGCGGGCCCATCTCGACGTCCTTCGTCGTCTGCATTCCCGTCTTGATCGTGCTCACCGCGCTCGAAAGGTCCGCGACGAGCCTGTCGTAGACCTTCGCGCCCGCGTAGATGCGGCACGCCGCGGTGCAGTCCTGCCCCGCGTTGTAGTAGCCGAACGTGCGCACGCCCGAGACCACGCTCTCGAGGTCGGCGTCGTCGAACACGATCACGGGCGCCTTGCCGCCGAGTTCCAGGTGCGTGCGCTTGATGCCGTCGGCGGCCTGCGCGAGGATCTTGCCGCCGGTCGCGACGTCGCCGGTCAGCGAAATCATCCGCACCCTCGGGTGCCGCGTCAGCGGTGCGCCGACGCTCGCGCCACGACCGCACACGATGTTCACGACCCCGGCCGGGAACAGCTCGGCGAGCGTCTCCGCGAGCGCGAGCGCCGTGAGCGGCGTCTGTTCCGACGGCTTCATCACGACCGTATTACCGGCCGCGAGTGCCGGGGCGAGCTTCCACGCAGCCATCATCAGCGGGTAGTTCCACGGTGCGATCGAGGCGACGACGCCGACCGGATCGCGCCGGATCATGCTCGTGTAGCCGGACAGGTACTCGCCCGCGACCGCGCCGGTGAGCGTGCGGCACGCGCCCGCGAAAAAGCGGAACACGTCGGCGATCGCCGGGATCTCGTCGTTCAGTGCAGCGAGGTAAGGCTTGCCGCAGTTCTGCGATTCGAGCTTCGCATACGCGGCACCGTCGCCCTCGATCCGGTCCGCGAGCTTGAGCAGCAGGGCTGCCCGGTCCTTGGGTGCCGTGCGGGCCCAGCCGTCGAAAGCCGCGTCCGCCGCCTTGACCGCCGCGTCGACCTGCGCGCGCGACGCCTCGGCGACACGCGCGAGCGCCTTGCCCGTCGCCGGGTTCAGGACGTCCTCGACCTTGCCTTCGCCCGCGACGAGCGAACCGTTGATGAGCAGCTTCGTTTGCATGCGCAGCTCCAGGAAAGAGTTCAGAGTCCAGAGTTCAGAGTTCAGTCGGAGGCGCCGTGCGGCCGCCGCATGCGGCCTACGCTTCCGACTAGACTCTAGACTCTGAACTCTAGCCACTCTCGTTTTCGTCCGGCTTGGTCAGCCAATACGCGCCGAGGATCGGCGCCACCGTCACCAGGATCACGACGACGGCGACGACGTTGGTCACGGGGCGCTCGCGCGGCCGGAACAGCTCGCCGTAGAACCAGATCGGCAGCGTCTGGCGGTGGCCGGCCGTGAACAACGTGACGATGATCTCGTCGAACGACAGCGCGAACGCGAGCATGCCGCCCGCGAGCAGCGCACTTGCGATCTGCGGCAGCAGCACGTAGCGGAACGTCTGATGGCCACGGGCGCCGAGGTCACCCGAGGCCTCGATCCAGCTCGCCGGGATCCGCCGCAACCGCGCGACGACGTTGTTGTAGACGATCACGAGGCAGAACGTCGCGTGGCCGGCGACGATGGTCCAGAAGCCGGGCTCGAGCCCGAGCGTGCGGATGCCGCTCAGCAGCGCGAGACCGGTGAGGATGCCGGGCAGCGCGATCGGCAGCACGAACAGCAGCGTGATCGATTCCTTGCCACGAAACGACCGGCGTGCGAGCGCGAAGGCCGCGAGCGTGCCGAGCACGATCGCGAGCAGCGTCGCTGCGGCTGCGACGAGCAGGGAGAGGCGCATGGCGGCCCAGATGTCGCTGCGTGCGAAGGCGACCTCGAACCAGTGCAGCGTCAGCCCGGGCGGCGGGAACTGGTAGGTGCGGTCCTCGGTCGTGAAGGCATAGAGCACGATCACCCAGACCGGCGCATGCAGGAACAGCAGTCCGGCGGCGGCCGCGACTTTCGTCAGTGGCGAGGCGCGCTCCCACCGTGGCGGCCTGCGGCGTTCAGAGCGCATCGAAGGCCCCGAGTCGCTTCGCGAGCGCGAGGTACGACGCGATCAGCACGATCGGGACGACCGAGAACGCCGCGGCCAGCGGCAGGTTTCCGGCGGTGCCCTGCTGCTGGTACACCATCATGCCGATGAAGTAGCCGGGTGCGCCGACCACGCTCGGGATGATGTAGTCGCCGAGTGTCAGCGAAAACGTGAAGATCGATCCGGCCGCGAGCCCCGGCAGTGCCAGCGGCAGCACGACGTGGCGGAACGTCTGGTTGGGCGTGGCGCCGAGGTCGGCGGACGCCTGCAGCAACGACGCCGGCACGCGCTCGAGCGCGGCGGCGAGCGGCAGGATCATGAACGGCAGCCACATGTAGACGAACACGACGAACATGCCGAGATACGACGAAGCCAGCGACGGGCCGCCGACGACCGGCACGGCAAGCATGCGATCGAGCGTGCCCGTGAGCCCGAGCTGGTCGAAGCCCCAGCTCGCGATGCCCTGCTTGGCGAGCATGAGCCGCCACGCGTACACCTTGACCAGGTAGCTGGTCCACATCGGCAACATCACGCCGACGTAGAACAGTGCCTTGAGCCGCGGGCCCGCATAGCGGGCCATGTACCAGGCGACCGGGAACGCAACGACCGCAGCGGCGAGCGTGACCGCGACGGCCATCGCAACCGTGCGCAGGATGATGTCGATGTGCGCCGGCCGGGTCAGCAGCACTTCGTAGGTCGCCAGCGTGACCTGGGGCACGACACGCGCGGTGAACTCGTCGATCGCGTAGAAACTCTGCAGCAGCAGCGTGAACAGCGATCCGAGGTAGACGATGCCGAGCCAGAGCAGCGGCGGCGCCAGCAGCAGCGCGAAGTAGAAGACGCTGCGTCCCTGCATCGAGTACGCCCGGCTGCGCATCGGTCAGTCCTGCAGCGGCACGGCGTGCTCCGGACGCCACGCCAGCTGCACCGGCGCCCCGGCGGCGAGACCCGGCACCGCAGTGGCTTGCTCGGGACGGGCCACCGCCAGCGTCGTGCCGTTGCCGAGCCGCACGCGACAGCGGCTGCTGGCGCCGTGGTACAGCACGTCGAGCACGGTGCCGGCACAGCGCACGGCACCGTCTGCGAGCGCCGTATCGACCGGGGCGAGCTCGATCAGCTCGGGACGGATCGCAAACGCCTGTGGCCGTCCCGTCAGTTCGCGTGCCACCTCCGCGGTCACGACGTTGGCGCTGCCGACGAAGCTCGCGACGAAGGCCGTGCGTGGCCGGTTGTAGAGCGCGCGCGGCGTGTCGAGCTGCTCGATGCGGCCCTGGCTGAAAACGGCGACGCGGTCGGCCATGCTCAGTGCCTCGCCCTGGTCGTGCGTCACGAACACGAACGTGATGCCGAGCTGCTGCTGCAGGCCCTTGAGCTCGGCCTGCATTTCCTCGCGCAGCTTGAGGTCGAGCGCACCGAGCGGCTCGTCGAGCAACAGCACCTTGGGCCGGTTGATCAGTGCGCGTGCCAGTGCGACGCGTTGCCGCTGTCCGCCCGAGAGCTGGTGCGGTCGCCGCGCGCCGTGTTCGCCGAGCCGGACCAGGTCGAGCATCTCACGCGCGCGGTGCAATCGCTCGGCCGACGCGACGCCGCGCACCTTGAGGCCGTAGGCGACGTTGTCCGTGACCGTCATGTGCGGAAACAGCGCGTAGTCCTGGAACACCGTGTTGACGTCGCGACGAAACGGCGGCGCATGCGTGACGTCCTCGCCGTCGAGCAGGACGCGGCCGCTGTCGGGTTCGTCGAATCCCGCGACGATGCGCAGGCACGTGGTCTTGCCCGAGCCCGAGGGGCCGAGCAGCGCGAAGAACTCGCCCGCGGCGATCTCGAGCGACACGCGGTCGAGCGCGACGACCGCGCCGAAGGCGCGGGACACTTCGTTAAGGACGATCGCGGCGGCGGTCATGGCCGTGCCCTGGGTGACGGGCGTGCGCCGGGCGACGGCGCACGCCCGGCGGGCGAGGTGATCAGCGTCCGCCCATCACCGCCACGTAGTCCGTGGCCCAGCGGCTGTACGGCACGCACGTGCCCTGCGCGCACGCGGCCTCCGGCGTGCGCCAGAAATGGATCTTGTCGAAGTTGTCGAAGCCGTTCGTCGCGCAACCCGTGTCGCCGAGCAGCGCGTTGCCCTTGCAGGCCGCCGGCACGGCGGGCACGGAGCCGAACCACGCGGCGACGTCGCCCTGCACCTTTGCATTGAGCGACCACTCCATCCACTTGTAGGCGCAGTTGGGATGTTTCGCGCTGGTCGCGAGCATCGTCGTGTCGGCCCAGCCCGTGGCGCCCTCGGCCGGCACCACGCTTGCGATCGGCTGCTTGTTGGCGACGAGCGTGTTGACCTGGAACGGCCACGAGCCCGACGCGACCACGCCTTCGTTGGTGAAGTCCTGCACGGCCACGTTGGCGTCGTGCCAGTAGCGGTGCACGAGCGGGTGCTGCTGTCGCAGCAGTGCGAGCACGGCCGCGTACTGTTCTTCGCTGAGCGCGTACGGATCCTTGATGCCGAGCGCGGGCTGCTTCGCCATCAGGTACAGCGCCGCGTCGGCGATGTAGATCGCGCCGTCGTAGGCCTGGATGCGACCCTTGTTGCTCTTGCCGTCGGGCAGCTTCTGCTCCTCGAACACGACCGCCCAGGAGGTCGGCGCGGCCGGGAACACCTTCGTGTTGTACATCAGCACGTTCGGGCCCCACTGGTAGGGCGTGCCGAAATGCTTGCCGTCGACGAAATGCCAGGGCGCGTTCTTGAGTCGCTCGTCGACGTTCGCGTAACTCGGTACGCGGCCCACGTCGATCGGCTGCACGGTGCCGCCACGGATCAGGCGCAACGACGCGTCACCCGAGGCGGTGACGAGGTCGTAACCGCCCTGGGTCATCAGCGACACCATTTCGTCGGACGTGCCGGCGGTCCGGATGTTGACCTTGCAGCCGGTGTCCTGCTCGAACGCGCTGACCCAGTCGTAGTTCTTGTCAGTCTCGCCGCGCTCGATGTAACCGGGCCACGCGACGATGTCGACCTGGCCCTCGAGCGCTTCCGATGCCGCAGCCGCCGGTGCGGTCGCGTCCGGTGCGACACCCTCCTGCTTCTTCTGGCAGCCCGCCAGCACGAACACGGCCGCGACCACCAGCAGCACCGGGCTGGCGTCGATCCTCATGCGACGTAAGGACATGTGAGACTCCCTGTCCCGATGTTGTGACTTGCAGCTGCCAGGCGCAGCGTTACGGGATTCTATGCCCGTTTTGCGTGTGTGGTAGTCCCGATACCGGGACCGGCGCGCCGCCCCGGGGCGGCGGTCGTGCGGCAGGCGCCCAGCTGCCCCCGACGCGCCCGGCGCACCTCAGCCGCGACGGCCCGCGAACGGCAGCATCCGGCGCAGCGTGTCGTCCTTGAGCAGGACGTGGTGGTACAGCGCCGCCGCGACGTGGACGACGGCCACCACGACGAGCGCATTGAACAACGCCTCGTGCACGCCCTCGAGCGTTTCGTGCAGGTCGTGGTTCTCGGCGGCAAGGGCGGGAAACGCGAACCAGCCGAAGAAACTGGCCGGGCGTCCCGCGGTCGAGACCACGAGCCAGCCACTGATCGGCTGCAGCAGGATCAGCAGGTAGAGGATGCCATGCCCGGCCGCGGTGGCCTTGCGTTGCCAAGCGACCTCACCGAGCGGCGCGGGACGTCCGCCGTTGATTGCCTTCCAGGCGATCCGCGCGACCGCTAGCAGCAGCACCAGCAGGCCGAACGACATGTGCCATCCCATCAGGGCGGCACGTTCCGGCGAGCCCTTGGCGGCTTCCTCGGCGCCCTCGACGAGGAACCACTGGGACACGATCAGCACGACGATCGCCCAATGCAGGAACTTGGCCAGGCTGCCGTAGGCATCCGCGGTGTTGCGCAATGGCATTTCTCATCTCACAGCTGTGGAGACCCGAGGGGAATTCTACTCATCGGCCTGCAGGAGCAGCAGGTGCACCCCGTCCGGCGCCTGCAGCAGCGCGGCCTCGCGGTCGGTTTCCGCCAATGCGCGGGGCAGCCGGCGGGCGAATGCCAAGCCCCGTTCGCGCAGTGCTGCAATCCGTTCGGGCATGTTGGCGGCGGTGAAGCACAGCAACGGTGCGTCGAGCGCGAGGTCCTCGAACGCGAGGTTGAGGTCGCGGCTGCTGGCGACGACCCGTCCCGTCGTGGCGTCGTCCCCGGCGAAGGCGACGAAACCCAGTCGTTCCCAGAACCGTCCCGCAGCGGCCGGGTCCTCGGTCGCGAGCAGGTATGCCTCGAAATAGCCGAGCACGCTTTCCTGGTGCGGCTCCAGGGTTGGCGGTGAAAACGTGCGCGCCTCGAGCAGGCGAACGAGGTGATGCGCGGGGTCGCGGAAGGTCACCTCGTTCAACGAGAGATCGTCGAGCCGGGTGTGTTCGACCTCGATGCCGAGGTCCTGCAATCGGCCGAGCCGCGTGCGCAGGTTCGGCGCGACGAACGTGAGCCGTGGCTCCTCGAAGTCGAGGCCGTGCAGTCCGAGGCACAGGCGCCCGTCGGTCACGACCGCGTAAGCGTGGGGCCACGCTTCGCCGACCGGCGCCTGCACGAAACCGAGCGACTCGTAGAAGGCCAGCGCCGCGGCGACGTCGCGCGTCGCAATGCCGAGTTCGAGGAACTGCGACAACACGCGCGGGCAGGGGTGTCAGCGCGTGGCGCCCAGCGCGAGCGCACGCTCGCGGGCAGTCGCGCGTCGAGCCTCGTCGTCCGGGCGCACCGGCAGGGGCCAGCCCCCGGTGTGACGCAGCACGACGTCCTCGAGCACGGCGACATTGGCCGCGCTCGAATTGAGGCACGGCACGTAATCGAAGGCCTCGCCGCCCGCCGCCAGGAAGGCCTCGCGGTTCTGCATGCTGATTTCCTCGAGCGTCTCGAGGCAGTCGGTCGCGAAGCCCGGGCACACCACCGTCACCCGCTTCGGGCCGCCCTGCGCGTACTCGTGCAGCAGCACGTCGACGTAGGGCTTGAGCCATTCCTCGCGGCCGAAACGCGACTGGAAGCCGATCGACCAGTCGCCCGGTGCGAGCCCGAGCCGCTCGACGACGCGGCGCGCGGTGCCCTGGCAGAAGCAGTGGTACGGGTCGCCGCCGAGGAAATAGCGCTTCGGAATCGAATGGAACGAAAAGAGCAGGTGCTTGCGACCGTGCTGGCGCCAGTGCTCCTCGATGCTGTCCGCGATCGCCTGCAGGTAGCTGTCGTGCTCCCAGTACTGGTTGACGAAGCGGAGCTCGGGCATCCAGCGCCAGCGACCGAGTTCGCGCGTCACGAGCTCGAAGATGCTGCCGGTCGTGGTGGACGAGTACTGCGGGTACAAGGGCAGGACCAGCAGGCGCTGCACGTTCTGCGCGCGCAGTCGTTCGAGCGCAGCGCGGATCGACGGCTCGCCGTAGGTCATCGCGAGGTCGACCGTCACGGTGTCGGCGCCGAACCGCGCCTCCAGCCGACGTGCGAGCCCCTCTGTGAGCGCGCGGGATTCGAGCAGCAGCGGCGAGCCCCCGGGCGTCCAGATCTTCTGGTAGGCGTGGGCGCTGCGCTTTGGTCGCGTGCGCAGGATGATGCCGTGCAGGATCAGCCACCACTGCACTCGCGGCTGCTCGATCACGCGCGGGTCCCAGAGGAACTCGGCGAGGTACTTGCGGACCGAGGCGGGCGAAGGGTCGGCCGGGGTGCCGAGGTTGACCAGCAGGATGCCGACGCGGGCGGGCGTGCCGTGGACGAAATCGGGGCTGCCGAGGTACTCGATCATGGTCGGGAATCTGCTGGGCGAGTTGCCGGACGAGCCGCGAACGATAGCACGGCCCCTCGGCGTCCCCCGTGTACGCGGTGATCCGGGGCGCTTGCCGTCAGGGCCCGCGTTCTGACGCCTGCAACGGCGGCGACCACCGCAGCACGAGCCACTGGAAGACGGCGGCGCCGACCGCGAACACGAGCATCGGCAGCGCGGAGTCGGCACCAAAGACGCCCATGGCCTGGACGCACAGCGCCGAGACCAGCTGGTTCAGGAAGCCGAGCGTGCTCGAGCCGACGCCCGTCGCGTGCGTGGGCGCCTGGCTCACGGCGATGGCCGTCAGGTGCGGCATGAACAGCCCCTGGCCGAAATAGAGGACGCCCATCGGCCCGAAGATCCAGAGCGGATGAGTCAGGCCGGCCGCGACGAACGCCAGCGCCGCGACCGCGGCGACGAACTGCAGCGCGACGCCGAAGCCGATCAGCCACTGCTGGCCACGACCCGAAAAGCGGTTCAGCGCCCAGTTGCCGGCGACGTAGCCGACCGAGATCAGCGGGTAGTAGAGCCCGTACTCGGT
>DATMIB010000214.1:0-32868 GCA_035554635.1 Steroidobacteraceae bacterium | reverse complement strand
ACGAGGACGGCACGGAGCTGTACCGGCTCGCGGCGGAGCGGCTGCTCATGCACCTGCCCGCGGACGAGCCGCGCGTCGGTGCCGCGGTCGCAGAACTGCTGCAGCACCTCGACAACGACGTCGGCCGTCTCGCGCAACTGGTCGCCAGCATGCTGGCGCGACGCGAGGCCTGGCTGCCGGTGCTCCCGGCAGACGTCTCCGCCTACGGTGACGAGGGCGCGGTGCGCGAAGAACTCGAGGCGGGTCGACGCGAACTGATCGTCGCGCACCTCGAGTCGCTCGCCGGTGCGTTTCCACTCGCGTTGCTCGAGGAGCTGTGCGGTTACGCGGCCAATGCCGCCCAGGTGCTGCGGGAGGCGGGCGAGACACAATCGCGCATCCTGCAGTGCGATCAGCACACACCGGGCGTCGACCCCGACGACGTGCCGCGCTGGCAGGGCCTCGCGTCGTTCCTGCTGACCACGACAGGCACGCCGCGCAAGACGTTCAATCGCGGTGTCGGCGTGTTGCCCAAGGACAGGAAGCGGCCGGAACTCGAGGCGCTGAAGCAGCGGCTCGAGGCCGCGGCAGCGCAGTTCGCCGAGTCCACCGAACTGCATGAACTGCTGCACGCGGCGCGCGACCTGCCACCGTCGCGTTACCAGGACGCGGAATGGCGCGTGCTCAAGTCGCTGCTGCTCGTGCTGCGCGTCGCGGCGGCGGAGCTCAAGACGGTGTTCGCCGAGCGACGCACGGCCGATTACCCGGAATTCGCGGCGGCCGCGCGGCAGGCGCTCGGCACCGCCGACGAGCCGACCGACACCGCGCTTGCGCTCGATGCGCGCGTGCGTCACGTGCTGGTCGACGAGTTCCAGGACACCTCCGAGGCACAGGTGCAACTGCTCGAAGGCCTGACCGCGGGCTGGGAGCCAGGCGACGGCCGCACGCTGTTCCTCGTCGGCGATCCGATGCAGTCGATCTACCGCTTCCGCAATGCGGAAGTGGGCCTGTTCCTGGGCGTGCGCGACCACGGGCTCGGATCGCTGGCGCTCGAGCCGCTGACGCTGCGGGTCAACTTCCGTTCGACGCCGCAGGTCGTCGACTGGGTCAATGGCTGCTTTGCCACGGTGTTGCCGCGGCACGACGACGTGCTGCGCGGCGCCGTGCGGTTTGCCGAAAGCGTGGCGGCACCCACGGCACGCGACGTCGACGACAGCGGCGTGACGATCCACGCATTCCTGCGCAGCAGCCGCCTGGTGGAAGCGCGTCGGGTTGCCGACCTGGTCGAGGCACGGCTCGCGGCCAGCGCCACCGGTCGCATCGGCATCCTGGTGCAGGGGCGCGGCGACCTGCTCGAGATCGTCGCGGAACTCTCGCGACGTGGCGTCCGCTACCAGGCCACCGACATCGACCCGCTGGCCGAGCGCCCGGTCGTGCTCGACCTGCTGGCGCTGACACGCGCGCTCGCACATCCGGGCGATCGCGCGGCCTGGCTCGGCGTGCTGCGTGCGCCATGGTGCGGGTTGCGCCTCGCCGACTGCCACGCACTGCTCGGCGACGATCGTCAGGCGACGACGCTGCGACTGATGCAGGAAGAGCCGCGTCGAGCACGGCTCGACGCCGGCGCGCGCGCACGGCTCGAACGCTGCCTGCCGGTGTTGGAGCGCGCAGTGGAAGAGCGGGCGCGGCTCGGCTTGCGCGATGCGGTCGAACGCGCCTGGCATGCCCTCGGCGGGCCGGCGACGTTGCCGGACGTGCGGGCCATCGACGAGGCACGCGCCTGCCTCGACGCGCTCGACCAGGTCGAGGCCGATGCGCGTGGCGAGCCTGTCGACCTCGGACGGCTCGCGCTCGCGTTGCAGAAGCTGTATGCGCCGGCACCGGCCAGCGCGCAGACGCGCGTCGAGTTGCTCACGATCCACAAGTCGAAGGGCCTGCAGTTCGATACCGTGATCGTGCCCGGCCTCGATCGCGTCGGTCGTACCGACACTGCGCCGCTGTTGCGCTGGCTCAAGGTGCCCGGGGCGGGCGGGCACCGGTTGATCGTGGCGCCGATCGCCGAGGCTGGCGCCGGGACGGCCAACCCGCTGCACGCGTGGCTCGGCCGTCTCGAGCGCGAGAAGCTGATGCAGGAGAAGCGCAGGTTGCTGTACGTCGCCGCGACACGTGCCGAGCGCTCGCTGCACTTGCTCGGCAGTTGCGCGGTCGACCGCAACGAAAGCGACGGCAAGTACGCGGTGCGCACGCCGAACGAAGGCAGTGCGCTCGGAATGCTGTGGGCCGTGCCGGAAATGGCGGCCGCGTTCGACGCGCGGCTGGTCGACGTCGATGCAATCGCGGGCGAGGAGGGCCTCGTGATCGCACGCGACCCGCGGCTGCCGCGCGTGCCGGACGGCTGGGTCCTGCCGCAGCTGCCGGCGGCGCCGCGGTTGCCGACGCGTGAGCGTGCCCACGGTCCGGGCACGGCCGTGCTCCATTTTGACTGGGCGTCGGAAACCGCGCGTCACGTCGGCACCGTCGTGCACCGCGAACTGCAGCGTCTCGCCAGGTCTGCCGTCCTCGCGGCCGAACTCGCAGAGGACGAGGGCGCCGTGTGGCTGCGTCGTTACGCGGCGGAACTCGCCGAACTCGGCGTGCCGGCCGACCGGCGTGAGGCGGCGGCACGACGCGTGCTCGAGGCGGTCCAGCGCACGCTCGCGGACGAGCGTGGGCGCTGGCTGCTGCACGGCACGCATCGCGACGCGCAATCGGAACTCGGGCTCACGGGGCGTTGGGGCGAGGAGGTGGTGAGCATCGTCGTCGACCGCACGTTCGTCGACGTGACGACTGGCACGCGCTGGATCGTCGACTACAAGACCAGCGCGCACGAAGGCGCCGGCCTCGAGGAGTTCCTCGACAACGAACGCACGCGTTACCGGCCGCAACTGGAACGCTATGCGACGCTGTTGCGCAGCTGGGGCGACGAACCGATCCGCCTCGGGTTGTACTTCCCGCTGCTCTCGGCATGGCGCGAGTGGGAGCCCGGCCCGTAGCGGCGGTCGTCGCGCGAATGGAACCCTGCTGGTCGCGGCGGTCGTCGCGAGAACTGGAAGCCTGCCGATCGCGACAGGCGCAGGCCGGACGGCCGCTACAGGCTTCCGCCGACGCTGAACTCGCGGCGCCCCGACGCATCGGCGGGGCCCAGCAACTGCAGCACGCGCTCGACGCTGGGCGGCACCGGGCCGCGCGGAGCGATCGTGCCTTCGAGTGAAAACCCGCGGGCCGGACTCAGCGTCAGTTGCCCGTCGACGGCGAACGGGCCGTCCTGGTCCCGCACCTGCGCCGTGAGGTTGCGGTCGTCGGCCTGGATCGACAGCGATGGCCTGGGCTGCGGGTGCGGCAGACGCACCTGGAAGTTGCCGAGCGGCGCGTCACGCATGGCAGGGGAGACGAGCCCCTCCAGTTCGAGCAGGCCGCGGACGGCGACGGGCCATCGATCGGTGACGTGCACTTCGTCGAATGCGCCTTTCGCCGTACCGCGCCAGCCCTTGGGCACGCCGAGCGGCAGCGCTTCGAGCGCCTGGATCGGCAACGTGAACCGCGCGCCCGTGAGCCGCACGTCCTGCGCGAACAGGCCGACGTCGTAATCGGTGTCGAGGGAACCGTCGGCCCGCACGAGGCGCGCGTGCCCTGCGGCGCGACCGGACAGCAGGCGCGCCGGGGTCAGCGTCCAGTCGAGATCCCCGAGCCCCGCACCGTTCCAGGCGAGGCCGTGCGCGGTGCCGGACCAGATCGACCCCGACCAGGCAGTGGCCGTGAGGCCAGCGCGCGCCAGCGTTCCGCTGAGCACGACCGCCGGCAGCGTCGCCAGCGCGAACGCGGCGACGGCGAGCAGGCCCAGCACGACGAGCCAGCCGGTGCGACGTTTCACGGGTACGGGAACTCCAACCGCGGGGACCGTCGAGGTGCGCAGGACGCGCCCGCTCAGCCCGCAGCCCCCGGCTGGGTCAGGCCGAACGTGGCGTTGACGAGGCCGGGCCCGACCGCGTCGATCATCGCGATGTCGACCGCGACGCCGTACTGCTGCTGCAGGCTCACGAGCCAGGTGATCAGCGTGTCGAACGAAGCGCCCTCGAGGCGCAGCCGCACGCCACCGTCACCGCTCGGGCTCTGGTCGCGCAGCGCGGTGCCGAGACCGGCCTCGCGGGCGGTGCGATCGACGATCACGACCAGCGATTCGCCGGTGTTGCGCGACGCGAGACCGGCGGCGGCCATGGCCTGCGGTGCCGCCTGGCGCATCCAGGCGAGGTCGCTGGTCTTCTGCTCGACGCGTGCGGAGAGCTTGCGCGTCGTGGTCGTGAACGGCAGCACGAGCACGAGATAGAGCAGCGCCACGCCGAGCAGCGCGCCGGCGGCGTACACGAGGTTGCGCTCGCGCGGGCTCAGGTTCGCCAGCCAGTCGCGGACCTTGTCCATCATGCCGCCCCCAGCTGCACGTGCAGCCGCCCCTCGACGCTGTTCTCCCGCGGTGTCGTCGATTGCAGCTCGACCTTTGCGCCGCGACTGCTCATCGTCTGGCGTATGCCATCGAGCGTCTCGACGTTCGGTGCGATGACGCGCAGCTCGAGCACGCCGCCGCGGAAGTTGAGGCCCTCGACGCGTGCGGAGGGCGCCTGCGCGACTGCCTGCGCGAGCAGCGAGACTGCCGGCAGCAGTGCGCCGTGACCGCCGCCGGCACGGGCGAGCACGCCCTGGATCTGCGCGCGCGGATCGACGACCGGCTGTCCCGGCAGGATCGAGTTGAACGTCTGCAGGATCTCGGCGTCGAGCCGCTTGTTGACCTGGCTCAGTTGCCAGAGCTGGAAACCCTGCGAGCCGAGGAACACGAGCAGCGTCGCCACCGCGAGCGCCGCCGGCACTCGCCACTGGCGGAAGCCGGTGTGCCAGGTCGACGGCGCGGAGTAGATGCCCTGCAGCAGGTTGACCGGTTTCGTGGCCGGCAGCTGCGCGGCGAAGAGCGGCAGCGCACCGTCCGGCAGCAACTTCACCTGCAGCGTGGCCGTGCGCGCGCGCAACGCCTCGATGGTGTCCTTGTTGACTTCGTACTCGTCCGCGGTCGCATAGAAAGTGACGTGTTCGCCGGCTTCGTCGTCGGCCGGGCCGAGCGCCAGCTCGAGTGCGCCGCCGAGCGCGAGCGCGTCGAGCGCGAAAGCGACTTCGCCGGGACGCTTGACGTGCAGCGTGCCTTCGTCGAGCACGAGCACCGTCGCGTTCGGCGCGGCCGGCACGAGCGACGACTCTGCGTATGCCGCTTCCGGATGGATGCCCGCCGCGTCCCAGGCCGCACGCCAGCGCTCGAGCGTGCTGCGCGCGACGATCGCAACCGGGGTGGCGCTCGCGGCCGGGTTGCGCGTTCCCACCGCGAAATGCAGGTTCTCGAGGTCCGACGCGAGGTGCTCCTCGAGCGCGAACGGCACCGCCTGCGCGAGGCGTGCCGCGCCGCGGACGGGCGGCAGGTCGGGTTCGGCGAGCGTCACTTCGGACGCGGGGAGCACGATGACCGTGCGGCGGCCCTGGGCGAGTCCGAGGGCGTCGGCGATCGGGCCGTTCTGCAGGGAGCCGGAGCGCGCGCCGTTGCCGTCGATGATGAGCCAGGACGCCGGCGCGTCGTCGATCGACCGGAGTCGGATCACCAGGGTTTCTGTCATACGGTCATTCGGCTCCGAAACTGCGGAGAACGGGCCTGATGGACCCGGCACCCCCGCGCGCGAGCAGACTGTACAGGGTGAACTGGGTAGTGCCAATAGTGACCCACAACGTCGCGCGGAAGTAATAAGACTGCTCCGAGAGCGAATCCTTGAGCTGGTCGTAGGCCGTCTGTCCGAGCGTACCCTGCAGGTCGACGAGCGTCGGGAAACACGCGTCCTTGCGACGCGTCTGCAGGTTCTTGGGATCGATGCTGAACTGCCGCTGCGACTGGGAGAGCGCGTCGAGGACGATGCCGGGCGCAGTGCAGACGTTCAGCGTCGTGCCGACCGGCAGCGCCGCGACGTACGGCCGCAGGCGCTGGTAGCGCTCCAGGCCGAACCCGGGCAGCGACATCAGTTCGCTCACGCGCGTGATCGGCATGTTCGCGGCGAGATGGGGCGGGTCGAGCCCCGTGTAAACTGCGTCCTCGGCGCCGTCGGGAAAGCCCGGGTTGGAGTCGGCGTCGATCCAGTCCGCGATCATCGCGGCCCACGACGGCTCGATCTCGAGCATCGAGAGGATCCGCTCGAGCTGCTCGACGGCCGGCTGGTTGGTCGTGCCGTCCGCGAACACCAGGTTGTTGAGGTTGAAACGGCCCTGCATGTCCTCGAGCCGGCCCTCGATCGTGCCGATGCCCTCGTCGATGGGCAGCGGCGGCAGCGTCTGGGCCCAGGCCTCGCCGAAATGGTCCTGCTGCGACTGCTGCGCGTCCTTGCGCAGGTAGTCGGCGGCCCAGGCCTCGGCGCCGAGCGCGACTTCGAAGCCGTTGTCGAGCGCGAACAGGTTCGCGCTGCGTCGCTGGTCGACCATGCTGCTGAACGTGACGTTGATCGCGAGGATCGTCGCGAGCGCCACGATCAGCACCGCCATGATCAGTGCGACGCCGCGCTGGCGCGCGCGGCCTGGCATCGCGGCGCGCATCAGCCGGCCACCTCGACGACGCGCCGGATCAGGCCCCAGTCCTCGAGGTCGAGCGTGACCTCGACCGCCGCCGGGCGCTCGCGGTCCTGCTGGGCCGGGGCCTGGCTTTGCAGCTGCGGCCAGCGGTCGACCCATTCGCGCGCCGGCGTCAGGAAACGGAACTGCACCGAGCGCACGCCTTTCAGCAGGTTGACGCGCACGGGCTCGGAGGTCTGCGTGCGATCGAGCACGCGCCAGTGGTCGCGCCAGAGGCCGTCGGCATCGACGCGATAGGCGACGCGCTGCAGCGTCGGGCGTGGCAGGCCGGCCGTGTTCGACCAGCCCGCACGCGTGAACTCGATCCGGTAGTCGACCGACTCGCCCGCGAGCACGGCCGGCAGGTATTGCTGGCCGAGCGGTTCGCGGATCGGGCGCGGTTCGATCTGCGTGAGGTCCTGCGTCAGCGTCTGCACGGCACGCTGCACCTCGCGCACGCGTTCGAGCCGCTGCTGCTGGTATTCGGCCTGTCGCTGCAGCTGCGTGTAACCGGTCATCGCCATCGCGCCGACGAAGGCGAAGATCGCGATTGCCACGAGCACTTCGAGCAGCGTGAAGCCACGCTGTCCGCGCGGCGCGCCGCAGTCGTTCGACGACACGGCCGGGCGGGTCATTCCTCGTCCTCCGGCGGCGGCTCGCTAGGCCTGCTCGGTCTCTTGCTGTCGTCGCGGACAGGGCCTGGAGGCTCTTCTTCTTCGTCGTTCTGACCGCCGGCCTGACCGCCCGTCCCCGGTGCACCGTTGCCGACCCACGACAGGTTCTGGCCGCCGGCCGCGCCGATCGCGGCGCCGTAGAACCCGGACACCGTGGCGAGCGAACTCTTTTCGTCCGCCGACGCCAGCCGCACGGACACATCCATGCGTCGCATGCTCTCGACTTCGGTCTGCGTGACCTTCATGGTCCATTGCCACTTCGCGCCGGCGAAATCGACCTGGCCGGTCGACTCGGCCACGTCGGGCGGCGAGGCCTGCAACCGGCGTTCGGTGACGACGTTCATGCCGATCCAGTGGGCAAGGGTCTTCTCGCGCAGGTAGGTGCCGTTGCGCGCGGTCTGGTTGACGGCCTGGATTGCGGCGAGCATGCCGAGCGCGACGATCACGAGCGCCGCGAGCACCTCGATCAGCGTGAAGCCGCGTTGCGTGCTCATCGGCGGGCCTGCTCGCGCGCGTCGTCGTGCAGTTCGATGCGGCCTTCGAGCGTGCCGCTCAGGCGCCGCTGTTCCTTGGTGCCGTCGCGCGAAAAGAGCAGGTCGAACGGCGTCAGGTCGCCGGAGGCCTGCAGGATCACCTGTGGAAAGATCGGGTCGCGGTCGGTCTCGGGCTGGCGCGGTTCGAGTTTCGCCGAACGACCCTCGAGCCGCAGTGCCAGGCGCAGCCCGCCCGGCAGCGTGCGCTCGCGCAGCAGCGGATCGCCGAGCACGGCGCGCCAGCGCTCCATGCGGCTGTCGTATTCGAGGAACTCGAAGCTGGTCTCGTCGACGCGCAGCCCGAGGTCGCGGCTCTGCAGCGTCGCTTCCTCGCGCACCTGCACGAGGATCGCCTGCAGCCGCTCGGCTTCCTGCTCCATTTCGTGGTCGCCGCCGAGCACCTTCACCGAGATCACCGCCATCGAAGTGATGACGCCGATGATCACGATGACGACGAGCACCTCGAGCAGCGTGAACCCCGAGGCGCGGCGGGCGGCCGAGTAGGGCCGCAAGGAGCTACTGCTCGATGTTCCAGTTGCCGATGTCGGCATCCGGGCCCTCGCCGCCGGGCTGGCCGTCGGCCCCGAGCGTGTACAGGTCGTAGTCGCCACCGCGCGTGCCGGGCGCGATGTACGCGTAGTCGTTGCCCCACGGGTCCTTCTTGAGGCCGTCGATGTAGCCGCCTTCCTTCCAGTTGCGGATGTTCGGGTCGCTCGGGCGCGTCACGAGCGACTGCAGCCCCTGGTCGGTGGTCGGATAACGGAAGTTATCCATACGATAGAGATTGAGCGCGGTCTCGTACGCGCGGATGTCCTGTCGTGCCTTGGTGACACGGGCGTCGTCGATGCGGCGGATCACGTTCGGCGCGACCAGCGCGGCGAGGATGCCGAGGATCACGACGACGACCATGATCTCGATCAGCGTGAAGCCGAGGGTGTGGCGGCGGTGGGCGAACGACGGACGTGCAGTAGTCATGTCTCGAACCGTGGCAGGCGGTAAATTGCGCGGATCATAGCAAACCACCCCGAGCCGGACCGACGCGCACATGGACCTGGGACGCCTGACACACGCCGATACGCGCCAGCTCTGGCGCGCGCCCGTGGTGCTCGCGGTCGTGCTCGTCGCCATGCAATGGTTCGGCACGGTCGCCCGGGACGCGCTGCCCTACGATCGTGTCGCCATCCTCGCCGGCGGCGAATACGGCCGGCTCGTCACGGGACATCTGTACCACCACGACCTTGCGCACCTGGGCTGGAACCTCGCCGGGCTCGCGCTCGTGGCATGGCTCTTCGTCCGGGAATACACGACCGGGCAGTGGTGCGCGATCCTCGCCGTTTCGACCTTCGCGGTCGACCTCGGGTTCCTCGTACTGGAGCCGCAACTCGCGTGGTACGTCGGCTTTTCGGGCGTGCTGCACGGCCTGATGGCGGCCGGCCTCGTGCGCTGGTGGTGGCGGTACCGCGACCCGGTCACGCTGCTGGTTTCCGTGGCATTCGCGCTCAAGCTGGGTTGGGAACATCTCTTCGGCGCGCTGCCATTCACGGAGGCGACGATGTCGATCCCGGTGATCCACGCCGCGCACACCTACGGCGCCGTCGGCGGCACGCTGGCGGCGGTCGCGATCGGCCTGCGGCAGCCCCGGGTCGCGCCCTCGTTATAATCGCGCGCCCCGGCCACGACGGCCGTCACGTGGAATTCCCACCGATGTCATTGGCATTCGTCTTTCCCGGCCAGGGTTCGCAGTCGGTCGGCATGCTGGCGGAGCTCGGTGCCAACGCACCGGTCGTCCGCGAGACCTTCGCCGAGGCGAGCGACGTGCTCGGGTACGACCTCTGGGCGCTCTGTCAGGACGGGCCCGAGACCGAACTTGCGGCGACCGAGCGCACGCAGCCGGCGATGCTTGCCGCCGGCGTGGCGACCTGGCGCAGCTGGCTCGCGCAGGGCGGGCCGCGCCCCGTGGCGATGGCCGGGCACAGCCTCGGCGAATACACGGCACTCGTCTGCTCGGATGCGCTCGACTTCCGCACCGCGGTCGACCTCGTGCGGTTTCGGGGCCAGGTCATGCAGCAGGCCGTGCCGTTGGGGCAGGGCGCCATGGCGGCGATCCTCGGCCTCGACGATGCGGAACTCGACGCGGCCTGTCGCGAGGCGGCGCAGGGCGAGGTGGTCGAGCCGGTCAATTTCAATGCGCCGGGCCAGACCGTGATCGCGGGCAACGCCGCGGCCGTCGCACGTGCGTGCGAGGCTGCAAAGGCGCGCGGCGCCAAACGCGCGGTGGTCCTGCCGGTCAGCGTGCCGTCGCACAGCAGCCTGATGGTCGGCGCCGCCGAACGGCTCGCCGAACGCCTGGCCAGCGTCGAGGTGCGCCTGCCCAACGTGCCGGCGGTCTACACGGTCGACGTGCGCACGCACTCGAGCCCGGACGGTATCCGCCAGGCCCTGAAGGAGCAGCTGTACAAGCCGGTGCGGTGGGCAGACACCGTGCGCGCGATGATCGGCAGTGGCTGCACGACCTTCGTCGAGTGCGGGCCGGGCAAGGTGCTGACCTCGCTCAACCGCCGCATCGAACGCAAACCCGACACAAAGATGCTCGCGCTCGAGGACACCGCGTCGATCGCGGCGGCGCTCGAGGCGTGCGGAGGACAGGCATGACATCGCTCGCCAACGAATTCGCCTTCATCACGGGCGCCACGCGCGGCATCGGCCGGGCGATCGCGCTCGAACTCGGTCGTCGCGGCGCCCGCATCGTCGGCACGGCCACGACCGAAGCCGGTGCACGGACGATCGACGCCTACCTGCAGGAAGCGGGGCTCGCCGGTCGCGGCGTGGTGCTGAACGTGGCCGACGCCGCGGCCGTGGAGGCCTGCTTCAAGACGGTCGAGGCGGCGGAGGGGACGCCCTCGATCCTGGTCAACAACGCCGGCGTCACGCGCGACGGGCTGCTGATGCGCATGAGCGCCGACGACTGGCAGGCCGTGCTCGACACCGACCTGAGCGCCGTCTACCGCACGTGCAAGGCGGTCATGCGCGGCATGATGAAGACGCGTCGCGGGCGCATCATCAACATCGCTTCGGTCATCGGCGTGATGGGCAACGCCGGGCAGACCAACTACGCCGCGGCCAAGGCCGGCATGATCGGCTTCTCCAAGAGCCTCGCGCGCGAGGTCGGCTCGCGCAACATCACCGTCAACGTGGTGGCGCCGGGCTTCATCGTCACGGACATGACCGACGCGCTCGGCGAGGCGCAGAAAACGGCGCTGCTCGGCCAGGTGCCGCTCGGCCGGCTCGGGGCGCCGGAGGACATTGCGAACGCCGTGGCGTTCCTTGCGTCGCCGGAAGCTGCCTACATCACGGGCGAAACGCTGCACGTCAATGGCGGTATGTACATGATTTGAAAGGGTTTCCCCGCTAATTGGACCCCCGGGGAGCCTTAACATAGAATACGCGCCCCATGCCGGCCGACCCGCGGGGCGGCTGGCACTTGGGTTTATTTCCTTCCAAAGGATTCCAACGACAATGAGCAGTATTGAACAGCGAGTGAAGGCGATCGTCGCCGAGCAACTGGGCGTCAAGGAGGAGGAAGTCACCAACGAGTCCTCTTTCGTCGACGACCTCGGTGCTGACTCGCTCGACACTGTGGAACTCGTGATGGCGCTCGAAGAGGAATTCGAGACCGAAATTCCGGACGAGGACGCCGAGAAGATCACCACGGTCCAGCAGGCAATCGACTACATCAACGAGCGTCGCAGCCAGGCCTGAGCTGCGCCTCGTCGCCGGCCGCCACGGAGGGCGGTCGCGGCATTTTTCTTCACTCCACCGTCACGTCCGGGGGCACACTTTGTCCAGGCGCAGGGTCGTCGTTACCGGTTTAGGCATCGTTTCCCCGCTCGGCAGCACCGTCGACACGGCCTGGGAGGGCATCGTCAACGGTCGCAGCGGCATCGGGCCCATCACGCGGCTCGACTTGAGCGCCTTCCCGTGCCGCATCGGCGGCGAGGCGAAGGGCTTCGTGCCGGAGGAATACATGTCGGCGAAGGACGTGCGGAAGTTCGATCCGTTCGTCCCGTTCGGTTTTGCAACGGCGGTGCAGGCAGTCCGCGACTCCGGGCTGGAGATCACCGAGGCCAACTCGGCGCGCATCGGCGTCGCGATGGGCGCCGGCATCGGCGGCCTGTCGACGATCGAGGAGAACACGGCCAAGTACCTCGAGGCGCAATCGCCGCGCAAGATTTCCCCGTTCTTCATCCCGGGCAGCATCATCAATGCCGCAGCGGGACACACCTCGATCCACTACGGCCTGCGCGGCCCGAACCTGGCGCTGGTCACGGCGTGCACGACCTCGACGCACTCGATCGGCATCGCCGCGCGCCTGATCCAGTACGGTGACGCAGACGCGATGATCGCCGGCGGCGCCGAAATGGCGTTCACGCCGCTCGGCATCGGCAGCTTCGGCCAGGCCAAGGCGCTGTCGCTGCGCAACGACGAGCCGGAGCGCGCGAGCCGTCCCTGGGACAGGGACCGCGACGGTTTCGTGATGGCCGAGGGCGGCGGCGCCGTGATGCTCGAGGAATACGAACACGCCAAGGCACGCGGCGCCCGCATCTATGCGGAACTCGTGGGCTTCGGCATGAGCGGTGACGCGTACCACATCACCGCGCCGCACGAGACGGGCGAGGGCGCCCGGTTGGCGATGGTGAACGCGATTCGCGACGCGGGGCTCAACCCGGAGCAGGTCGATTACATCAACGCCCACGCGACCTCGACCGGGCTCGGCGACATCGCCGAGACGGTCGCGATCAAGCGTGCGCTCGGCGACCACGCCTACAAGGTCGCCGTCAGCTCGACCAAGTCGATGACCGGCCACCTGCTCGGTGCCGCCGGCGTCGTCGAAGCCATTTTCTCGATCCTGGCGATCCGCGACGGCGTGCTGCCGCCGACGATCAACCTCGAAAACCCCGACCCGCAGTGCGACCTCGACTACGTTCCGCTCACGGCCCGTCAGGCGCCGGTCCGCGTCGCGCTGTCGAACTCGTTCGGTTTCGGCGGCACGAACGGCAGCCTGGTCTTCCGCGCGCTCACCTGATTGGGCGTCGCGGGGCTCAGCGGCACGGACGTCGACCTCCTCGCGCTGCACGAGCGCTTTCCCGACCGCTACCCGGTCCTGCTCGAGAGCGTGAGCGGGGCCGAGACGCTCGGCCGCGTCGACATCCTGTTTGCGCTGCCCGGGGCGCGACTCGTGCAACGGCCCGATGCGTCGCTCGAAGGCGATGCGCCGCGAGCCGCCTCGGGTCGCTTTCTCGACTCGCTCGACCACTGGTTCCAATTATCGAAAACCTCTCCCGGCTCGGCGGGAGGGGTCACACGCAGCGCGGGTGAGGGCAGCAAAGCCTTCCGCTCCGGCTGGTTCCTGTACCTCGGCTACGAACTCGCCGGGGAAATCGAGCCGACGCTGCACCTTCCACGCTCGCGTTTGCCCCGGGCCGTCGCGTGGCGCATGCAGGGCGCGATCCTGCGCGACCGGCGCACGGGGACGCTCTCGGTGCACGCGGACACCGACGCGGCGACGGCGCAGTTGCAGGCGCAGCTTGCAGCGGACCTGGCGGGGTTGGCGGCTGCCCCGGCCCACTCGACCCCCACGCAACTCGCCGTCGACGTCGTCGAGCAAGACCCCGACGTGTTCACGCGCGGCGTGCGTGAAGTGCTGGAGGCGATCGCCCGTGGCGATGTCTACCAGGCGAACCTGTCGCGTTCCTGGCGCGCGCGGCTCGCATCCGGGGCGCGGCCGACCGACCTGTATCGGGCCCTGCGCCACGCAAACCCCGCACCGTTTGCGGCGATCGCCGAACTCGGCGACGGTCTGAGCGTGCTGAGTTCCTCGCCCGAGCGTCTGCTCGAACTGCGCGACGGCATCGCCAGCACGCGACCGATCGCCGGCACGCGCCCAAGGGGGCGCGACGCGGCGGCCGACGAGCGGCTCAAGCGCGAGCTGCGACTCAACGAAAAGGAACAGGCCGAGCACGTCATGCTCGTCGACCTCGAGCGCAGCGACCTCGGCCGCATCTGTCGCGGCGGCACCGTGGAGGTCGACGAGTACATGACGATCGAGACTTACGCGACCGTGCACCACATCGTCTCCAACGTGCGAGGTGCGCTGCGCGAAGAGGTCACGCCGGGTCGTGCGATCGCCGCCGTGTTCCCCGGTGGCACGATCACGGGTTGTCCCAAGGTGCGGTGCGTGCAACTGCTCGCCGACCTCGAGCGCGAGCCGCGGGACGCCTACACCGGGTCGCTCGGCTACCTCGACATCGACGGGACGCTCGACCTGAACATCCTGATCCGCACGCTGACGCTGCAGGACGGCATGATCGGATTTAGGACGGGGGCCGGCATCGTGGCAGACTCACTGCCGGAGCAGGAGCTCGCGGAGACGCGCGCCAAGGCAAACGGCATCCTGCGCGCACTGGGAGAAGAGACTTGATCGGACGCAGACTCGTGAACGGTGTCGAAGGCGCAGGGATCTCGGCGGACGACCGCGGCCTGCAGTACGGCGACGGCCTGTTCGAGACGATGGGTGCCGCCAACGGCAGGGTGCGACGGCTCGCGCAGCACCTCGCGCGGCTGGCCGAAGGTTGTCACCGGCTGGGCATGCCCGTGCCGCCGACGGACCTGATCGAGGTCGAGTGCGCTCGCGTGCTCGAAGGCCTGGGCACGGCGGTCGTGAAGCTGATCGTCACGCGCGGCCCCGGCCCGCGCGGGTACGCGCCGCCGGTCGAACCGACGCTGACACGCATCGTCGTGTCCACGGCGCAGCAGGTCTCCGCCGCCGAAGCCGCGCGACCCTTGAGCGTGCGCATCTGCGAGACGCGCCTCGCGCGCAACTCGCGGCTCGCCGGCATCAAGCACCTCAATCGTCTCGAGCAGGTGCTCGCCGGGGCCGAGGTGCGCGAGGCGGTCGTCGACGAAGGCCTCATGCGGTCCACCGACGACCGGCTCATCGCCGCCACGGCGGCCAACCTGTTCCTGGTGCGTGAAGGGCGCCTGCTCACGCCGCAGATCACCGATTGCGGTGTCGCGGGCGTCATGCGCGAGGCCGTGCTGCGCCAGGCGGCGCAACTGGGGCTGGAGACCGAAGTCGGCGACTTCACGCTGGTCGACCTCGAAGCCGCCGACGAGTGCTTCCTCACCAACGCCGTGCGTGGCGTCCGGGCCGTCGGCAGCGTCGAGGGCTTCCGCACGTTCGGCCCGGGCCCGGTGACCGCGCGCCTGCGTCAGGCGATCGAGGCTGCCGAGGAATGAGGTTCGTCCGTCGCGCGGCACTGGCCGCGATCGTGGTCGGTGCGCTCGCGGCGGCGGTCGGCGTGTCCTGGGTTCGCGCGTGGCTCGCCACGCCGCTGCACATCGGCAGCGAGCCCGCGACGGTCGAGGTTGCGCCGGGGCAGTCGCTCACAGCCGTCGCGCAGGGGCTCGCGACGCGCGGCCTGCTCGAACACCCGCGGCTGCTCGCGCTCTACGCTCGCTACACCGGCGCCGATGCGCGCATGCGTGCCGGCGAATACGCGATTCCGCCGGGCACGACGCCGGCGACGCTGCTGCAGCTGTTCGTGAGCGGCGCGGTCGTGCAGCACACCGTCACGATCGTCGAAGGCTGGACGTTCCGCGACCTGCGCAAGGCACTCGCCAACCAGCCTGCGCTCGTGGCCACGACACGCGACCTGACGGACGCGCAGGTCATGGCACAGCTGGGCGAGGAGGGGCGGCACCCCGAGGGCCTGTTCTTCCCGGACACCTACCTGTTCGGCAAGGGCACGCGCGACCTCGAGGTGCTGCGCCAGTCGCGCGAGCGCATGCGCAAGGAGCTCGATGCGGCGTGGAAGGCGCGTCACGACGACCTGCCACTGGCGGACGAGTACCAGGCGCTGATCCTGGCGTCGATCGTCGAGCGCGAGACCGGGCTCGCGGCCGAGCGGCCACGCATCGCCGGCGTCTTCGTCGAGCGGCTGCGACGTGGCATGCGGCTGCAGACCGACCCCACGGTGATCTACGGCCTGGGGGCGAAGTTCGACGGCAACCTGCGTCGTGCGGACCTCGAGCGCGACGGCCCTTACAATACGTACACCCGCGCCGGCCTGCCGCCGACACCGATCGCGCTGCCGGGTGCGGGGTCGCTGCACGCCGCCGTGCAACCGGACGTTCGCGGAGAGTTGTTCTTCGTCGCGACCGGCCTCGGCGACGGCGCGCACGTGTTTTCGAAGACGCTTGCGGAGCACGAGGCCGCCGTGCGGCAGTACCTGATCCGTTATCGTCAGCAGCACGCCCCCGCGCGGGGCACGGGACGTTGAGGCGCAATTGACCGGCCGGTTCATCACGTTCGAAGGTGGCGAGGGGGTCGGCAAGACCACGCAGATCCGGCTGGCCGCAGAGTGGCTGCGCGCACGCGGGCTCGAGGTCGTGCTTACGCGCGAACCGGGTGGCACGCCACGCGCGGAGCGGCTGCGACAGGTCCTGCTCGAGCGCAGCGACGAGCCGATGCCGCAGTCCTGCGAACTGCTGCTCATGTTCGCGGCGCGCTCAAGCCACCTCGCCAACCTGATCGAGCCCGCCGTGGCGCGGGGCGCGTGGGTGCTGTGCGACCGCTTCACCGACGCGACCTATGCCTACCAGGGTGCGGGTCGCGGCATCGATCCGGCCCGGATCGACGCGCTCGTCGAGATCGTGCATCCGGATCGCCAGCCCGACCTGACGGTGCTGCTCGATGCGCCCGTCGCCGTCGGCATGGCACGGGCGCACGCGCGCAACGGCGACGACGGCCCCGACCGTTTCGAGACCGAGCGCAGCGAATTCTTCGAACGCGTGCGGCAGTGCTATCTGGCGCGCGCGGCGCGCGAGCCGCAGCGCTTCCGTGTCGTCGACGCGAGCTCTGACCCTGCCCAGGTCGAGACAGAAGTCCGCCGCACATTGGCGCCCCTGCTGCCGCGGGAGGCCGCGTCATGAGCCAGGAGGTGGCCGACCGCAAGGACGACGACACGCCCGCACCACCGCCGATCGCGTTCCTGCCGTGGCACGGGCAGGCACGGGATCGCGTCGGCGCCGCGCTGGCTCATGACCGCCTGCCGCACGGCCTGCTGCTGCAGGGGCCGGCGGGCGTGGGCAAGGAGCACTACGCCTCGGCGCTGGCGGCGGGCCTGTTCTGCACCGGTCGCGGCGAGCGCTTCGAGGCCTGCGGGCTGTGTGCGGAATGCCAGTTGAGTCGCGCCGGCACGCACCCGGACGTGCACTGGGTGCGCCCGCTCGAAGACAAGAAGACCATCGGTGTCGACCAGGTCCGCGAGGTCTGCGAGAAGCTCGCAATGACCAGCATGCGTCGCGGGTATCGCGTCGCCATCGTCGTGCCGGCGGAGAAGATGACGCCACAGGCGCAGAACGCGCTGCTCAAGACGCTGGAAGAGCCCGCGCCACGCACCGTGCTCGTGCTCGTCACGGCACGGCCGTCGGCCTTGCTGCCGACGCTGCGCAGCCGCTGCCAGCGCATCGAGGTCGCGCGCCCGGAGTCGACGCTGGCGCTGCGGTGGCTCGGCGAGGCACTGGGCCGCGAGGCGCCGCCGCGCCTGCTCGCCGTGGCCGGCGGCGCGCCGCTCAAGGCGCTCGGGCTGGCGCCGTACTTCGACGACCTCGAGCGGCAGATGACGGGCCTGCTCGAGGCGTTCCTCGGCGACCGCATCGAGGTCACGCGCGCCGCCGCCGACATGCAGGGCGAGGGCCTGCCGGCACGCCTGGACTGGCTCGAAACCTGGCTCGGATCGGCCGTGCAGCGACGCGTCGGCGTGGCCGATGAGACAGGACTCACGTTTCGCGCGGGTTCGCCCTTGCAAAGGGCACCGGCCGAGTTGAACATAACCGCGACGTTCCAGGTACTGGACCGTCTGCGCGAGGCGCGCCGCCTGCTGGAAGGCTCGGCGTCCGCGCCCCTGGTGGTCGAGACGCTGCTGCTCGAACTGCGCACGGCGTTGCGGTCACCGCGATAAGGAGCATGGGTCGACAGTCTATGAGTCCCGCCGCCGCGACGAGACAGCCGAACAAGCCGGGCCTGCTGACGCTCACGATCAAGGACAAGAGCGCGCTGTACCTGGCCTACATGCCGTTCGTGAAGAACGGCGGGCTCTTCATCCCGACCAGCAGCAATTACCGCCTCGGCGACGAGGTGTTCATGCTGCTGAACCTGATGGGCGAAGACGAGAAGCTGCCGGTCGCCGGTCGCGTGATCTGGATGACACCCAAGGGCGCGCAGGGCAAGCGCACCGCCGGCATCGGCGTGCAGTTCAGCGACCAGGACCGCGGCAACACGCAGCGCAAGATCGAGTCCTACCTGGCCGGCGCGCTCGGCGGCGACAAGGCCACGCACACGATGTAAGGAAGAGTCCAGAGTCTGGAGTTCAGAGTCTAGTCGGAGGCGCGCTGCGCCCCGGGCGCCGCGAAGCGGCTCTGCTTCCGACTAGACTCTAGACTCTAAACTCTGAACTCTAGACTCTTCCGACCAGCGCCTCCGACAGCTCGGTGCCACCGATGCCGTCGCGCAGCACGTACGCGTCGAACCCGCGCTCGCTCAGAACGTAAGCCGCCGCGGAGCTGCGCCGCCCGTTGTCGCAGACGACCACGTAGGGAATGGACGGGTCGAGCGTGCGCAACTTGAGCCGCACGAAGTAGAGCGGCACGCTCAATGAAGGCTCGAGGTGCCAGTGCTCGTACTCGCTGGGCAGGCGCACGTCGAGCCACGTGCCGCCGCCGGCCACGATCTGCTGCGCGCGGGCGTAATCGACCCACTGCAGCATCGGTTCCTCGAGCAGCTTGTTGAAGTCGTCCTTGCCGAGGCGCATCAGCGCGCCGTCGGTCAGCATCGTGACGGTGGCGTTGCGACGCGCGCCCGAGATGAGCGCCTCCTCGCCGAAGGTTTCGCCGCGACCGAGTTCCGCGAGCTTGATGCCTTCACGATTGAGCGGGGTCTCGCGGCTCACGGCGCAGCGGCCGTCGACGATCACGTAGAAATAGTCGCCTTCGTCGCCCTGGCGGATGACCGTCTCGCCGGCCGACAGGTTGATGCGCTGCATGCGCATGAAGACGGCCTGCAGGTTGGCCGGAGGAATCCGGTGGAAGGCGCGGCTCTGCAGCAGCATCGTCATCCAGTCGTCGCCGGCGCCGTTGCCCGCGCGCAGTTCGCCGACTTCGTAGGTGCCGGTCTGGTCCCAGGTGAGCAGCACGTCGAGCAGGTCGCTGTCGATCGACAGGTACTCGATGTGGTCGGTCGCGACGCGTGCGGCGCAGCGGCGCGGCAGCACGGGGGCGAGCGGGTGGCGCGCATCGGACGAGCCGCCGCGGACCGTGCCGACGATGCGGCCGTTGGTCATGAACTCGACCGTGCCGCTGACGAGGTAATAGGTGCGCTTGTCGGTGTCGCTTTCCTTGAACAGCAGGCGGCCCTGGCCCAGTTCACGCACGACGGTCTTGCGCGCGAGTGCCCGGAGGTTCTCGTTCTTCAAGCCGTCGAGGGGCGAGAACGCCCGCAGCAGGCTCAGGTCAAGGGGGGCGTCGCTGCTCATTCAGGACCACGGACTGAGGAAGCGGAATGGTATCACGGCGCTGTCAGACGAATCGGCTCCAGCCCGGGTCGGGGCGGAACCGCGCGCCGTGCTGTGACGCCAGCGCCTCGAGGCGCGCCACGATTTCCGGCACGCCGCGCTCGCGCGCGTAACGCAGGGGGCCGCCGCGAAACGGCGCAAAGCCGGAGCCGAAGATGACGCCGGCGTCGATCAGGTCCGCATCGGCGACCACGCCTTCGCGCAGCACCGCCATCGCTTCGTTGACGAGCGCGAGCAGCAGGCGATCCTGCAAGTCGGCGGGTGCCTTGGCCCCGGCGGCGACCGCGGGTTTGACCGGCTTGCCGTCGCGCCACTCGTACAGCCCCTGGCCCGATTTCTTGCCGAGCTGTCCCGCCTCGACCAGCGGTGCCACCGCTTCAGGCGCGGTGCTTCCGAACGCGGACGAGAGGATGCGACCGACGTGCAGGCAGACGTCGAGACCGACGATGTCCGCAAGTTCGATCGGGCCCATCGGCATGCCGAACTCGACCGCGGCCTGGTCGATCAGGGCGAGCGGGACGCCTTCCTGCGCGGCCAGCATCGCCTCGGTCATGTACGGCATCAGCACGCGGTTGACGAGGAAGCCGGGCGCACTGCGGCAGGGCAACGGCAGCTTGTCGATCGCGCGCGTGAACGCCAGCGCGGCCGCGGTGGCCCGTGGATCGGTCGCGCCCGACTCGATGACTTCGACCAGCGGCATCTGGGCGACTGGGTTGAAGAAGTGCAGGCCGACGAGACGCGCGGGCTGTGCGAGACGCTCGGCCAGCGGTTCGAGCATCAGGCTCGAGGTGTTGGTCGCGAGCAGGGCGCCCGGTTGCAGGCGCGGCTCGATCTGCGAATACAACGCACGCTTGGCGTCGACGTTCTCGTAGATGGCCTCGACGACGACGTCGGCGCTGCGCACGCCGTGTCCTTCCAGGTCGGCCTTCAGACGCGACTGGTACTGCTCGAGTTGCCCAGGCACCTTGGCGCGCTTCTCGAACAGGAGGCGGGCGCGGTCGAGCGCCGCCTGCACGTAGTCCGACGCGCGGTCTTGCAGCGTGACTTCGAAGCCACGCACGGCGCACCAGGCCGCGATGTCGCCGCCCATGACCCCCGCGCCGACGACGTGCACGCGGCCGCCCTTCGGCACGTCCTTGCCGCCGAGCGCCTTGAGCCGCTCCTGCAGGAAGAACACGCGCACGAGGTTGCGCGAGGTCTGCGTGCAGACGAGTTCCGCGACCGACTGCGCCTCGGCCTCGTACGCCGTCCGCGGGTTGGCGCCGTACCGACGCCACAGGGCGACGATCGCGAACGGCGCCGGGTAGTGCTCGCGCCGCGCCTTGCGCGCAACCTGCTGCTCGATCTTGCCGGCGACGATGCCGCGCACGAGCGGCAGGCCCAGCAGGCGCTGGCCGAGCGGGGCACGACGCACCGGGCGCGGCCGCAGCACGAATTCCTTGGCCGTGGTGCGCAGGCTGTCGCGGGGCACGACCGCGTCGACCAGGCCGACCTTGCGCGCCTTGTCGGGTCGCAAATTCCTGCCGGTCAGCATCATGTCCATGGCGACGGTGACGCCGACGAGCCGCACCGCACGCACCGTGCCGCCGAACCCCGGGTGAATTCCGAGCATGACTTCGGGCAGGCCGAGCGTGGCCTTCGGGTCGTCGACGCAGACGCGGTGACGGCAGGCGAGCGCGAGCTCGAGACCGCCACCGAGCGCGTAGCCGTTGATCGCGGCGACGGTCGGGAAGGGGAGGTCCTCGAGACGCTGCATCACGGCATGTGCCGCGCGGATCCAGGGCAAGGTCGCGGCAGGCGAGGGGGCCTGTTCGAACTCGCTCACGTCGGCGCCGGCGACAAAGCCTGACTTGCCCGACGTGACGACGAGCCCGCGCGGGCGCAGGCGCTCGAGTTCCGCGAGCTGCTCGTTCAGTTCCTCCATCACGGCGCGCGACAGCGCGTTGGCGCTGGCACCGGGGCGGTCGAGCGTGAGCCAGGCGACACGATCGGCGTCGACCTCGAGCGTCCAGTTGCGGGTGTCCGTGGACTGGGCAGTAGCGTTCATGTCAGTGGCTCCCCGGCCGCCGCACCGCTCATTGTTTGACGTGGAAGTCGCAGACCAGCGGGCGATGGTCGGACCAGGTGACGGCGGGCACGTCGAACGAATCGACCGCGATGCCCTTCGAATGCAGGATGAAGTCGAGCTCGAGCCGCGGCTTGCGCGCCGGATAGGACGCGATGCCGTCACGGTTGGCGCTGCGCAGGCCGCTCGCCTCCATGAACAGCGCCATCTCGTGCTCGCCCCAGAACGTGTTGAAGTCGCCGGCGACGATCACCGGCTTGGTCGAGCGCTTGACCAGTTCGTAGATCTGCCGCAACTGCACGTGGCGATGGCGGAACTTGAGCGAGAGGTGCACGAGGAAGACACAGACGTCGTCGAGTTCGAGCTCGATGATCAGCCGCTTGATGCCGGTGTCGAAGTAATGGAAGCGCTCGCCCTCGACGCGTGGCGCCGCGAGGAACGCGTTCGCCTGCTTGTTGACGATCGGCACGAAGGTGTTGAGCGAGTCCGCGCCGTACTTGCACTGGTACGTCGAATAGTGGCCGAGCGACTGCGCGATCACTTCGGCCTGGTTGACGCGGCCCGTGCGGATCGAGCCGGTGTCGACCTCGACCAGGCCGACGATGTCGGGGTCCTGCGACTTGATGAACTTGGTGATGCCCTGCAGGACCCGGGAGTTGCTGCGGAGGTAGCCCGCGCCCGGAACCGGAAGGTGGAAAGCCGCGCCAGTGCCCGTTGCGTAGCGGATGTTGTAGAGCAGAAGACGCATCAGGCCGCAATTCTACGGGGGTGTGCCACGATCCGGAAACGAACGCGCTGCGCTAGACTTGGCCGGCAGGGTCCGGCCGGTCGCCAGGAGGCGCCATGAGCAGCGTCACGCAGAAGAATCCAGTTCGTCTTTTTGTCGCCCACCTGTGGGCGGAGGACGACGATTACCATCGGATCTTCGAGTACATCGAGAGCTCGGACAACTTCTTCTACCGCAACACGAGCAAACCGGAAGCGCGGCCGTCGGGCGACAAGGAAGCCGGCCGGGAGTCACTGCGACAGCAGATCGCCGAAGCCGAGATCGTGATCGTGCCCGCTGCGCTGTACCGGCGCAGCACGGAGTGGGTGGAGTTCCAGATGCACTGCGCGAAGGCGTTCGACAAGCCGCTGATCGCGCTGGAGCCGTTCGGAGGCAAGGACACGATCGCCCCGGCGGTGCAGGAGCTCGCGGATGAAATGGTGCCGTGGGACCAGCGGCAGCTGGTCGATGCGATCAAGCGGCAGGCGCGTCACGAGGAGACGACGCGCTTCGACGTGATCGAATTCAGGCTCGACTGAGGAACGCGGGCAGGTCGTCGAGGCCGTCGTCGACATCCTCGCGCTCGGGGCCCTGGGCCACTACGCGCAGCCGCGGCGAGGCGGTCGTGTCGGCGTCGCTCGCGTCGAGCTGGCCGTAGATCTCGAGAATGCGCACCGCGTGGTCGGCGGCTTCCTTTTCCGACATCTTGCGGACTGAAACTTCGGCGGCGGACAAGCCGCCGGTCGGGCGCGACATGTTCATCGCGTGACGCAGCGTGGCAAGCCGCGGCCGCAGCGCCTCCGGCACGTCCTTCTCCTGCAGCGTGGCCAGGTGGTCGCGCCAGGCCTCGGTGAGCCGCTGCTTGATCGGGCCCACGCCCACGAGCACCCGCACCGCCCTGTCGAACATGTTCCAGACTGCCGCCATGTCTCGCCCCGAAATTAAATCGAGCTATTTGTCAATCACTTGGCGCGAGTTATTCAAGTGCACTGTCACGGTGTGGCGCACACCCAAAACTCGTGATGAATCAGCCTTCTAGGCTCGGAATATACGCCGTCACGTCACAACTGCAACGAGGAATCCATTCCAGATTGGCGGCGACCTCCCGATGGAATGAATGTTACGGTGAGGTGGCCCTGGAGTGACTAAGGGTTGCTGCGTAGTACGCGCGCAACACCGCGGGCGCGCGGATCGGAGACGGCGAGCCAGCCCGTGTCGTCCCGGACAACCAGTTGCACGTCGCCCATCGGCCACGGGTGTCGAGCGGGCTCGTAGCCGAGCGACTTCAGGCCGTCGAGGGTCGGGCCCGGCAGCGCCGGATCGTAGGTGACCTGTGTCGGGGGCAGCAACTGGTGGTGGAAGCGGTTCGCCGCGACGGCATCTGCCGGTGACATGCCGAAGTCGTAGAGGTTGGCCAGCACCTGGTACACCTGCGTGATGATGGTCGAGCCGCCCATCGAGCCGACGACGGCCTCCACCTCGCCGCGCCGGTCGAGCACGAGCGTTGGGGACATCGACGACAGCATGCGCTTGCCCGGTGCGATGGCATTGGCGTCCGCGCCGACGACACCGTAGTAGTTGGGCACGCCGGGCTTGGCGCTGAAATCGTCCATCTCGTTGTTGAGCAGGAAGCCCGCGCCTTCGACCACGACGCCGCTGCCGAAATCGGTGTTGAGCGTGTACGTGTTGGCGACTGCGTTGCCCCAGCGATCGACGATCGAGTAGTGGGTCGTGTGTCGCGGCTCGGCCACGAGCCCGGGGCGCACCTGGGCAACGGTCGAGATCGCATGCGGGTTCACCTCGCGGGCTCGGCGCGCGATGTACGACGGGTCGATCAGGCGCTCGACGGGCACGGTCACGAAATCCGGGTCGCCCGCGTATTCGGCCCGGTCGGCGAAGACCCGCTTTTCCATCTCCGCGACCAGGTGCACGTACTCGGTCGAGTTGTGCGAAACGCCGGCGAAGCGCTCCCGCAGCGCGGCCTTCATGCCGAGCAGCTGCAGCAGCGCGAAGCCGCCCGAACTCGGCGGCGGCGCCGCGACGACGGTGCGACCGTGCCAGGACGCAAGCAGCGGCGTGCGCCAGGCCGGTCGGTAGCGCTCGAGGTCTGCGAGCGAGACCAGGCCGTCGCCGCGCCGCATTTCGGCAACGATGAGTCGTGCGGTCTCGCCGCGGTAGAAGCCGTCGGCGCCCTCGGCCTGCACGCGTCGCAAGGTGGCGGCCAACTGCGGTTGCCGGAAGACCGACGCGGCGCGCAGCCCCGCGAAGTGGGCCCGGAAATTCGTGCTCGCCAGCCGCTCGGCGTCGTCGGCCACACGCTGCTCGAGCAACGACGGCACCTCGAAACCGTGTTCGGCCAGTTCCACGGCGGGCGCGACCACGGTGCTCCACGACAGCTTGCCGTGACGACGATGTGCCTCCCACAGGCCCGCGACCGTGCCCGGCACGCCGACCGCCCGGTGCCCGGTGAGGCTCAGGCCCTCGATGACCTCGCCGTGGGCGTCGAGGTACATGTCACGGGTCGCGGCGGCGGGCGCAACCTCGCGGTAATCGAGGAACGCGTTTTGCCCGTCGACATGGATCAGCATGAAACCGCCGCCGCCGAGGTTGCCGGCCTCGGGGTAGGTCACGGCCAGCGCGAACGCGCCGGCCACGGCGGCATCGACGGCGTTGCCGCCCGCGCGCAGCACCTGTTCGACGACGTCGGCGCTGTAGCGGTCGGGCATCGCGAACGCACCCTGCGTCGCGGCGACGGCGGTTTGCGGCTGGGCGTGGTCGGCGATCGCTGGGGCAGTGGCGGGGCGCGGCGACGAGCACGCGCTGAGCGTGACGGCCGCACAGGCGAGCGTGGACAGCAGCAACGTGGCGAGGCGCGGGCGGCGTGGCATCGGAACTCCGTGGGGCGCGGTGCGGCCCGCCGCATTGTAGGGGTGCGCCCGAGGAGGGCGTCCTGTCCGTCACTCGACGAGACGGCTGCACCCACGGGACGGGGCATGCCGGGTGTTCCGGGCAAACCGTCGCTCGCCATGGACGGCGAGCGACGAGCTTACAGGGACGTACTTGCAGCGTGTTTGCCCGGAACCGCGGGGTGCCCCGTCGTGTCACCCAGGGCGTTCTGGGCGGAGCGACCGCGGTGTCTATAATCGACGCACGCTCGAACCGCGCCCGCGCAGAGGACCCCGATGAGCACCGACATCCTCGCCGCCACGCCGTGCCACGGTTACGCCGCCCGCGACGCCGCGGGCCCGCTCGCACCGTTCGACTTCACGCGTCGCGCCTTGCGACCCGACGACGTCCGCATCGAGATCCGCTACTGCGGCGTTTGCCACACCGACCTGCACATGGCGCGCAACGACTGGCGCGGCACGGTCTATCCCGTCGTGCCGGGCCACGAGATCGTCGGCCAGGTCACCGCGGTCGGCGCCGACGTCACGCGGCACGCGGTCGGCGACTGGGTCGCGGTCGGCTGCCTGGTCGACAGCTGCCAGCAGTGCGGCGAATGCGCCGAGGGTCGCGAGCAGTACTGCCAGAAGGGCTACACGCTCACCTACAACGGCAAGGACCGCCAGAGCGGCGACATCACCTACGGTGGCTACTCGACGCACGTCGTCGTGCGCGAGAGCTTCGTGCTGCGCGTGCCGACCGGCCTCGACCCGGCCCGGGCCGCGCCGTTGCTCTGTGCCGGCATCACGACCTATTCGCCGCTCCGGCACTGGCGCATCGGCGCCGGCGCCAAAGTCGCGGTCGTCGGGCTGGGCGGGCTCGGTCACCTGGGCGTGAAGCTCGCCAGCGCGATGGGCGCGGAGGTCACGGTCGTGACACGGTCGTCGGCCAAGGCCGAGGAAGCGCATTTCCTCGGGGCGCAGCACATGCTGATCTCGGCCGACGCCGACGCGATGAAGCGCGCGGCGGGCACGTTCGATTTCGTGCTAGACACCATTCCCGTCATGCACGAAGTGGATCCGTACCTGCGATTGCTGCGACCCCACGGCGCGGTGGTGCTGGTCGGTGCGATCGACGCGATCCCGTCGTTCCACAGCCGTCTGCTGCTCGGCGGCCGCAAGACACTCTCGGCGTCGGCGATCGGCGGCATCGCGGAGACGCAGGAGCTGCTCGATTTCTGCGCGCAGAAGGGCATCGCGGCCGAGTGCGAGATCACGCCGATGCAGGCGATCAACCAGGCGTTCGTGCGCATGGAAAAGGGCGACGTGCGCTACCGCTTCGTGATCGACATGGAGTCGCTCAAGCAGGGCCACTGAGCGTCCATGGACATCCGCGAGCATTCCATCACGCTGGTGTCGGTGATCGTCGGCCTCGGGCTGACGGAACTGCTCGCCAACCTCAATCGCCTGGTGCGCGCGCGGGCCGAAGTGCGCTGGCACGCGTTACCGCTGCTGTGGGCCGGTGTCTGCCTGCTGCTGGTCGTCAACCTCTGGTGGGGCATCTACCTCGGCGCGATCGGCATCGCGACACCCTCGAGCGCCGGCGAGTTCCTGCTGTACCTGGCCGTGCCGGTGCTGCTCTACCTGGTCTGCGCGGCCGTGCTGCCCGACCGGGACGAGGCGGCCGCGCCGGACCTGCGCCGCGCCTATTTCGCGGGCAGCCGTTACTTCAGCACGCTGCTGATCGCTTACGTCGCCGCGACGATGCTGCAGGCCTGGTTCGCGGTCGGCCACCTCGAGTGGACGTCCGTGACGGCCACGCTGCGGATCGGCATCCTCGTCGTGCTGCTGCCACTGGCCTGGGTGCGTGCGCCCTGGTACCACTGGTCGGCCGCGACGTTCATGCTCGGCATCCTCGCATTGCGCATGGCCACCCAGACGTTGCATTAAGACGCCCGTCACGAACGGCGACCGCGACCGTTCGGGGCGGCGGCCCGCGGGGCTGCAACGCGGGACCGCAGGAACGAACGATCGAATATGGAGCGCGACGACTTGATCATCACGACGACGCTGACGGGCAACAACGCGGACATCATCGGCGACGCGATCGCGTCCGTCGTGGACCGCGTGGACCGCTGCCTGGTCATCGACACGGGTGCGAAGGACGGCACGATCGAAGTCGCGCGGCAGGCGGCCGGCGACAAGCTGCTGCTGCGCGAATACCCGTGGAAGAACGATTTTGCGGCGGCCCGCAATTTCGCGCTGCAGGCCGCGGCGGAGGCCGGGGCGACGTGGGCGATCACGGTCGACACGGACGAACGCCTGCTGTTCGACAAGGGTTTCGACCTGCGCAAGACACTCGAGCGCACGCGCGCGAACGTGCTGCTCGTCAACGACGACGGCGGGTTCTACACCAAGGAACGCATGATCCGGCTGCCGGCGTCGGTACGCTGGAACGGGCCGACGCACGAAGTGCTCGAAGGCCAGCGCGCGGGGCAGTCCGAACAGCTGACGGGCGTGCGCTTCCGGGAATTGCCCAAGAACGAGGCGGCGCTCAAGCGCAAGTTCGAGCGCGACGTGGCGATCCTCAAGAAGTACACGCGCCAGCACGGCAAGCAGCCACGCTGGTTCTTCTACCTCGGCCAGTCGCACCAGGACCTCGGCGAGTACGCGTCGGCGATCGAGGCCTACCGCACCTGCGCGGAATTCGGCGGCTGGGCCGAGGAGGGCGCCTGGGCCTGCTATCGGGCCGCGGAATGCTGCTGCAAGCTCGGCCGCTGGCAGGAAGCGATCCACTTCTGCGCCGCCGGGCTCGCCGTGCGGCCGGCCACGGCGGAACTCGCGTGGCTCGCGGGGTTCGCAGCCTACAAGGCCGGCAAGCACGAGGACGCAATTGCGTGGTCGCACATGGCGATCGCCAACGGCCATCACACCGGGCACGGCGGACAGTTCCCGCGCGTCGGGTTCCGCTACCCGGTCGCGCTCTACGAGGGTCCGTACGACGTGCAGCGCTGGGCGTACAAGGCGCTCGGCGACACGGCCGCCGCAGCCAAGGCTGAGCGCGATTACGAAACGGCGAAAAAAGCCCGCGAAGCGGCGAACGTGCCGGAAGGGAACTGAATCAGGCCAGTCCGCCGGCCGCTACGCCGGCTTCGATCTCGAACAGCACATCCCCGGCCGCGACCTGCGTGCCGGGCCGCGCCACGACCTGCACGAGCTTGCCCGCCAGCTCCGCACGGATGTCGTGCTGCATTTTCATCGCCTCGAGCACGCCGAGCCGGGTGCCCTTCTCGACTCGGTCGCCCGCCTGCACGCACACCTCCACGACCACGCCATGCATCAGAGCGGTGACGCGACCAGCGCCGCGCCCGACCTCGTCGGCGGCCGAGAACTCGAGCTGGTTGCGCAGCACGAACGTGCGATGGCCGCTCGACAGTTGCACGGTGCCGTTACGCTCCAGGCAGAAGGCGACGGTCGAGCGGGCGCCGTCCACGGCGAACGTCGCCGTGTACTCGTCCCGATGCAGCAGTTCGACCGTCAGTGAGCGGTCACCCACGCGGACTGCGTAACGCTCGCCCGGCGCGGCGGCCACGAAGACGTCCACGTCGGCTTCGCCCGATCGATATCGCGCATGCCAATGCGACGCGCCCCGCGACGACCAGTTCAGCAGCTCCGCGCGCGGCGTGACGGCGAGGGCACAGGCGTCGTCGCGACCTCGCAGGAACTGCAGCACGGCAGCGAACGCGGTTTCGGCGGATCCCGCCGCGGCCGGCCTCGGCGCGGTCCCGAATTCCTCCTCGATGAAGGCTGTCGTCGCCGCGCCGTTACGAAACACCGGGCGTTGCAGCGCGTCGACCAGGAATTCGCGGTTGGCCGTCACGCCGAAGAGTTGCGCCGCGGTCAGCGCCGCGACCAGGCGATCGAGCGCCGTTTCGCGCGTCTCGCCCCAGGCGACGACCTTCGCGAGCAACGGGTCGTAGAACGACGAGACGAGTTGGCCGGCGCGGATGCCGGCGTCGACGCGCACGCCCGGGCCGGCCGGAGGCTGCCAATGCAGGAGGCGGCCGCTCGATGGCAGGAAGCCGTGCGCCGGGTCTTCCGCGTACAGACGCGCCTCGATCGCATGACCGTCGAGCCGCACGTCGTCCTGCGTGAACCCGAGCGGACGGCCTTCCGCCACCTGCAGCTGCAACGCAACCAGGTCGCGCCCCGTGACGAGTTCCGTGACCGGATGCTCGACCTGCAGCCGCGTGTTCATCTCGAGGAAATAGAACTCGCCGTCCGCGTCGAGCAGGAACTCGATCGTGCCGGCACCGCGATAGCCGATGCTGCGGGCCGCCTCGACCGCCGCCGCACCCATGCGCGCGCGCAGTGCGGGAGTCAGCACGGGGCAGGGCGACTCCTCGATGACTTTCTGGTGCCGACGTTGCACCGAGCAGTCGCGCTCGCCCAAGTGCACCGTGTGGCCGTGCGCATCGGCAAACACCTGGACCTCGACGTGCCGCGGCCGCCGCAACGCCTTCTCGAGGATCAGTTCTTCGGAGCCGAAAGCGTTCTGCGCCTCGGAGCGCGCGCTGCGCAGGGCAGCCGGCAGCTCCGCGGGGTCGTCCACGAGCCGCATGCCGCGCCCGCCACCGCCGGCCGCCGCCTTGACCATGACGGGGAAGCCGAGCCGGGTTGCGGCTGCGACGAAGGCCGCGTCGGACTGGTCCGCGCCTTCGTACCCGGGCACGCACGGCACGCCTGCCGCGAGCATGCGACGCTTGGCCTCGGCCTTGTTGCCCATCAGCGCGATCGCGTCGGCGGTCGGGCCAATGAACACGAGCCCCGCGTCCTCGACGGCCCGCGCAAACGCCGCGTTCTCCGAGAGAAAACCGTACCCGGGATGGATCGCCTCGGCGCCGCTCGTGTGGGCCGCCGCGAGCACGCGCTCGATCGACAAGTACGACTCGGCGACAGGCGCCGGACCAAGCAGCACGGCCATGTCGGCCGCCTGCACGTGCGGCGCGTCGGCGTCCGCTTCCGAGTACACGGCGACCGCGCGATAACCGAGCTCCTTGAGCGTGCGCACGATCCGCACGGCAATTTCGCCGCGGTTGGCGACCAGCACAGTCCCAAACGACTTCATGGTTGCGCCCCCTCGGGCGCCGCCGCCCAACAGGGTGGACGCTTGTCGAGAAAGGCCTGCAGGCCCTCGCGGCCTTCGGGTCCCCTGAGGGCTCGCGCGAACGATTCCGCCGCGAACTGGCGCAGGCCATCGCCCTGCAACGTCCGTGAGGCGAGCAGGATCGCTTTCGTGGCCGCATTCGCCCCGGGTGCACAACGACGCACCTGTGTGCGCAGGTCGGTCTCGATTCGCTCGAGCTCAGCGACGTCCGCGGCAACGAAGTCTGCGAGCCCTACCGTCCTGGCCTCGTCGCCGGTGAACCGCGCCGCCGTGAGCATCAGCCGACGCGCGGTGGCGAGGCCGAGCCGGCCGGCCACGATCGGTGCGATCTGTGCCGGCGGAATGCCGAGCGTGGTCTCGGTCAATGCGAACTGCGCCTGGCGCGTGACCGCGACCAGGTCGGCACAACAGGCCATGCCGAGCCCGCCGGCCATGGCCGCGCCCTCGACGAGCACGACGACGACCTGGGGGAGGGTGTTGATGCGCTCGAACAGCTGGCCGGCCTCGAGGTTGTGCGCGATGGCCGTGTCGAGTGACGCCGCGTCATCGACCGCCATCGCGCGGAAGGCCCTGAGGTCACCGCCGGCACAGAAGACGCCACCGCGGCCGCGCAGCGTCACGCCGCGGATCGCGGCGTCGGCCGCGACCTCGTCGAACACGGCCCGCAGTTCCGCGGTCATCGCGGTGTCGAGCGCGTTGCGGCTGCCCGGGCGATTGAGCCAGACGGTCAGCCAGTCCTGGGTGCGCTCGAGTTCGAGCGTTGCATGGCGGGCTTGCATGGGCGATGACTCCGGCTTACATGCGGCCGACGCCGAACGCGTTCGGCTGCACGTGTCGATGACGACCTTCCCAGACCGTGTCGAGCACGAACCCGAGCACGCGTCGCGTATCGCGTGGATCGATCACGCCGTGGTCGAGACAACGGCCCGAGGTGTAGAAGGCGTCGGATTGTCGGTCGAAATGCGCGACGACCGCGGCGCGTTGTTTCGCGAGCGCGGCCTCGTCGGGCTCGATGCCACGCCGCTTGGCAGCCACACGCGCGACGTGTTCCATCGTCCCCGCGGCCTGTTCCCCGCCCATGACACCCGTGTACGCATTGGGCCACGCAAACAGGAAGTCGGGCTTGAAGCCGACGCCGCACATCGCGTAGTTGCCGGCGCCGAAGCTGGCGCCGATGTAGAACGCGATACGGGGCACGCGCACGTTCGAAACGGCCTGGATCATCTTCGAACCGTGCTTGATCATGCCGCCGCGTTCGTACTCCTTGCCGACCATGAAGCCGGTGGTGTTGTTGAGGAACACGAGCGGCATCTGCGACTGGTCGCAAAGCTGCATGAACTGTGCGGCCTTGGTCGCGCCGGCCGGGTCGATCGGGCCGTTGTTGCCGACGATGCCGCAGGCGTGGCCGAACACGCGGGCCTGCAAGCACACGGTCGAGCCGCCGTACCGTGGCTTGAAGTCCAGGAATTCCGAGCCGTCGACGAGCCGCGCGACGACTTCGCGCACGTCGTAGGGCTTGCGGTAATCGACGGCGGCGATGCCCGGAATCTCGTCAGGGTCGTGGAGTGGCGGGACGACGGCGGTGCGCGACTGCGGCGGACAATGCCGGTTCCAGTCGAGGCTCGCCATGATCTCGCGCGCGATGCGCAAGGCGTCCGCGTCGTCCTCCGCCAGGTATTCGACCAGGCCGGAGACGCTCGCGTGCATTTCGGACGATCCGAGCTCGCGGTCGTCCGCAATTTCACCGGTGGCGGCGCGCACGAGCGCCGAGCCGCCGAGTGCCGCCATGCCGTTGCGTTTGACGCCGACGACGTAGTCGCTGAGCCCGGGTTGGTAGGCGCCGCCGGCCGTCGAGAGCCCGTGCAGCACCGACAGCGTCGGCAATCCCGCCGCACTCATCAGCGCGCGCCGGTAGTAGAGTCCGCCGCCGTGCGCCCAGGTGTCGACCGCGTACTGCAGCAGGTTGGCGCCCGCGCTTTCGACCAGGTGGATGAATGGCAGCTTGTGGGCAAGCGCGATGTCCATCGCGCCGAGGATCTTGGGCACGCTCATCGGCGTGACCGCGCCGGCGTTGATGCCGCTGTCGTCGGCAACGACCAGGCACCGCACGCCGCTGACGAAACCGATGCCACACACCATGCTCGCGCCGGGCACGCTCGTTTCGCGGTTGGCGTCCTCGACCAGGAAGTTGGCGAGGTTGTAGAGCTCGAGGAAAGGCAGGCCGGGGTCGAGCAGACGCGCGACGCGCTCGCGTGGCGTCAGCTGGCCGCGCTGCAAAAACGTGTCGCGACGCTTTTCGGACAGCGCTTCGGCACGCGCCTCGTAGCGTCGCAACTGCTCGACGAGCCCGAGCATGTCGTCTCGATTCGCCCGGTAGCCGTTCGACTCGCGGTCGACCTGGGTCTGGAAGGCATTCATGCGGATGTCGTCTCCAGCAGCGCACGCGGGATTTCGATCGGTTCGTCCAGCAGCAGCTGCGCGTACCCCTTGCCCTGCGGGTCGGAGCGCA
>DATMIB010000213.1:0-77921 GCA_035554635.1 Steroidobacteraceae bacterium | reverse complement strand
CCCCGCATGACCGCTTCCGGACCCGACAAGGCCGCTGCCCACACGCCCGTCATGGCCCAGTACCTGCGCATCAAGGCGCAGTACCCGGACGTGCTGCTGTTCTATCGCATGGGGGATTTCTACGAGCTCTTTTTCGAGGACGCTCGCAGGGCCGCGCGCCTGCTCGACATCACGCTGACCGCGCGCGGCCAGTCGGGCGGCGAACCGATCCCGATGGCGGGCGTGCCCGTGCAGACGCTCGACACGTACCTCGCGCGCGCCGTGCGGCGCGGCGAGTCGGTCGCGATCTGCGAACAGATCGGCGACCCGGCGAAGTCCAAGGGTCCGGTCGAGCGCCAGGTCGTCCGCGTCGTGACACCGGGCACGGTCACCGACGATGCGCTGCTCGAAGAACGACGCGACACGCTGCTCGCGGCGATCTGCCCCGGCGCCGACGGGTTCGGCCTCGCCTGGCTCGAGTTGTCGAGCGGCCGCTTCCAGGCACTGCAGGCCGAGGGCGAGGAAGCGCTCGCCGCCGAACTGGAGCGGCTGCGACCCGCCGAGTTGCTGGTGCCGGAAACCGCCACGACGCGCCCCGCGGGTCGCACCGACCTCACCGTGCGGCAGCGTCCGCCGTGGCACTTCGAAACTGCCAGCGCCGCCCGGCTGCTGTGCGAGCAGTTCGGCACGCGCGACCTCGCCGGCTTCGGTCTCGAGGCGTTGCCCCTCGCCACGGGCGCGGCCGGCTGCCTGCTCAACTACGTGCGCGAGACGCAGAAGTCGGCGCTGCCGCACCTGCGCGGCATCCGCACCGAACTGCGCGACGAGGCGTTGCTGCTCGACGCGGCGACCCGGCGCAACCTCGAACTGGACACGAGCCTCTCGGGTCGCGCCGACAGCACGCTGATCGGCGTGCTCGACCGCACTGCCACCGCGATGGGCGGTCGCGAACTGCGGCGCTGGATCCAGCGCCCGTTGCGCGGCCGCGAACCGCGCGCGTTGCGGCTGCAGGCGATCGAGACGCTGATCGAGCGCGGCACGCACGTCGACCTGCAGGCCCTGCTGCGACGGGTCGGCGACGTCGAGCGAATCCTGGCCCGTGTCGCGTTGCGCTCGGCGCGACCACGCGACCTCGCCCAGTTGCGCGAAGCGCTCGGCTGCCTGCCCGACCTGCAGACGCAACTCGGGACCGTTGCCGACGCACCGCTGCTGCAGCGGCTGGCCGGCCAGGTCGGCACGCATCCGGCGCTGCAGGAGCATCTCGCACGGGCGCTGGTGGAGACGCCACCGGCACTGCTGCGCGAGGGTGGGGTCTTCGCGCCCGGGTTCGACGCCGACCTCGACGAACTGCGCCGCATCAGCGAGCACAGCGACGAGGCGCTGCTCGACCTCGAGAACCGCGAGCGGGAACGCACCGGGTTCCAGAACCTGCGGTTCGGCTACAACCGCGTGCAGGGCTATTACATCGAGGTCAGTCGCAGCCAGGCCGACAAGGTGCCGGCCGACTGGGTGCGACGCCAGACCGTCAAGAACGCCGAACGCTACATCACGAGCGAACTCAAGACGTTCGAGGACAAGGTGCTCGGCGCGCGCGACCGTGCGATGGCGCGCGAACGGGAACTCTACGAAGGGCTGCTCGACACGCTGACCGATTGCCTGCCGGCCTTGCAGTCGACCGCGGCCGCGCTTGCGGCGCTCGACGTGCTCGCCAACCTGGCCGAACGCGCGCTGGGGTTGCGGCTCGTCAAGCCCGAGCTCTGCGACGAGTCACGCATCGAGATCCGCGGCGGCCGTCACCTGGTCGTCGAGCAGCACCTCGACGGGCCGTTCGTGCCGAACGACCTCGACCTGCACGACCGCCGTCGCATGCTCGTCGTCACCGGCCCGAACATGGGCGGCAAGTCGACCTACATGCGCCAGGCCGCGCTGATCGTTATCCTCGCGGGCATCGGCAGCTACGTGCCGGCAGAAGCCGCGCGGATCGGGCCGGTCGACCGCGTGTTCACGCGCATCGGCGCCGCCGACGACCTCGCGGGCGGACGCTCGACGTTCATGGTCGAGATGACCGAGGCGGCGAACATCCTCAACAACGCGACGCGCGACAGCCTCGTGCTGATGGACGAGATCGGTCGCGGCACGAGCACGTTCGACGGCTTGTCGCTCGCCTGGGCCTGTGCGCGCCATCTCGGTCGCGAGCTCGGCGCGTTCACGTTGTTCGCGACGCACTACTTCGAGCTCACGGCGCTGGCCGACGAACTGCCCGCCTGCGCGAACGTGCACCTCGACGCCACCGAGCACGGCGACCAGCTGGTGTTCCTGCACGCGGTCAAGGAAGGGCCGGCGAACCAGAGCTATGGTTTGCAGGTCGCACGACTGGCCGGCGTGCCGCGCCCGGTGATAACGGAGGCACGGCGCTACCTGCAGGAACTGGAGCGTCGCGAGCACGCGACGCAGCCGCCGACGCCGCAACAGGCACTGCTGCTCGAACCCCCGCGCAACGAAACCGAGTCGCTGCTGCGCCGGATGCTCGAGGGCGTCGACCCCGAAAGCCTGAGCCCGCGTGCGGCCCTGGACGTGCTGTACCGGCTCAAGGAACTGCTCGAGCAGGACGACGCCGCGCGGTGACACACCCCACCCTGTCGCCGGGCGCCTGCTCAGTCTAGACTGCCAAAAACGTGTCGGCCCACGACACGCACGAGGACCGTCGTGATGGGCAGCCCCAAGGATGTGGCGAAGTCGCGGAGATCGACTGGGTTCCTGCCCTGGGTGCTGTCGACGACCTGCGTCCTGGCTCTCGGCGGCTGTGGCCGTCAGCCCGAGGGCGCGCCACAGGCGCCACCTGTGGAGGTCAGGGCCGTCACGGTCGAACCAAGCACCACGATCGCGCACAGCGACAAGGTGGGCGAGGTGCGCGGGTCGCGCGAAGTGGACCTGCGTGCCCGCGTCAGCGGCATCCTGCTCGAAACCCATTTCGTCGACGGCTCGCTGGTCAAGGAAGGCCAACCGCTGTTCTCGATCGATCCGCGCGAATTCCGCGCGCAGGTGGCGAGCGCGCAGGCATCGCTCGCCTCCGCCGAGGCCAACCTGTACCGCGCCCGCCAGGACGTCGCCCGTTACGAGCCGTTGCTCGCGGACGAGGCCATCAGCCGGCAGGTGTACGACAACGCCGTCGCCACCGCGCGCCAGGCGCAGGCCGAAGTCGCGGCGAGCCGTGCGGCCTTGCAGGAGGCGAACCTCGGCGTCGAGTATGCCGACGTACGTGCGCCCCTGAGCGGGCGCATCGGCGCGGCGCAGGTGTTCCCCGGTGCACTCGTCACGGCCGGGCAGACCGTGCTCGCGACGCTGTCGTCCGACGACCCCGCATGGGTCTACTTCACGATCAGCGAATCTGAACTGCTCGAAGTCGAGAAGGACCTCGGCGGCAGGTCGCTGCCCGCCGACGACCCGCGGCTGGTCGTGCGGCTGATCCTGAGTGATGGCACCGAATACTCGTTGCCGGGTCGCATCAACTTCGGCGACCGGGCGCTCGACCCGACCACCGGCACCTATCGCCTGCGCGCGGAGTTTCCGAACCCGGACCACAAGCTGCTTCCGGGGTTGTTCGCGCGCGTGCGCGCGACCGGGCGCGAGCTGCAGGATGCGTTGATCGTCCCGGACCGCGCAGTGCAGGAGCAGCTCGGCAAGTACTTCCTCACGGTCGTCACCGGGGACGACACGGCGGAGCTGCGCCCGGTGACGCTCGGGCCGCGCTTCGGCAACCGGCAAGTCATCGCGTCCGGTCTCGCGGCGGGCGACCGCGTGGTGGCCGAGGGCATCCAGAAGGCACGCCCCGGTTCGAAGCTCAAGGTCGTCCCGGCAAAGCTCGAGGATTTCGACCGGCCCGACGCGGCCGCGAGCGGCGTGGCGCCCACCGCGGCCGATGCACGGGGGACGCGGACCGGCCCCGAAGCCGGCTGAGCGGAGCCCGGCACGATGGCACGCTTCTTCATCGACCGGCCCGTCTTCGCGATCGTCATTTCGCTGTTCCTGCTGCTGATCGGCACGCTGTCGCTGCTCGGCCTGCCGGTCGGAGAATTCCCGAACATCGCGTTGCCGACCGTGCAGATCAACGCCTCCTACCTCGGCGCGAGCTCCGACGTCGTCGAGGAATCGGTCACGGCGCCGATCGACCAGCAGGTCAACGGCGTCACCGACATGCTGTACATCAACGGCGTCAGCGGCGACGACGGCAGCTCCGCGATCACCGTCACGTTCCAGCTCGAGCGCGACCCCGACCTCGCCGCGGTCGAGGTGCAGAACCGTGTCTCGCAGGCCAATTCGCAGCTGCCCTCGGACGTGATCAATGCCGGCGTGACCGTGCGCAAACGCTCCCCCGACACGCTGCTGTATTTCGCGCTGTACTCGCCCGACGACACCTACGACCCGCTGTTCATCAGCAATTACGCGTTCGTCTACGTCGTCGACGAACTCAAGCGCGTCAAGGGCGTCGGCGACGTCGGCGTGTTCGGCTCCGAGTTCGGCATGCGCATCTGGTTGCGGCCGGACCGCATGGCGAGCCTCGGCATCACGGCTGCCGACGTCGCCCAGGCGATCCGCGAGCAGAACCTGCAGGTGCCTGCGGGCCAGGTCGGCCAGCCGCCGGCGACGCGCGGCCAGAGCTTCCAGTACTCGCTGCGCGTGCAGGGCCGGCTGATCGACACCGAGGAGTTCGCCGACGTCATTGTCGGGTCGAAGCCGGACGGCTCGTTCGTCCGGCTGAAGGACATCGGGCGGGTCGAACTCGGCGCGAAGAGCTACAGCAACGTCTCGACGATCGATGGCAAGCCGGCCGCGGCCGTGTCGATCGCGCTGGTGCCGGGCGCCAACGCGCTCGAGACCGCGGGGCTGGTCAAGGCCGAGCTCGCGCGACTCGCGCAGGCGTTCCCCAAGGGCCTGGACTACCGGATCGTCTACGACACCTCGGCCTTCGTCGAGGCATCGGTCGACGAGGTGGTCAAGACCTTCGTCGAGGCGCTGATCCTCGTGCTGATCGTCGTGTTCCTGTTCCTGCAGAACTGGCGCACGACGCTGATCCCGATGCTCGCCGTGCCGGTGTCGCTGGTGGCGACGTTCGCGGCGTTCCAGCTGCTCGGCTTCACGGTCAACACGCTGTCGCTGTTCGGCATGGTGCTCGCGATCGGCATCGTCGTCGACGACGCGATCGTCGTGGTCGAGGCGGTCGAGCACAAGATGGGCACCGGCCTCGGCGTGCGCGAGGCCACGATCCAGGCGATGGAAGAGGTGCAGGGGCCGGTCGTGGCCATCGCCCTGATCCTGTCGGCCGTGTTCATACCGATGGGGTTCATCCCGGGCGTCACGGGCCAGTTGTACAAACAGTTTGCGGTGACCGTGGCGGTCTCGACGATGTTCTCGGCGCTCGTCGCATTGACGCTCACGCCAGCGTTGTGTCGGTTGCTGCTCAAGCCGCACGCGGGTGAGCGGCGCGGCCCGGTCGCACGGTTCTTCCGCGCGTTCAACACGGGCTTCGAACGGCTCACGGAACGGTACGGCCATGCGGCGTCGCTGCTCGCGCGACGCACGCTGCTGGTGATGCTCACGTTCGCGGCACTGCTGGTCGTGATCGGCGGCTTGTTCCGCGCCGTGCCGACCGGTTTCGTGCCCGACGAGGACAAGGGCGCGCTGTTCATGCAGGTGGTGCTGCCGGAAGGCGCCGCGCAGGAGCGCACCGAAGCCGTGCTGCGCCAGGTCGAGGCGATCACGCGGCAGGTGCCCGGCGTCGAGTCGGTCGTCAGCATTGCGGGCTACGACCTGATTTCCGGCACCAACGCCTCGAACGGTGCACTGGTGATCGTCAAGCTCAAGCCCTGGGGCGAGCGCGAGGCGGCCGACCAGCACGCGGCGGCGATCGTCCGCAAGCTCTACGGCGCGATGCTCGGCATTCCCGAAGCGGTCGTGATGCCGTTCAACCCGCCGGCGCTGCCTGGCATGGGCTCGGTCTCGGGCTTCTCGTTCATGCTGCAGGCACGCGCCAACCAGTCGCCGGAAGAACTCGCGCGGGTGGCGAACGAGTTCATCGCGGCTGCGAGCCAGCGCCCGGAAATCGGGCGGATCTCGACCACGTTCAGCGCCAGCACGCCGAACTACCGGCTGCAGGTCGACCGCGAAAAGGCGAAGAAGCTCGGCGTGCCGGTCAACGACGTGCTCACGACGCTGCAGACCTTCCTCGGCGGTTACCAGGTCAACGACTTCACGCGCTTCGGCCGCAACTACAAGGTGACGCTGCAGGCCGAGTCGGATTTCCGCCAGGAAGTCACCGACATCGCGCGGCTGTTCGTGCGCAATGCGGAGGGCGGCATGGTGCCGCTCGACACGCTGACGTCCTGGCAACGCGGCACGGGCGCGCGCTTCATGCAACGGTACAACCTGTACCGCACGGCGGCGTTCAGCGGCTCCCCCGGGGCCGGCGCGAGTTCGGGCGATGCAATCCGCGCGCTCGAGGCCGTCGCCGCCGAAGTGCTGCCGGACGGCTACGGCTTCGAGTGGTCCGGCCAGAGCAAGCAGGAGATCGAGGCCGGCAACAGCTCGACGCTGGTGCTCGCGTTGTCGATCGTCGTCGTGTTCCTGTTCCTCGCGGCGCTCTACGAGAGCTGGGCGGTGCCGTTCGCCGTGCTGCTGGCGACGCCGTTCGGCTTCCTCGGCGCGCTGATCGCGCTCAAGCTGCTCGGCATCGACTTCAACGTCTACGGCCAGATCGGACTCGTGACGCTGGTCGGCCTCTCCGCCAAGAACGCGATCCTGATCGTCGAGTTTGCCAAGCTCAACCGCGAGCGCGGCATGCCGATCTTCGATGCCGCGCTCGAAGCTGCGAAGCTGCGGCTGCGACCGATCCTGATGACGTCGTTCGCGTTCATCCTCGGCGTCGTGCCGCTGATGCTCGCCTCGGGCGCCGGTGCCGCATCGAAGCACTCTGTCGGCACTGCAGTGTTCGGCGGCATGATCGCGGCGACGCTGCTGACGACGCTGGCAGTGCCGACGTTCTACGTGCTGATCCAGGGCCTGGCCGAGCGCTTTGGCGGCGCACCCGGCAAGGCGGGCCCGCCCGTCGACGCGACGACGGGGCCCGCGGGCTCTGCGGAGGCGCAGGCGTGAGCCGCGCAGGCGGCATGGCGGGGCGCGGCGAGTCGCATCGGCGCGCGACGCCCGCGGTGGCAATCGCGGTGGCGATCGCGCTGGCCGTGACGGGCTGCACCGTCGGCCCCGACTTCGAGCGGCCCACGGACCTGCCGACGCCGGAGCAGTACCGCGGCGTGCTGCAGCCGCAGCAGGCTGCCTCGTTCGCGGACCTCGCGTGGACCGCCGTGTTCAACGATCCCGACCTGAATGCGGTGCTCGAGACGGCGCTGCGCAACAACCTGGACCTGCGGATCGCCGCGGCGCGGGTCGAGGAATTCCGGGCCCGCGTGCGCGTCTCGCGCAGCTACTACGGCCCGGAGATCCGCGCGACCGGCAGCACTTCGCCGAGCCCCGGCACGCCGGAGGACAGCAGTTACTCGCTCGGGCTGACGCTCAACTGGGAGATCGACCTGTTCGGCCGCCTGCGTCGCACGAACGAGGCGACGCGCGCGCAACTGCTCGCCAACGAGGACTTCCAGCGCGGCGTCGTCACGTCCCTGGTCGCCGACGTCGCGACGACCTGGTTCCGGCTGCTCGAGCTCGACGAGGAAGTCGCGATCATCGAGCGCACGATCGCGAGCCAGCAGGCATCGCTCGACCTCGTGCGCTCGCAGAAACGCAACGGCGTCGCCTCCGCCACCGAGGAGCAGCAGGCCCTGGCCCAGCTTGCGGGCACGCGCTCGCAGCTGCCACAGGCGGAACAGCGTCGACTGCAGGCCGAGAACCTGCTGCGCTTCCTGCTCGGCGGCGAGCCTGGCACCGTCGCGAGGCCCGCGGTCACGACGCCGTTCGCCGTGCCCGCGACGATCCCGGTCGGCGTGCCGGCGCAGTTGCTCGCGCGACGGCCGGACCTGCGCCAGCTCGAGAACGAGCTGCACGCGGCGACCGCCAACGTCGGCGTCGCCGAAGCCAATCGCTTCCCGTATCTGTCGATCGGACTGACCTCGTTCTTTGGCCTGGTCAGTCCCGAGCTCGGCTCGCTGCTCGACGGCGACGATCCCGCCAGCGAGTTGTTTTCGGTCGGACCGTTCGTCGACATGCCGATCTTCCAGTCGGGCGGCGGCACGGCCAGCGTCGACGTCGCAGGGGCGCAACTCGTGCAATCGGAACTCGCGTACCGACGCGGTGTCCTCAACGCCTATCGCGAAGCGGCCGACGCGCTCGTCAGCACCGACAAGGTCCGCGCCGTGATCGACGAGGGTGTCGTCCAGCGCGACGCGGCGCAGAAGGTGCTGGACCTGCAGTACAAGCGCTATCGCGCCGGCGTCGTCAGTTATCTCGACGTCCTGGACGCACAGCGCACGCTGTTCACGGCCGAGATCGACCTGGCGCGCAATCGGCTGTCGCACCGCGAGGCGTACGTCGAGCTCTATCGCGCGCTCGGCGGCGGCTGGAAATGAAAAAGCCTCTCCCGCTCGCGCGGGAGAGGCCTGGATTCACCTCTCCCGCTCGCGGGCGAGGTCGGCACGAAAGTGCCGGGTGAGGACAATCAGGGCGCCGAGCCGCCACCCTCGCACTGGTCGAGCCACGCGCGGCCGTACGGATACGCGGCGATCACCGGCAGCGCGTCGAGCCAGGTGCGACCGCCCGCGCCGCTGTCCTTGATCCGGTGGTTCCAGAACAGGTACGAGTTCACGCACACGCCGCTGGTGCGGGGCGACGAAGAGTCGAACGAGCCGGCCTTGCCGCGCACCGCAAAGTTGAACACCTGGTCCATGTTGAAGTTGGTGATGCGATAGGACGCGTTCTGGGCGCTGTTCGAGCGGCAGCCCTTGTGACGCGTCAGCACCTGGTAGACCGCGTCCTTGCCGACGTGCAGCGCCTTCGCGTCCGGCAGCAGGTCCGGGCCCGACATGCAGCCGCGGTTGTTCGGGATCGCCGAAAGCGCGCGCGAGACGTCGTTGAGGTACTGCTGGCCACCCTTGAGGAAGTTGAGGAACGCGAGGCAGCGGCTGTTCGACCAGGCGGCGCCGCACTGCGTCACCACGTCGACGAGCGCGTCACGCCACTTCGTGGCCGTGTACGTGCCACCCGCGGCCGGGTCCTGCGAGTACTCGCCGTTGAAGCCCAGCGCCGACTCCTGGAGGACGAAGCCCTCGACACGCGGGTTCGAGTTGTAGCGCGCCGCGGCGGCTTTCATCATCTTGATGTAAGCATCCTTGACCACGGGCTCCCACATGAAGCAGGTCGAGGCCTTGCCGCCGTCGGCGTTGGGCGCCGAGTACTTCGCCCGCAGGTACTCCGGGCACGGGTTGCGCACGGGGCTGACGTTGAAGCTCTTGAACTCGATGAAGATCCAGAGCTGGCACTGCGGGTTGTGCGAGCCGGCGATCGCGTTGAGCACGCGGTCGAACGAGCTGAAATCGTAGACGCCCGGCGAGGTCTCGACCTCACCCCAGGTACGGCGCCAGTTCACGCCCTTGACGCCGGCCTGGCCGCAGAGCATCGCGACGTCCGCCGGCGTGTCTTCGTAGCGCGTCGCGAAATAGTGGCCGTAGTTGGCCTTGCGTCCCGCCGTCGTGCCGTCACCGGTGGAAGACGTCGACGACGACGCGACGGTGATCGCGAACTCGGGCAGCGTGCGGTAGAACCTGCCGTCCGTGACACGGATCTTGATGTTGCCGAAGGTGCCGGTGTTGGCCGCCGCGGGCGTGCCGCTCAGGCGACCGGTGGCAGTGTCGAACTGTGCCCAGCCCGGCTTGTTGACGACCGCGAACCGCAGCTTGTCGCCGTCGGCATCGGTCGCCCTGGGCTGGAACGAATAAGCCTGGCCGACGACGGCCTTGGTCGCCGGGGTGCCGCTGATGCGCGGCGCGACGGCGGCATGCGCCGAGACCGAAACCCACGCGAGCGCCGCGATGGCCAGCTTGCCCCAGACACACTTGATAACTTTCACGCGCTTCTCCCTACCGCTGCTGACGAAGCCGGTCACGGGCGAAGCGGGAAGACGCGGGTTGCCGTTGGCACGAAGCGCGGGGCTTCGAGCTCGTTCGATCACGAAGTGACGTCGAGCGTCACCCGGCAACCCCGCTGTCCTGGGCCCGCAGGCCTGTAGACCGGTGGCTTTGCGTCCCCGCCTTTCGACGGGTTTGCCTTTGCAATGCGGGGCGAAGTGTTGCCGCTGCGGGTCGCCGGCACAACGGCGAATGCACGAAAACAGCCAAGCGGACAATGCGCAGATGCAACCAGCGTGGATCGTTCAAGGCGCCGCGCGCGAGGCGCGTGTGTTGCGGACGTGCCGTGTCGTCGTGATGTGCGACGAACCCTAGGAATCGCGCGTGAAGCGCCCGTATCGCAGGAAATGCGCGACCTGCGCGGCGGTGTCCGCCGCGAACAGCATGCCCATGTGGCTGTGCGGCACGACGACATGATCGTCGAGCCCGGGGATCACGGTTTCCGCGACGGCCACGGTGCCGTCGTTGTCGTCGTCGAACCCCGCGAAGAATTGCCCGATGCCAACGCGCCGCGAACCGGCGAGCGCGCCAAGCGTGCGCACGTCGCTGCACACCCAGCAACGGTCCTGCGCCTGCGCGAGTTCGTTCAACACGTGCGGGCCGAGCAGCGGGCGCAGTGCGGCGAATCGCGCGGCGCCGCTCGCTGCGCGACTGCCGTTCAACGGCGAACCCATCACGACGGTGTGACCCGGCACGTCGCGCAGTCCGCGCTCGAGCGCGCGGTACGCGATAGCGCCGCCGAGGCTGTGAGCGACGACGTGCACGCGCCCCGCGTCGGACGCGCGCTGTCGTGCGAAGTCGGCAAGCTCGGCGCCGATCGCGCCGGCGTCACCGTGCAATGAGGGATAGGGAAAGACGTGCGCGTCGAAGCCGTGGCGCACCTGCAGCCAGTGCCGCAGCGCGCCGAACTCGGCACCGTTCATCCAGAGGCCGTGCACGAGCACGACCGGCTCGCGCGCCCCCCTCACCCCAACCCTCTCCCGCTCCACGGGAGAGGGTGCCGCACTACCTCTCCCGCGAGCGCGGGAGAGGTCGACCAAAGGTCGGGTGAGGGCACTTTACTCCTTGACGGGCAGCTTCACGCGGATGTGCAGGTCGCGCAGCTGCTGCTCGGAGACTTCGGTCGGCGCGTCGGTGAGCGGGCAGGTCGCGGTCTGCGTCTTCGGGAACGCGATCACGTCGCGGATCGAGTCTGCGCCGGCCATCAGCATGGCCAGGCGGTCGAGGCCGAACGCGATGCCGCCGTGCGGCGGCGCGCCGTACTTGAGCGCGTCGAGCAGGAAGCCGAACTTCTTCTGCGCTTCCTCGGCGCCGATGCCGAGCAGCTCGAACACGGTCGACTGCATTTCGTTGCGATGGATGCGCACGGAGCCGCCGCCGACTTCGGAGCCGTTCAGCACCATGTCGTAGGCACGTGCGAGCGTCTCGCCCGGGCTGGCCTTGAGTGCGGCCGGATCGTCGTTGACCGGCGCCGTGAACGGGTGGTGCATCGCGGCCCAGCGCTTGGCGTCCGCGTCCCACTCGAACATCGGGAAGTCGACGACCCACAGCGGTGCCCAGCCCTCGCGCACGAGGCCGAGGTCTTCGCCAACCTTGAGCCGCAGCGCACCGATCGCGTCGTTGACGACCTTGGCCTTGTCGGCGCCGAAGAAGATCAGGTCGCCCGTCTGCGCGCCCGTGCGCTCCATGAGCCCCGCAACCGCGGCGTCGGACAGGAACTTGAGGATCGGCGACTGCAGGCCTTCACGGCCCTTCGCCGCATCGTTGACCTTCACGTACGCGAGGCCCTTCGCGCCGTAACGCGCGACGTAGGCGGTGTAGTCGTCGATCTGCTTGCGCGAGAGCTTCTCGCCGCCCTGCGGCACGCGCAGCGCCGCGACGCGGCCGTCGCTCGCGGCGGCCGGCCCCGAAAACACCTTGAATTCGCTGTCCTTGACGAGGTCGGCGACGTCGACGAGCTCGAGCGGGATGCGCAGGTCGGGCTTGTCGGAGGCATAGCGACGCATCGCCTCCGCGTACGACATGCGCGGGAACGGCTCGGGCAGCGTCTGCCCCAGCACGTCCTTGAACAGCTTGCGCACGAGCCCTTCCATGAGGCCCATGATGTCGTCGCGCGTCAGGAACGAGGTCTCGATATCGAGCTGCGTGAACTCGGGCTGGCGGTCGGCGCGCAGGTCCTCGTCGCGGAAGCAGCGCACGATCTGGTAGTAGCGGTCGAAGCCCGACATCATCAGCAGCTGCTTGAAGATCTGCGGCGACTGCGGCAGCGCAAAGAACTTGCCGGGCTGCGTGCGGCTCGGCACGAGGTAGTCGCGCGCACCCTCGGGCGTCGCCTTGGTCAGCATCGGCGTCTCGACGTCGATGAAGCCGTGGCCGTCGAGGTACTCGCGCATCGCGCGCGTCACGGCGTGACGCAGCCGCAGACGCTTCTGCATCACGTCGCGACGCAGGTCGATGTAGCGGTACTTGAGGCGGGTCTCTTCCTTGACCTCCTCGTCGAGCTGGAACGGGATCGGCTCGGAGCGGTTGAGTACCTCGATCTCGCCCGCGAGCAACTCGACCTGGCCCGAGGCGAGGTTGGCGTTGGCGGTGCCGGCCGGACGCGGACGCACCGTGCCGGTCACGCGGATCACCCATTCGTTGCGCACGCGCTCGGCCTCGGCGAACACCGCCGCCGCGTCCGGATCGAACACGACCTGCAGCAGGCCGTCGCGGTCGCGCAGGTCGACGAAGATCACGCCGCCGTGGTCACGCCGGCGGTGCACCCAGCCGGCCACCGAAACGGTCGTTCCGACGAGGCGTTCATTGACCTCGCCGCAGTAATGGGTACGCATGGACATGGAGGAATTCCGCAGAGAATAGAGACGGCGACGGGCCCCGGGGCCGCGCGGCCGTGGAATCCGGGGATGTTACGGAGGGGGTTGTTGCGGCGCAAGATTGGGGCTTTCCCCCGCCGGCGCGCGCGGCGAGGGCGGGATCACGCCCAGCGTGAAGATCATCTTGAAGGCTTCGTCGACCGAGGTGTCCATGTACATGACCTCGCTGCGGTGGACGACGATCAGGAACCCCGTCGTCGGGTTCGGCGTGGTCGGCACGAACACCTGCACCATGTCCTGGCCCGTGCGTTCGCGCACTTCCTGCCAATCCTCTGACATCAGGAAGCCGATGCTCCAGGCGCCCTTGCGCGGGAACTCGACCATGACGACCTGCTTGAACGAGCGCCCCTTGTCGGTCAGCACGGTTTCGCTGAAGGTCTTGGCGCCGCCGTACACGGGGCCGATCACCGGGATCTTGCGGATCAGCGCCTCCACGCCCTCGACCAGCCTTTCGCCGAGCAGGTCGCGCGCGAGCAGGCCCGTGAGCAATAGCACCAGCAGCGCCAGCACGATGCCGAAACCAGGCACGTACTGGCCGAACAGCGCTTCGGGACGCCACGAAGGTGGCAACAGCACGATGGACTGGTCGAGGACGCCCGACACGAACCGCACGACCCAGACCGTGACCATGACCGGGATCCAGATCAGCAACCCGGCGATCAGGTAGTTGCGCAGCCGCCGGACCCAATGCCGCCTGGGCTCGCCATTCGCACCGGGACCTGGTGTCAACGACGGCACGGTGATTTCAGGCTTCGGCGCCATTGCGTTTCCTCGAGGCCGGGCCCGTCTCGACGAACCCCGCGCCGTTACACCCAAAGACGCTCAGCGCTTCCGGGCCGTCTTGCGTGTGACCGCCCGCGTCTTCGCGGGTGCCTTCTTCGCCGCCGACACGGGCTTCTTCCCCGACCCGATCCGGGCGGTGGGCTTGGCCGTCACCGTCTTCCTGGTCGTCTCCGCGGGCTTGGTGTCCGGCTTCGCGCTCGCGCCGTCCTTGGACGCTTCCGTGGCGACTTCTTCACGCCCGGCCAGGTTGCGTTTGGTTTCCTTGTCGGACTTGAAGTCAGTCTCGTACCAGCCGCTGCCCGCGAGCCGGAACAACGGCGCCGACACGAGCCGCTTCAACGTGTGCTTGCCGCACTCGGGGCACTCGCGCAGCGGCTTGTCCGCGATCTTCTGCAACGCCTCCAGGTGGTGGTGGCACTTTTCGCACTGGTACTCGTAAATCGGCATGTCTGTCTTGCTTCTTACCCCCTCTCCCACTGCGGTGGGAGAGGGTTGGGGTGAGGGCCGGCGTTCTTTCACCCGCTCCCGATCACGGGAGAGGGCCGGGCCGAGGGCGACGGCGCCGGATTATAGCGGGGCCGTGCGCGACTCGAACGCCAGCCCACCCTCCCCGGCCGTGACCCGGATCGTGACGCCGGGACCGAAATCGCCGCGCAGGATGCGCTGCGCCAGCGGATTTTCGAGCTGGTGCTGGATCGCACGCTTGAGCGGACGCGCGCCGTAGACCGGGTCGAACCCGGCCTCGCCGAGCAGGTCGGCCGCCGCCGTGTCGAGTTCGAGGCCGATGTCACGCTCGGCCAGCCGCCGTCGCAGGAAGCCGAGCTGGATCTGCACGATCTCGCGGATGTGTTCGCGGCCGAGCGGGTGGAACACGACCACCTCGTCGACGCGATTGATGAACTCCGGCCGGAAATGCTGGCCGACGATTTCCATCACCGCCGTCTTCATGCGTGCGTAGTTCGCCTCACCGGCGAGTTCCTGGATGACCTGCGAACCGAGATTCGAGGTCATGATCACGACGGTGTTGCGGAAGTCGACCGTGCGCCCCTGCCCGTCCGTGAGCCGGCCGTCGTCGAGCACCTGCAGCAGCACGTTGAAGACGTCCTGGTGCGCCTTCTCGACCTCGTCGAGCAGGATCACCGAGTACGGCCGCCGGCGCACGGCCTCGGTCAGGTACCCGCCTTCCTCGTAACCGACGTAGCCCGGAGGCGCGCCGATCAGCCGTGCGACGGAGTGTTTTTCCATGAACTCCGACATGTCGATGCGGACCATCGCCTCTTCGGTGTCGAACAGGAACTCCGCGAGCGCCTTGCAGAGCTCGGTCTTGCCGACGCCGGTGGGGCCGAGAAACAGGAACGAGCCATTCGGGCGATTGGGGTCCGACAGGCCCGCACGCGAACGACGGATGGCGTCGGACACGGCACGCACGGCCTCGTCCTGGCCAACGACACGCTTGCCGAGCCCCTCTTCCATGCGTAGCAGTTTCTCGCGCTCGCCTTCGAGCATTTTGGAGACCGGGATGCCGGTCCACTTCGAGACGACCTCGGCGATTTCCTCTTCGGTGACCTTGTTGCGCACGAGCGTCGGCGTCTTCGACTCGGCCTCCTGCGCGGCCTGCAGGCGCTTGTTCAGGTCCGGAATGCGGCCGTACTGCAGCTCGGAGGCACGTGCGAGATCGCCCGCACGCTTGGCGGCCTCGATGTCGTACTGCGCGCGCTCGAGCTCTTCCTTGATCTTGGCGGCGCCCTGCGCCGCGGCCTTCTCCGACGTCCAGATCTCCTCGAGGTCGGAGTATTCCTTCGCCAGCCTCAGCAACTCGTCGTCGAGCGAGTGCAGGCGCTTCTTCGACGCCTCGTCCTTTTCCTTCTTGAGCGCCTCGCGCTCCATCTTGAGCTGCACGATGCGCCGGTCGAGCCGGTCGAGCTCTTCGGGCTTGGAGTCCATTTCCATGCGAATGCGCGAGGCCGCCTCGTCGATCAGGTCGATCGCCTTGTCGGGCAGCTGGCGGTCGGCGATGTAGCGGTGCGACAGCGTCGCGGCGGCGACGATCGCCGGGTCGGTGATCTCGACCTTGTGGTGCAACGCATAGCGTTCCTTGAGCCCGCGCAGGATCGCGATCGTGTCCTCGACCGACGGTTCGCCGACGAAGACCTTCTGGAAACGCCGCTCGAGCGCAGCGTCCTTCTCGACGTACTTGCGGTACTCGTCGAGCGTCGTCGCGCCGACGCAGTGCAGCTCGCCGCGCGCGAGCGCGGGCTTCAACATGTTGCCGGCGTCCATCGAGCCTTCGGCCTTGCCAGCGCCGACCATCGTGTGCAGCTCATCGATGAACAGGATGACGTTGCCTTCCTGCTTCGCGAGGTCGTTCAGCACGCCCTTGAGCCGCTCCTCGAACTCGCCGCGGAACTTCGCACCCGCGATCAGCGCGCCCATGTCGAGCGAGAGGATGCGCTTGCTGCGCAAGCTCTCGGGCACCTCGCCGTTGACGATGCGGAGCGCGAGACCTTCTACGATCGCAGTCTTGCCGACACCGGGCTCGCCGATCAGAACGGGATTGTTCTTGGTGCGACGCTGCAGCACCTGGATCGTGCGACGGATTTCGTCGTCGCGGCCGATCACGGGGTCGAGCTTGCCCTGCTCCGCGCGCTCGGTCAGGTCGATCGTGTACTTCTCGAGCGCCTGGCGCTGCTCCTCGGCATTGGGGTCGTCGACGCGCTGGCCACCGCGGATCTCGTCGATCGCACGCTCGACCGCGCCCTTGACCACGCCCGCATTCTTGAGGAGCTGCGCGAGCGGGCCCCTGTCCTCGAGCGCCGCGAGCAGGAACAGCTCGCTCGTGACGTACTGGTCGCCGCGCTTCTGGGCGATCTTGTCGCAGAGGTTGAGCAGCCGCCCGAGGTCGTTCGAGAGGTGCACCTCGCCGCCGGTGCCCTCGACTTTCGGCAAGCGATCCAGTGCTTCGCGCAGGCTCGAACGCAGCACGCTGACGTTCGCGCCCGTCTTGTCCAGCAGCGGACGCACGGTGCCGCCCTGCTGGTCGAGCAGGGCCTGCAGCACGTGCACGGGCTCGATGATCTGGTGGTCGCGGCCGAGCGCAAGCGATTGCGCGTCCTGCAGCGCGGCCTGGAACTTGGTCGTGTACTTGTCGGCGGCCATGGGAACGACTCTCGACGGGATCCGGGATGGCCCCTAGATGGGGCCGGCCCGGTCGAACAAAAGGGGGCGCCCGTGGCCGCGACGCAGGCGCCGGTGGGACCGGCGCCGCGTGGTCCCTGCAAGGCCTACCAGTAGTAGTTGTAGTACGTGAAGAAGATCTCGCGGGCCAGCCGACAATTTGCCTCAGTGGCGTCCTCTTTCTCGTACCGCCACGTGGGCACGACGTCCGACACCGACCTCGCGAACACGGCACCGCCGATCGATCCGGCGACGACCGAATCCGTCACCGCGCCGGATTCATCGACGTTGAGCTTGAGCACGACGGCACCTACGTCGGCATCCACGCGGGCGCCCGCGGGGAAAGTCGGCTTGCGACCCATCACGAGCTTGGCCTGGCAGGCCGGCAACTCATGACGCGAGTGACCGATCTCCCCGACAGGGTCTTGCTGCTGCGGAAGGTTCTGCAGCCTCATGTCGTCCGTCCGGAGCTTGGCTTTGATCACGGCGCGCAGGGCGCCACCCTTCTCGCGGGCGCGGCTCGATCGCGACTCAATTGAAAACGTAGGTAACGCTGAGAAACCTTTCGCGAGCGAGGCGACAGCCCGTCGCGGCGGGGTCCCTCTTTACGAGGCGCCACTGGGACGCGACAGCGCTGACGGACTCGGAAAAACTCGCGCCACCGACCTCGGCCTCCACGCGCGACTCTTCGACGTGGCCGGATTCGCTGAATTTCATCCGCAGGACCACAGAACCCACGCCACCGCTCACCACCTTCGCCGGCGGGTACCGCGGTTCGGGATTCGCAATGACGCCGGCGTCACAGGGCGGCAAGGCGTGTCGTGCAGCGCCGATCTCCGATCCCCAGTCCAGAGGCTCCGGCGGACGTCGGATCTCGCGCTGCTCGGACGTCAGTTTTGCGTTCACGACACCGCGCCAGGCGACCGCCTGGGCAAACAGGGACTGTGCCCGCGGGGCCGCCTCGGGATCACTGGCCCCCAGTGCCTGCTCGGCGACGCCATCGATGACCTGCACCAGCAATTCAGCGAACTCCCGGTAAGCCGCAGTCGGCCCGAGGCGCCGGTTCAAGGTGGTGCCCGAAGCCTCAACCCGGGCCAGTCCCAGGATGCCCGCCGCGGCCACGCCGAGGCGGGCCTGTGCGAGCGGCAGCGAGTTCGGGCTCGACTGCGGCTCCAGCAGTTCCACAGCCGTCGCCCAGGCGACGCGCGCCTGTCCGTGACGCTGCTCCGCGAGCGCGCGCTTGCCCAGTTCGATCGACGCCGCGAGGACATCGGCTTGCATTTCCGGCTCGTTCTTCGCCGCGGCGATCGCCTGTTCCAGCCGCTCGGCCTCCGGGGCCCCGCCATCGGGCAGTTCGGCTTGTGCCAGCAGCAGCCGTGCAAACCGCGGGTCGATGCCGGCCGCAGCCTGATTTGCCTCCGACAACCGCAAGGCGAGGCGCGCCGGCTCGACCGCCCGTTGGTACTGGCGCAAGGCGATGCGCAATTGCGCAAGATTCACGGCCAGCACCGCCGTGCGCCCGCCGTCGCCGTAACGATCCACCGATACGGCCAGCGCCGACGCCGCTTCGCTCTCGGCCGTCGTGAGGTCGCCGCGCCGGAGCGCATCCTGGGACGCGCGAAAGTGCACCGTGACCGGGTTCGGCGCCGCGTCTTGAGCACGCGCAAGCGGAGCCTGCGTGAGCGTCAGCAGACATGCGACCACGCACGCAGGCCAGGCCGGCCGTGGCCGCCGTGGCCCACCCACGTTACTGCGCGGATTGCGGGCCCGCGCACAACCGGAAGCAGGAAACCACGCTGTCGGAGCCGCGCGGAACCGATGCGAGATCATGCCAACGACTCTCAGTGCATGCTGTCGTGCGTGAAGAACACGAGCGCCACGCCCGCGACGATCACGACGATCTGCTCGACGCTCGCGCGGAAGTCGACGCGACGGTGCAGGCCCGGGATCAGGTCGGCGACCGCGACGTAGATGAAGCTCGCCGCGGCGAACGCCAGCGCGTACGGCAGGACGCCGAGCGCCGACTGCAGCGCGAAGTACGCGATCACGCCGCCCACCACCGACGTCAGGCTCGAGACCAGGTTCAGCATCATCGCTCGCCGGCGCGAAAACCCGCCATGGAGCAGGATCGCGAGGTCGCCGACTTCCTGCGGAATCTCGTGCGCGAACACGGCGAGCGCCGTGACGATGCCGAGGTGCGGGTTGGTCATGAACGCCGCGGCCACGAGCACGCCGTCGAGCAGGTTGTGGAACGTGTCGCCGATCAGGATCAGGTTGGCCGACGCATGGTCGCGCGCGTCGTGCCCCGGCGAGTGCGCCTCGCAGGGATCGTCGTGACAGTGCCGCCAGAGCACGAACTTCTCCAGCAGGAAGAACAGCAGGATGCCGCCGAGCAGCGCGAGCCCGACCTTGTGCGTGGCCCCCGCCCCGGCACTGTCGAGCGCGTGCGGAATCAGTCCGAGAAACGCCGCGCCGAGCAGCGCTCCCGTGGCGAAACTCACGAGGTGCGGCAGGATTGCCGCGCGCTTGCCGTCACCGAGCAGCAGGAAGACGCCGGCCGCAGTTGCGCTCAGCGCCCCGCTCAGCGCCGTGAACACCACGATCAGTTGCAGGGAGGTCAAGCAGGGCTCGTTCTAGGTCTTGGAAGGCCGCATGTTACACGGGCGAACGGGGGTTCCGCCGGGTGGGGCAACGGCGTGACGCCGGTGTCGTGCTTGCGGGCACGAGGTGGACTCAAGACCCGGTGTGGCCGTCGATCCACACGCACGTCGCCATGCGGCCGGTCGCGCCGCCGTCGCGACGGTACGAGTAGAACTCGCGGTCTTCGGCGTACGTGCAGCGTCCGCCACCGCTCACGCGGTCGACACCGGCCCGGGCGAGCGTCATGCGCGCGAGCGCGTAGAGGTCGGCCTGGAAGCGGCCGCGGGCGTTCGGCACGAACGCCGTCTCGTTCGCCGCCGACTGCGCCACGAACGCGTCGCGCACCTCGGGCCCGACTTCGAAGGCGGGTTGCGACAGCGCGGGGCCGAGCCACGCCAGCAGCTCGGGCGCCGGGACACGCAGGGCCGCGATCGTGGCCTCGAGCACGCCACCTGCCAGCCCGCGCCAGCCTGCGTGCGCGACACCGACGCGCGTGCCGGCGCGATCGGTGAAGACGACCGGCAGGCAATCGGCAGTCATCACGACACAGACGCGCCCGGGGGCCAGTGCCACCGCCGCGTCCGCCCGCGGCGGCGTGTCAGGCACGCGGCCGGGATGTTCGACGACGTGCGTCCCGTGCACCTGCTCGAGCCACAAGGGCTCGGCGGGCATCCCCGCCTTCGCCTGCAGCATCCGCCGGTGCTCGGCCACTGTCGCGGGTTCGTCCCCGACGTGCTGGGCCAGATTGAAGCTCGTAAACGCGCCGATGCCGATGCCGCCGGTCCGGCGCGTGGTCAACGCGCGCACCTGTCGCGGCACGCCGGGCCATTCGGGCAGGATCCAGGCCGGGTTCGGCGCCGGACCGTTGTTCATGGGGCTGACGTCGCCGCGTCGGCCTTGAGTTGCGCCAGCAGCCGTACCATGTCGGCCGGCAGCGGCGCCGCGGCCTCGAGTGGCTTGCCCGTGACCGGGTGCTCGAGCTCGAGCCTCGCGGCGTGCAGCGCCTGCCGCGGGAATTCGCGCAGTGCCGCGCGCAGTTCCTCGCCGCTGCCCCGCGGCAGCGCCAGTCGCCCGCCATAGACCTTGTCGCCGACCAGCGGGTAGCCGATGTGCGTCAGGTGCACGCGGATCTGGTGCGTGCGCCCGGTCTCGAGCTGCACGCGCACGTGCGTGTGGGCACGAAACCGTTCGATCACGCGGTAATGCGTGACCGACTCGCGCCCGCCGTCGCGGATCGCCATCCGCACGCGATCGGTCGGATGGCGGTCGATCGGTGCGTCGACCGTGCCGCCGGCCGTCATGACACCGCGGCAGATCGCCTGGTATTCGCGATGGACGTCACGCTCCTCCAGCATGCGCACGAGCGCCGTGTGCGCCGGCAGCGTGCGCGCGACGATCAGCAGCCCGCTCGTGTCCTTGTCGAGCCGATGCACGATGCCCGCGCGCGGCAACACGGCGAGCCCCGGATCGTGCGCCAGCAGGGCATTCTGCAGCGTGCTGTCGGGATTGCCGGCACCCGGGTGCACGACCAGCCCGGCGGGCTTGTCCAGCACGAGCACGTGCTTGTCCTCGTGCACGATCGTGAGCGGCATCGGCTGCGGTTGCGCGGTGGATTCCTCGGGCAGCGTCGCGCTGACCTCGACCGCCTCGCCGCCGAACACCTTGTCACGAGGGCGGCGCGCCGTGCCGTCGACCAGCACCTCGCCGGACTCGATCCACGACTTCAGCCGGCTGCGCGAGTAATCGGGCAGCAGGGCGGCAAGGGCCTGGTCGAGCCGCTGGCCCGCCTGGGTTTCAGGGATCCGCAGGGTCTGGCGGACGGTGGAATTCGTCATGGGGGCGAATTCTATATACTTCGCCCCTCCTCGCAGGCCCTCGCCCAGGAAATCCCCGCATGCCGCTTGCCTCGCTGCCACGAGTCCTCGTCCTGTCCGCGCTTGCCGTGGCGTTTGCCGCGTCGTCGGGCTGCGGCATGTTCGGCAAGGGCAAGGACGACGAGGAGTTCGCGAAGGACTCGCCCGAGCAGATCTTCCTCGACGCGCAGCGCGACGTGCGCAACGGCAACTACCCGACCGCGATCGCACGCTTCGAGATGCTCGAGGCCCGTTACCCGTTCAGCGACCAGGCCAAGCAGGGCCAGCTCGACCTGATGTACGCCTACTACAAGGCGCGACAGGCGGAATCCGCGGTCGACCAGGCCGAGCAGTTCGTGCGCGAGAACCCCACGCACCCCCGCGTCGATTACGCGCACTACATCCGCGGCCTCGTCTATTTCGAGGCCGGCGCGAACTGGCTCGAACGCGTCTTCAAGGCCGACATCGCCAAGCGGCCGCCGCACGAGGCCCGCAAGTCGTTCCAGGCGTTCCAGACCCTGATCCAGCAGTTCCCGAAGAGCCCGTACGCGGCCGATGCGCGCCAGCGCATGGTCTACCTGCGCAACCGGCTTGCCGATTACGAAGTCGCGGTGGCGCGCTACTACATCAAGCGTGGCGCCTACGTCGGCGCGGCCAATCGCGCGCGCGGCGTGATCGAAGGCTACGACGGCGCCCCGGCCGTCGACGACGCGCTTGCGATCATGGCCGAGGCCTACGAGCGTCTCGGCGTCGACGACCTGGCCAAGGTCGCCGAGAACGTGCGCCAGGCGAACCGCCTGCCCGACGACGTCGCCGCGCCGGCCACGAAGAAGTCCGATTCGTGGTGGCATTTCTGGAACTGAACCGTCGCCGACCCGCGCGCCCGCCTGCGCGCTGACGAAGCATTCAAGCCCTTGAATCCACTGGACTCGCCCCGCTTTGGTGCGGGCGGGCACGAATGCACCGTTTGTCGCCAATTCCAGACATACGGTCCGCTCCGGGTGATACCGCGCCCACCTAGAATTCCGGCGCAATCTCCCCGGGTGGACGATGAAAAAACTGTCAGGACTCCTGATCGTGGCCTTGTTCGCGCTGCTGACCGTCGCAGCGTGGGGCTGGGCCAATCGTCCGACCACTGAACCGGACTGGCCGCGCACCATCCAGGGGTTCGCGTTCCAGCCTTACCAGAAGCATCAGGACGCCATCGCCGGTGACGAGCCGACGGTGAGCCAGATCGCCGCCGACCTGGACCTGCTCGAAGGCAAGACCCGCGCCGTGCGTACGTACAGCACGCTGGGGACCCTCGGCAGCATCCCGGCACTGGCCCAGCCGCGCGACATCCGCGTCACGCTCGGCGCGTGGGTCGATTCCGACCGCGAGCGCAATGCCCGCGAGGTCGCCGAGGCGATCCGCCTCGCCAACAAGCACCGCAACGTCACTCGCGTGATCGTCGGCAACGAAGTCGTGCTGCGTGCCGACCTGGCACCCGAGGAGCTGTACGCGCACCTCGACCGGGTGCGCCTGGCGACGCGGCAGCCCGTGAGCACCGCGGAACCGTGGCACGTCTGGATCGAGCACCCGGAACTCGTCAACCACGTCGACTTCATCGCCGTGCACATGCTGCCCTACTGGGAAGGCGTGGACGCGGAAGCGGCGGTGGGCTACGTCATCGACAAGCTGCAGATGCTCGAGAAGCGCTTCCCGGGCAAGCCGATCGTGATCGGCGAAGTCGGCTGGCCCAGCGACGGCCGCACGCGCGAGTCGGCCGTGGCGACGACGGCGAACCAGGCGCTGTTCCTGCGCCGCTTCCTCGCCTACGCCGAACAGCAGCACCTCGAGTACTTCGTGATGGAGGCCTTCGACCAGCCTTGGAAGGAATCGGCCGAGGGCAAGGCCGGTGCCTACTGGGGCGTGTACGACGCCGACCGCCAGCAGAAGTTCGGCTTTCGGGAGCCGATCGTGAAGGTTCCCGAATGGCAGGTGCTCGCCGCGGCCTCGGTGCTGACGGCGGCGTTCATGCTCTGGCTGTTCTACTTCCACAGCCACACGCTGCGCAATCGCGGTCGCAGCTTCCTCGCGCTCGTGGTCTACGCGACGGCGACCGTCGTGGTCTGGACCGTCTACGACTTTTCGCGCCAGTACATGACGGTCGGCAGCGTGCTCGTCGGCGCCGTGCTGATCGTCGGCATGACCGGCGTGATCGCCGTGCTGTTCGCCGAAGCCCACGAATGGGCCGAGGCCCACTGGGTCACGACGCACCGGCGGTTGTTCCGGCCGCGCCAGGTGCCCGACTCGAAGCTGCCCCGTGTCTCGATCCACGTGCCCGCGTACAACGAGCCGCCCGAGATGCTCTGCGAGACGCTCGATGCGCTCGCGCGCCTCGATTACCCGGACTTCGAAGTGCTGGTGATCGACAACAACACCGCGGACGAGGCCGTCTGGAAGCCGGTCGAGGCGCACTGCGCGAGGCTCGGTCCGCGTTTCCGCTTTTTCCACGTCGCGCCGCTCGCGGGCTTCAAGGCCGGCGCGCTGAACTTCGCGCTCGCGCAGACCGACGAGCGTGCGGAAGTCGTCGCGGTGATCGACGCCGACTACGTCGTGCGGCCCGACTGGCTGCGTGACCTGGTGCCGGCGTTCGACAACGCGCGCACCGGCGTCGTGCAAGCGCCGCAGGACTACCGCGACGCCGACGAAAGCGCGTTCAAGGCCATGTGCCACGCCGAATACCGCGGCTTTTTCCACATCGGCATGGTCACGCGCAACGAGCGCAACGCGATCATCCAGCACGGCACGATGACGATGGTGCGGCGCGACCTGCTCGAACGCATCGGCTGGGCCGAGTGGTGCATCACCGAGGACGCGGAACTCGGCCTGCGCATCTTCGACACCGGCTACGAGGCGACCTACATCCCGCAGAGCTACGGCCGCGGCCTGATGCCCGACACGTTCCTCGACTTCAAGAAGCAGCGTTCGCGCTGGGCGTTCGGCGCGATGCAGATCATGCGCGCACACACGGCCGCCCTGCTGCGCGGGCGCAATACCGGGCTGACCTCGGGCCAGCGCTATCACTTCCTGGCCGGCTGGTTGCCGTGGCTCGCCGACGGCTTCAACCTCCTCGTCAATTGCGCGGCGCTGATCTGGTCGTTCGTGATGGTCGCGTTCCCGCGCTACATCGAGCCGCCGCTGCTGATGTTCTCGGTGCTGCCGCTGTCGCTGTTCGTGTTCAAGCTCGTGAAGCTGCTGCACCTGTACCGCACGCGCGTCGGCGCCAACCTGCGCCAGACGCTCGCCGCCGCGCTCGCCGGCCTGAGCCTGTCGCACACGATCGGGTCCGCGATGCTGAGCGGCCTCGTCAACCGCGACCGTCCGTTCTTCCGCACGCCGAAGCGCGCAGCGCGTCACGCCTGGCTGCAGAGCCTCTCTGCGGCACGCGAGGAGACGTTCCTGATGTGCGGGCTCTGGTTTGCGGCGTTCGCCGTGGCCAACATCCCCGAGACCGACGGCAACCTGACCGGCGTCGTCGGCAGCCCCGACCTCACGGTCTGGGTCGCCGTGCTGCTGGTGCAGTCGATTCCCTATTTCGCCGCCGTCGTCATGGCGCTGGTGAGCGGCCTGTCGTGGTCCGGCCGCTGGATCGGCGAGACGGGCGCGAGTGCCGTGGTCGCGGTCCCCCACCCAGCGACCACCGCGGAGCAGGCGGCCGAACCCGCGACGGCGCTCCCAGCCGACGCGAGTCGCTGACACGCGGACGCGTGCGCCCGCCGTCCCCGGCCGGGCGCAGGGCATGACCGAAGCGCGCATCAGGGTTTTCCACCGCGCCGCGTCCTGGGCATCGAGACGGAACCTTCTGTTATGTGAATGGCCCGGACCGGCCGTTATGCTTTCGCGGTGAACGCCATGCTCGAATCCCCCGCCGTCGCCGCCACGGCCCCCGCCCTCGACCCGCCACCGCGCCTGCGCGAGATTCCGTACAACTACACGTCGTTCTCCGATCGCGAGATCGTGATCCGGCTGCTCGGCCCCGAGGGCTGGGAACTGCTCGACGACCTGCGTGCCGAGCGTCGCACCGGCCGGTCGGCGCGGATGCTGTACGAGGTGCTCGGCGACATCTGGGTCGTGCGTCGCAACCCGTACCTCGAGCAGGACCTGCTCGACAACCCCGACCGGCGTCGCCTGCTGGTCGACGCGCTGCATCACCGCCTCGGCGACATCGAAAAGAGGCGCGACACCAGCGACCCGGTGCGCGACGGCAAGGTCGGGCGACTGCTCGAATTCGCCCGGCGTGCCGTGCACGATTTCGCGGCGTCGTTCACGACCACCGAGGAGCGCCGCCGCCAGGCGCGCAAGGCTTTCGCCCCGCACACGCGGGCCGACAACGTCTGCTTCGACGCCTATGCGCGGGTCGCGCATGCAACCGATGCGACGGACTGGCGCGTCGAGAACCCGTTCGTCGTGCTGACGCCGGACTCGGAAGCGGAGATTCCCGGACTGGTCCGCGCCTGCATCGAGACCGGCCTCACCGTGATCCCGCGCGGTGGCGGCACCGGCTACACGGGCAGCGGCGTGCCGCTCACGCCGTTCGCGGCCGTGATCAACACCGAGAAGCTCGAACAGATCGGCGCGCTCGACCTCCGCGCACTGCCGGACGTCGCCGCACCCGTGGCCACACTGCTGACCGGCGCGGGCGCCGTCACGCGTCGCGTCGAGGAAGCGGCCCACCGCGCCGGCTACGTCTTTGCGGTCGACCCGACGTCGGCCGACGCCTCGTGCGTCGGCGGCAACATCGCCATGAACGCGGGCGGCAAGAAGGCCGTGCTGTGGGGCACCGCGCTCGACAACCTCGCGTGGTGGCGCATGGTCGACCCGACCGGTCACTGGCTCGAGGTCACGCGCGTCGGCCACAACCTCGGCAAGATCCACGACGTCGCGACCGCGGTGTTCGACCTCGTGTGGAAGGACGGCAGCCAGCCGGCGGAGACGGCCAAGGTCCTGCGGACCGAGCGGCTCGAGATTCCCGGTCGCACGTTCCGCAAGACGGGGCTCGGCAAGGACGTCACCGACAAGTACCTCGGCGGCCTGCCCGGCATCCAGAAGGAAGGCTGCGACGGCATCATCACCTCGGCGCGCTGGGTCGTGCACCGCATGCCCGAGCACATGCGCACGGTGTGTCTCGAGTTCTTCGGCCAGGCGCGCGACGCGATCCCGGCCATCGTCGAGATCCGCGACGAACTCGCGCGCCAGCAGCAGGCCCACGGCGTGCACCTGGCGGGACTCGAGCACCTCGACGAGCGTTACTTGAAGGCGATCGGATACGCCACCAAGTCGAAGCGCGGCGTGCTGCCGAAGATGGTGCTCGTCGGCGACATCGCCGGCGACGACGAGGACGCCGTCGCGCGCTGCGCCTCGGAGGTGGTGCGCATCGCGAACGCGCGCGCCGGCGAAGGCTTCGTCGCGGTCGGTGCAGACGCGCGCAAGGCGTTCTGGCGCGAGCGCAGCCGCACGGCGGCGATCGCCCGGCACACCAACGCGTTCAAGCTCAACGAAGACGTCGTGATCCCGCTCGAGCGGCTCGGCGAATACACCGACGCGATCGAGCGCATCAACATCGAATTCTCGCTCGCCAACAAGCGCAAGATGCTCGACGCGCTCGAGCGCTACCTGCTCGGCGAGCCGCGCATCGGCAAGACCGGCGACGCCGACGTCGACTTGCTGCCGCGCGAGGAGATCCTCGGCGAGCGCGTGGGCCAGGCGCTCGAACTGATCGCAGGTGCACGCCAGCGCTGGGACTGGCTCGCAGCAAGCCTCGACCGCCCGGTGGCCGCGGCGCTCGACGACCTGCGCGCGATCGGCCTGGCCGAAGCGGCCGAGGCTGCGCCGCGCCGGCTGGCCGATGAGCCCGCGCTCAAGGTGTTCGACCTTGTGCAGGACCGCACGATCCGCGTCTCGTGGAAGCGCGAGTTGCGCAGCGACCTGCGGCGGATGTTCGCGGGCGGGCAGTTCGCGCCATTGCTCGGCGACCTCGAGGGGATCCAGAAGGACGTGCTGCGCGGCCGCGTCTTCGTCGCGCTGCACATGCACGCCGGCGACGGCAACGTGCACACCAACATCCCGGTCAACTCCGACGACTACGAGATGCTGCAGGCCGCCAACCGTGCCGTCGCGCGGATCATGCACGTGGCCCGCAGCCTCGACGGCGTGATCTCGGGCGAGCACGGCATCGGCATCACCAAGCTCGAGTTCATGGACGACGCCGAGATCGCCGAGTTCCGCGCCTGGAAGCAGCGCATCGATCCCGACGGCCACTTCAACGCCGGCAAGCTGATGCCGGGCGCCGACCTGCGCAACGCCTACACGCCGAGCTTCAACCTGCTCGGCCACGAATCGCTGATCATGCAGCAGTCCGACATCGCGCAGATCAGCGACGCGATCAAGGACTGCCTGCGTTGCGGCAAGTGCAAACCGGTCTGCTCGACGCACGTGCCGCGCGCGAACCTGCTCTACTCGCCGCGCAACAAGATCCTCGGCACCTCGATGCTGATCGAGGCGTTCCTGTACGAGGAGCAGACGCGACGCGGCGTGTCGTCGCAGCACTGGGACGCGTTCGGCGACGTCGCCGACCACTGCACGGTCTGTCACAAGTGCGAGACGCCGTGCCCGGTCGACATCGACTTCGGCGACGTCTCGATGGCCATGCGCGACGTGCTGCGACGCATGGGCAAGGCGCGCGTGAACCCGGCCAAGGCCGCCGCGATGTTCTTCCTGAACACCAACGACCCGGGCACGATCAAGCTGTCGCGCAAGCTCATGATCGAGTGGGGCTACAAGGCGCAGCGACTCGGCGCGAGCACGCTCGGCAAGCTCGGCCAGGCCCAGACGCGGCGGCCGCCGGCGACGACCGGGCGCGCGCCGCTGCGCGAACAAGTGGTTCATTTCGTCAACAAGAAGATGCCGGGCGGGCTGCCGAAGAAGACGGCGCGCGCGCTGCTCGACATCGAGGATCGCCACTACGTGCCGATCATCCGCGACCCGCAACGCACGACGGCCGATTCCGAGGCGGTGTTCTACTTCCCCGGTTGCGGCTCGGAGCGTCTCTTCTCGCAGGTCGGGCTCGCGACGCAGGCGATGCTGTGGCACGCCGGCGTGCAGGCCGTGCTGCCGCCCGGTTACCTCTGCTGCGGTTACCCCCAGCGCGGCTCGGGCCAGTTCGACCAGGCCGAGAAAATGATCACCGACAACCGCGTGCTGCTGCACCGTGTCGCCAACACGCTCAACTACCTCGACATCAAGACGGTGGTCGTGAGCTGCGGCACCTGCTACGACCAGTTGCAGGACTACGACTTCGGCCAGATCTTCCCGGGCTCGCGCATCCTCGACATCCACGAGTTCCTGCTCGAGAAGGGCATCCGGCTCGAGAACGCGACCGGCGCGCGGTACATGTACCACGACCCGTGCCACACGCCGATGAAGACGCACGACCCGCTCAAGGTCGTCAACGCGCTGATGCACGTCGAGGCCAATGGCAAGGTCGAGAAGACCGAGCGCTGCTGCGGCGAGTCGGGCACGTTCGCCGTCGCCCGTCCCGACATCGCGACGCAGGTGCGCTTCCGCAAGCAGCAGGAAGTCGAGAAGGGCGCCGCACGGCTGCGCCAGGACGGCTTTGCCGGGCCGGTCAAGGTGCTCACCTCGTGCCCGTCGTGTCTGCAGGGCCTGTCACGCTACGACGACGACGCGGACACGCGCGCCGACTACATCGTCGTCGAGATGGCGCGGCACCTGCTCGGGCCCGCGTGGCTCGAAGGCTACGTGCGACAGGCGAACGACGGCGGCATCGAGCGCGTGCTGGTCTGACATCGCCATCGCACACCCGATCACGGGTGTGCGATGGCGCGGCCGCGACGTGCCGATTTCGCGGCGCCCCGTCGCGCCGTCGTCGGGCGCGACGCTCGGTGCCGGCTTCAGAACGCGAAGCTGAACCCGAGCTGGCCCTCGGTCTGGAAGAACGTGCTGCCCGAGGACTTGACCAGGCATGCCGCGTCTTCCGGGCCGCTGGCGCAGAACAGGTCCGTGTCGGAGTCGATCAGCGTCAGGTAGCCGCGCAGTCCCAGCACTACCGCCATGTGCTCGTTGAGCGGGAAGCGGAAGCCGCCGCCGAGGCTCATCGAGAACTTGGTCTCGGAATCGTAGTTGCCCTGCGGGTCGAGCAGCGTCGCCCCGAGCGTGAACGAAACGTACGGGACGTAGAAGCGGTCGTCGGGGAACAGCGCCGTGCCCCCGAAGTGCAGGTAGTCGATGCGCACGTCGACGCCGTCGAGCGTCGGCTCGCTCGCGTCGAGGCTCGTCTGCTGCGTCGAATAGAGCAGTTCGTAGAAGCCGTTGCCGTGCGCGTAGAGGCCGAGGTCGACGCCGAAGCTCGCACCGTTGTCGAGGTCGACGGAGCGCTCCTCGGTGCTCGTCTCGTCGACGATGTCGAAGCCCCCGCCGATGCGCCCGCCGGCGAACGGCGTGATTTCGAACTTCGGATCCGCGTGCGCTGCAGGAGAGGCCGTGAGCGCGGCCAGGGTGCCGAGGGCGGCGAGAACGACGGTCTTCATCACGAATCCTTGCGTGAAACGGACCCGGGCATTCTACGCAGCCCGCACGCGGCAATGTCGTGACGCGATGCGCGGCCGTGGCGCTGCTACACTGGCGCCACGACCGTTGCGGAGGCGGCCATGGGCGAATTGCGACAGACACTGCTCGAATTGCAGCGGGAACTGGCCGAGGCCCGGCTGCTGGCGCCCGAGGAGCGCGCACTGCTCGAGTCCACCATGCACTCGATCGAGCAGACGCTGGCCGAGGCCACGCCTGTCGCCGACGAGGAAACTCCAGCCCCGGGCGATGCGCTCGAAGGCGCGGCCGTGCGGCTCGAGGCCGAGCACCCGGGCGTGGCGGGCGCGGTGCGGGCGCTGGTCGACGCGTTGTCCAAGGCGGGCATCTGATCGGCGAAGGCCCTGTTTTAACAGAGTTTTTCAAGCGCCGGCCCGGCGACCGGGGACCGTTTCTGCTATCCTTGCGCGCCGCTCTTTCCGGACTGTCCCGCCGTGGCCGCTGATCCCCAAGACGAAGCCCATCCGTTCGACGAAGCCTTTGGTCGCGCCGTCGATCTCGGCAACCAGATTGCCGACAACGACGACAAGGCGGACCTCTGGGACATCGCCGACGGCCTGCTCGCGGGCGCCGTGCAGTACTGGCTGTACACGCGGCAGCCCTGCGGCGATCCACGCTGCGAGGACTGCCTCGCCGTCGGCACCGCCGAGGCCCGCATGCTGGAACTGCGTCGGCTGGTCGAACAGTTCTCCGAAGAAAGCCAGTACTTCCACTCGCCCACCGACTCGAACGTCGGCCGCGCCTGAGCGCGCCGTTTCTGCCCGACCCCGCTTGATTTGCGCACTGCGGCCGAACCGCGGTGACGCGACCATGCGCGCGTGCCCGACCGACTGACTGGCTGCGCCACGGAGGGTCGTCATGCAGCGTCACACGTGCCCGCGGTGCCCTCGCGTCGGCTGTGCGTTGTTCGTCACGATGAGTGCGTCGGTTGTCGTTTGGGCCGTGGCGGCGGAGCGCCCGGCCACTGGACGCACCAACGCGCCGGTCGATCCGGCGCCACGCGCACGGACGCACCGCGTCGTCTTCACCTGCATCGAACCGGGCCTCGTCACGTTCGCCGACAAACCGTGCGGCCCGGCACCCCAGGTGCGCGACCTGCCCGTCGCACTGGGGCGTTTGCCGCCTGCGGCATCGTCGACAGCACAGCAGGATCGCCAGTCGGCCAGGCCGGACGCCCACAAGACCGACACTGCGGCAGATGCGCGCAGCCGTGACGACACCGAGACGCTTTCCGCCGCCGAAGCACAGGCGCAGACCTGCGCCCGCCTGGCCCGCGCCGTGCGCGAACTCGACGCGCGCATGCGCTCCGGTTACAGCGCACGTGAAGCCGGGCGCCTTTGGGACCGCTGGCGCGAAGCGAGGGAGCGTCTCCGCGAGGCCGGTTGTTGAGGCCTGCTGGCAGGCCTGGCTGACTCAGGCTTACTCGTCGGGCAGCGGGATGCGCTCCGGGTCGCCCGGCACGGGCGAGGCACCGAGTTCGCGCCACTGCCGCTTGGCGGCTTCGATCCGCTCGGGCGAACTCGAGACGAAGTTCCACCAGATGTGCCGCGGCCCGTCGAGCGCGGCACCGCCGACGAGCATGACGCGCGTCGCCCCCTCCAGCGCGTGGATCGGCACTTCGCCACCGCCCGACTCGAGGACGACGAACTGCCCCGGCTCGACACGCTGGCCGCCGAGCGCAATCGCGCCCTGGGCGACGTAGATGCCGCGTTGCTCGTGTTCGTCGTCGAGCAGGACGCTGGCACCAGGGGCGTGCAACTGGGCATCGACGTACAGCGTCGGCGAAAAGACCGGCACCGGCGACTCGTAGCCGAACGCCGTACCCGCAATCACGGTCAGCGTCGCGTCGTCGCGCACGAGGCGCGGCAGGGTCGCGCCCGGGTGATGCGAAAACGACGGCTCGCGTTCTTCTTCGGCGCGCGGCAGCGCGACCCAGGTCTGGATGCCGTGCGCGCGCGCCCGACCCGCCGCGTCACGCACTTCCGGTGGCGTGCGTTCCGAGTGCGCGATGCCGCGACCGGCGACCATCCAGTTCACGTCGCCGGGCCGGATCATCTGCTCCGAGCCGAGGCTGTCGCGATGCATGAACGCGCCTTCGAACAGGTAGGTCACCGTGGCGAGACCGATGTGCGGATGTGGCCGCACGTTGACGCCCTGGTCGGGACCGAAATCGGCGGGCCCCATGTGGTCGAAGAAGATGAACGGACCGACCGTCTGCTGGCCCGCCGCGGGCAGCAGGCGCCGCACGGCGAAGCCGCCGAGGTCGCGTGGGCGCGGTTCGATGATGCGTGCGATCGACGTCATATGCTCTCCATGTCCGTGCTCCCTCACCCGCCCTCCGGGCGACCTCTCCCATGCTTGCATGGGAGAGGTGAAGATCCTCACCCGCCCTGCGGGCGAGCTCTCCCGCCGGAGCGGGAGAGGTGAAGATCGATCACTTCAGGCCGAGGACCGTCTTGCCTTGCGTGAACGTCACGTCGACCGGGATGTTGCGCGCGGCGAGTCGCGCGAGGTCCTGCTGCAATTGCGGGCCGATCCTGCCAAGCTGCTGCTGCAGCTTCGCGACACCTGCGTAATCGCCGTCGCCCTGCAGCTTGAGGATCAGCGCCGAAAGTTCGTCCATCGCGCGACGCATCGCGACCATGTCGACGCGGTACTTGCCGCTGGCGGCGTCGCGCACGAACGCGCCGCGGTCGGCGAAGTAGTTGAAGCGCAGCATGTTGGCCTGGCCGTGCGCCGAGGCCGCGCCGAACCGGACCGAACGGAAGATGCCGGTCAGGAACGTGACGTAGTAATCCTCGAGCGAGCCGTCGACCTCGCCCTTCTCGTGCAGCTTCGTGATCATGTAGAGCCCGAGGATGTCGGCCTTGCCCTCCTCGAGCCCGCTGCCGAGCTCCTTGAGCGCATCGCGCACGGTGCCCTTGCCCGCGATCGTGTTCTTGATGCCGAGGCCGTGCGCGACCTCGTGGAACATCACGTCGCCGAAGAACGCGTCGAACGTGACGTGCTTGCGCTGCTCCGGCACGATCAGCTCGTCGGCGATCGGCAGCATGATCTTGTCGAACTTCGCGCGCATCGCGTTCTTGAGCTGCAGGCGTCGCGTGCCCTTCTCGAGCTGCACCTGCTCGTCGTTCGGCAGGTTGATCGCGATGGTCTTCGAGCCCGCATTGCAGTCGCCGGCGTAATAGAGCACGTCGTACGCGTTCAAGTCCGAGTCGGTGCCCGGCGTTTCGGCCTTGTACGCGTCGGGCACGGGCAGGCCGCGCTGCAGCTCGGGCAGCATCGCGGCGTAGCGGGCGAGCCGCTTGCTCCACTCCATGTCCTTGACCAGCACGTACGCCTCGTACGAAGCCTTGTAGCCGAAGAGGTGGTCCTCGTAGGTCTCGATCGGGCCGATCACGACGTCGATGCGATTGTCCTTCATGTCGAGCCAGGCGCGGTCGCTGTCGCGGTACTGGTCGGTGCGCAGCGCGTGGGCGCGCGCCTGCAGGTATTTCTTCAGGCCAGCGTCCTCGGCGAGACCGGCCGCCTGCTCGAGCAAGGCTGCGGCACGACCGACGTCGGCGCGGAATTCCTCGTGGTACGGCACGACCTTGAGCGCGCCCTTCGCGTCACGACGCAGCACCGTGTATTCGCTGCGCGAATCGGGGAGGTTGGCCTTCTCGAACTCGTCCTTGGTCATGTCGAGCGGATAGAACTGCGCGCCGAGCGGCTTGGGACCGACACCGGGCACGAACGAGGCGTTCTCGGCGAGGCGGTCCCACGGACCGTAGTTGATCGCGGCGAACTGCTGCAGACGCGGCTCCTTCGCGAGCGACGTGAGCAAGGCCTGCTTGTCGCCGTAGGCCTGGCGCCAGAAGAGGTCGTCCATGATGGTGCTGGCTTCGATGAAGAGCCCGAGCATGCGGCGCTCGTTCTGCGTGAGGCCGGAGAGGTCGGTCGTCAGCGTGAACGGCGCATAGATCTCCGGACGCGCCGGCGTTGCGGCCGGCGTCGACGTGGCATCGCGCTGCATGCCGCCCTCCGCCGCGTGCGCGGCACCTGCTGTGGTCAACGCCGTTGCGACCGCGATGCCCGCGAGCACCGCCTTGCGTATCGTCATCTCGAACGTCTCCTGTGGCTCTACTTGCGCCCGAACAGCGCCTCGAGTTCGGCCCGCGCACGATCCGCGGCGCTGACGGCCTCGGGTCGATACGCCGCGGGCGTCGGCTTGAAATAATCGCAGAAATTGGCGCGCTGCTTGTCCTTGACTTCGTCCGCGATCGGCTCGCGGCAGTGCTTGGCCTTGGCCGTGTCGTAGAACTCGCACATGCGGCAGACGTGCAGTTCCGCGCGGCATGCGCGGCACTCCTCGATCCGGCGCAACGGCAGGCTGTAGTCGGCCAGCGAGCCGCCGCATTTCCAGCAACGCAATCCGTGGTCCATTCCTCACCCCGATGCAACAGACGCGGTGACGACTGCCCGTACCGCGAGTCCGGTCGAGACCGTGAGTGACGACTCTGCGCACCTGCCGGGCGACCGGGACGCCTAGCTACGCCCCGCAGCGGAGGCTTGTCAATCTCTGGCCGTCGTCTACGCTACGGCCCCGAGCTCGAGGAACCAGTCCATGGCCATCCGTCCCGTCCTGCGCATGGGACATCCCGTGCTGCAGCAGGTCGCCCCACCCGTGGCGCAGTTCGACACCGCCGAGTTGCGCGAACTCGTGCGCGACATGGACGACACCATGCGTGCGCTCGATGGCGCGGGCATTGCGGCGCCACAGATCGGCGTGTCGCTGCGTGTCGTGATTTTCGAGGTCGCAGCCAACCCGCGCTATCCGCAGGCCGAGCCTGTGCCCTACACGGTGCTCGTGAACCCGACGCTCGAACCGCTCGGCGACGAGCGCGAGGACGCCTGGGAAGGCTGCCTGTCGGTGCCGGGCCTCCGGGGCCTCGTGCCCCGCTTTCGCCGTTTGCGTTACCACGGGTTCGACCTCGAGGGACGCCCGATCGATCGCACGGTGTCGGGGTTCCACGCACGCGTGGTGCAGCACGAGGTCGACCATCTCGACGGCATCCTCTATCCGATGCGCGTCACGGACCTTCGCAACCTCGGTTACGAGGACGTGCTGTTCCCCGACGCCCGCCGGCTGCCACCGGACTGAGGCCACGGCTCGTCACGCGGTCACGCAACGCGCTCGAGGTCGCTCGACGCACAGCGCGTGCCGGTCGCGGTCCGCTGCACACGAATGGTGCTGCGGGCAGCCTGCACAGCCGGGCGAGGCGCAGCCCCTGCCTGCAATTCCCGCAGCGGTTTTGTGCAATCCCCCGTATTCACCCGTGCGGGGCCCGGCCGGATGCTTGGCGCCGTGAAAACGACTCGCACGCCGGCGCCGGAAGCGCTCGACACGCACGAGCTCGACAGCCTGCGCCGTGCGATCCACGCACGCATCGCGTCGCTGCGGGAGGAGATCCGCGCGACGCTGATCCGCAACGATGCCGAGCACTACCTGCAGGTCGCCGACCAGGTGCGCGACCTCGAAGCGGAATCGTTCGCCGACCTCGTGGTCGACGTGGGACTGGCGGAAGTCGAACGCGATCTCGTGGAGTTGCGGTCGCTCGAACGCGCACTGCGGCGGCTCGACGATGGCAGCTACGGCGTCTGTGAAGTCTGCGAACGGGCGATCGGGTTCGAACGCCTGCAGGCCGCGCCCGCAGCCGTGCGTTGTGTCGACTGCCAGACGATCTACGAGCGGACGCACTTCCAGCAGTACGGACACACGCTGTAGGAAGAGTTCAGAGTCTAGAGTCTGGAGTTCAGTCGGAATCGGAGGCCGCCTGCGGCGGCCGCAGCGCGATGCGCCTCCGACTGGACTCTAAACTCTGCACTCTGGACTCTTCCTCAGCTCCCGCGCCATGCGGCGTCGTACTTCTGCCCGCACTGCATGATGCGGGTCAGCACCGCGTCATAGCCGACGCCCGACGACAGCGCCGAGGTCGCGAAGTCCTCGATCTGCGCGAGGTTGGGGTTGGCGTTGGCCTCGAGCACGTAGGCCGTGCCGTCCGGACGCAGCCGCAGGTCGATGCGCGCGTAGCCGCTCAGCGACAGCGCCCGGTAGATGCGGCGTGCGAGCGCCGCCAGCCGCAGCGGCAGGCCGTTCGGCAGGTCGCGCGCCGGGCCGGTGCCGATGCCGTGGCGCTGCTGGTACTTGCGATCCCACTTGACCTTGCGCGTCGCGATCGACATCACCTCGGGCAGCGTGCCGAAGTTGAGTTCCCACACCGGGAAGGTCGTCAGCCGGTCGTTGCCCATCACGCCGATGTAGAGCTCGCGGCCCTCGATGTATTCCTCGACCAGCGCGTCGGAATTGGTCTGCTCGTGGATGAACTCGACGCGTTCGCGCAGCTTCTGCGCGTCGTGGACGATCGAGGCCTGCGCGATGCCGAACGACGCATCCTCGGTCGCCGACTTCACGAACAGCGGGAACTTGAGCTTGCGCGGGTCCGCATAGCGCCGCTTGCGCGGGAACAGCGCGTAGCGCGCGGTCGGGATGCGGTGGTAGGACAGGATCTGCTTCGACAGGACCTTGTCGCGCGAGATCATCATGCCGCGCGGGTTGCAGCCCGTGTACGGCAGCCGCATCAGCTCCAGGAACGCGACCACGTAGGTGTCGTAGGTCACGATGCCCTGGAATTCCTCGAGCAGGTTGAACGCGATGTCGGGTTTCCAGTCCAGGATGGTCGCGCGCAGCTCGGACAGGTTGTCGCCGAGCCCGAGCACCTTGACCTCGTGCCCCATCGCCTTGAGCGACTGCGTGACGTCGTACTCGGTGCGCCATTCGTCGATCTGCTGGATCGTGTAGCCGTCGGTCGATTCGGGCGGCACGAGCGTCTCGTGCACGAGGACGAGCACCCGCAGCGGTTTGCGTAACATCATAGGGCGTAGTTTTCGCGATCGCGCAGCAGCATGTCGAGCATGATGCGTTCCAGCACGACCAGCAGCTCGCGCTTGGTGACGCGCTGACTGTGCTTGAGACGCAGGTTCATCCGACGCGCACGCTGCGTCGCCGTGCGCAGGACGTGTTGAACGAGGTAAGGGTGCATTCTCGCACGCCGGATCAGCAGGCGGCGCAACTGCGGGCTCACTTCGCGCAGGAAGCGTCCCGCGTGGATGCCGCGCGGAAACTCTTCCGCCTTGCCGAGGATGCGCAGCAGCCTGCGGTCGTACGTGCGCGCCGTGTCCATTTCGTAGCGACGCTGCTTGCGCCGGTAGTGTTCGCGCAACGTGCGCGTGTTCTCCGACAATGGCTCGATCACGTCGCGGTTGCTGACCGTGGCGCGACGGCCCTCGAGTTCGCGCATGGTCGCGTCGACGTACTCGAGCTTCGCGAGCGCGGGCCAGCCCGCGTACTGGCTGCGCCAGCGGGAACGCGGCGGCAGCCACACCGCGAACGTCTCGGCGAAATCCTCGGTCGGATGGCTCTGCGCGTACCAGTGGCCCAGGTGCAGCACGAAGCGGCGGCTCGCCGGTCGCGGGAAATAACGCGAGGGGTAGCGTCGCGAGGCCTTGCCGAACGCCTGGCGCCAGGTCTTGCGACGACGCAGCTGGAAGGCAGTGTCGATCGCGTGGCCGGTCTCGTGCCGCAGGATGCGCATGAGCCACTTGTCGTTGCCGCCTTCGACCTCGTGCATCAAGCGGCGTTCGAGCCGCTGCAGGCGCGGGTGCGCGAGGTAGAACGGGATGGCGATGCCGGGGATGCCGTCGGGCGAGAACCATTCCTCCGACAGCCAGACGTGCGGCCGGAAGCGAAGGCCCTTCTGCTGCAATTCCTCGTACAACCGCGCGACGGCGTCATCGAGCCCGGAGCGACGCAGCGACAGGCGCAGGTCGCAGAAGCGCAGGTCGAGCAGTTCTTCGTCGTCGAGCCGCGTCCACGCGGGCTCGCGCGTCGTACCGCTCACGCAGGCACTTCCTGCGCCAGCGCGCGTTGCAGTGCGCTGGCCGCGATGACCTCGACCTGCGCCGCGCCCGCGAGACGCCCGAGCGCCGCGGCGGGCAGGCTCTCGAAGCCCTGCCACGCGCCGTACAGCGCTCCAACGATTGCGCCGTGCAGCGCGGCGTCGTTGCCCGCTTTCGCACAGGCCGCGCGCATCGCGTCTTCGAAACCCGGCGCGGTGGCGACGACGTGGCGGACGAGCGGCAAGGCCTGCAGCACCCCGCCGCGCGCGTGCGGCCGGGCCGGGCCCTCGCCGGTCGCGGCGGCGACGACGTCGGGGTGCAGTCGCGTCGCGTCGAGACCGGGCAACGTCGTGTCGCGCAGGTTGGCGAGCCACGACGCGGCAGGCTCCGCGCGCAGTGCACTCACCAGCAGCGCGGCATAGACGCGACAGGCGTCGAGGATCACCGGCGACTGATGCGTCGGTCGTGCGCACTCGGCGGCCAGCGCCACGGCTGCCGCCGGATCGCTGGGCGAAAACGCAGCCGCGGCGAGCACGCGCGGCAGTGCCGTGGCCGCCACGTCGCCCGGGTCGTGCGAGCCGGCCATCGGCGAGCGCCGCCACTGGAATGTCGCAAGCGCCTTGGCGACGTCGGCAGTCACGGCCGCCCCGGGCGGTGCGCCGGTCGCAGCGCAATGCCCCGCGCGCTGCCAGCGCACGAAGCGCTCGACCTGGTCGCGCGCATCGAACGCACCCGTGGCGAAGAGACTTTCCGCGGCGCACAACGCGAGCGCCGTGTGCTGGGTCCACGCGAGCGAGCCGTCCCCGCCATCGTCGCGCCGACTTGCAGCGCCCCAGGCATCGCCGAGCGCGAGGCCGAACCAGGCGCCGCGCAGGCGCGACTGCAGCGACACCGTCGAGGGCCGCGACGACGCCGAGCCCTGCCCCGCGAGTGGCCAGTCCAGCACGAACTTGCGCTGCTGTTCGGTTTCCGGCACGCGCGACCAGAACCGCGACTGCGCAGCCTGCGGCCACGCGTCGGCGAGCTGCGCGAGTGCGCGATCGGCGTCGCCGCCGCGTTCGGCGAGCCAGCACGCCGCCGCCATCGCACTGCGACCGATGCCGGCACGGCAATGCAGGTAGACGAGGTGGTCCGAGGCGAGCGCGCCATCGAGCATCGAGACGATCCGCGCCATCGTCTCGCGACTGGCAGGCACGCCGTGGTCGACGATCGGCTCACGCAGGTATTCGATCCGACGTCCCGCCGGGGTCGCGAACGGCAACAGCGTTTCGTAGGCGGGCGTCTCGTCCGGTTCGGTCAGGTCGATGAAGCACGTGACGCCGCTTTCGAGGAAGCGTCGCAACCTGTGCATGGCCTGCGCGCGCGAGCGCGACCCGGGGTGCGCACCCACGAGCAGCCGCCCCGGCACGACCCAGTAGGTGTCCTCGACGGGGCGTGGCGGCAGAGGTGTCGCGGCGGTGGCAGTGCCCGGATCCATCCGCGCATGATAGTTCAGGCCCGTGCCGAGCCGGGTGCCGGCGGGCCGCCCCCTGTGAGAGACTTGGGCAAAAGCCCCAGGGGGAGCGCTCCAAGTGCTGAAACAGCTGACGGCCCGCAAGTCGGTCGCCACGATCAATCGCGAGCTGGAGTCCGGGCCCAAGCTGAATCGAGTCCTCGATCGACGGGCGCTGATGGCCATCGGTCTCGGGTCGATGATCGGCAGCGGCATTTTCGTGCTGACCGGCACGGTGGCCGCGCTGCACACGGGCCCGGCCGTGACGCTGGCCTTCCTCGTGGCGGCGCTCGGCTGCGGGCTGGCGGCCATGTGCTACGCGGAGCTGGCGTCGATGATCCCGGTCTCGGGCAGCGCGTACAGCTACGCGTATGCGACGCTCGGCGAGGGCGTGGCCTGGTTCGTCGGCTGGAATCTCGCGCTCGAGTACGTGATGTCGGGCGCGGCCGTCGCTGTCAGCTGGTCGGGCTATGTCGTGAACCTGCTCGCCGAGTTCGGCGTCACGTTGCCGCCGGCGCTGACCAACGCGCCGTTCGGCAAGGTGCCCGGCGGCCTGCACCACCTGGCGCTGACCGGTGCGGTCGTCAACCTGCCGGCGGTGCTGATCGTCGCCGCGCTGTCGTGGCTCTGCTACGTGGGCGTGAAGCAGTCGGCGCGCGCGAACAACCTGATGGTCACGGTCAAGATCGTCATCATCGTGCTGTTCATCCTGGTCGGCATCAAGTACGTCACGACCGATTTCTGGACGCCCTACCTGCCGCAGAACACCGGCACGTTCGGCCAGTACGGCTACAGCGGCGTGCTGCAGGGCGCGGCGATCATCTTCTTCGCCTACATCGGCTTCGACCAGGCCGCGACCACGGCGCAGGAGGCGCGCAACCCGCAGCGCGACGTGCCCTGGGGCATCATGGCGGCGCTCGTGGTCTCGACGACGTTGTACGTCGCGATGGCGGCCGTGATGACGGGCATGGTTCCCTACGAGCAGCTCAACGTCGCGGCCCCGGTCGCCGTCGCGCTCGACGCGCACCCGGAGCTCGGCTGGCTCGCGCTGCCCGTCAAGATCGGCATCATCGTGGGCCTGACCTCGGTGATCCTGATGTCGCTGCTCGGCCAGCCGCGCATCTTCCTCGCGATGTCACGCGACGGCCTGCTGCCGCCGGCGATGCAGCGCGTGCACCCGAAGTACCGCACGCCGCACATCGGCACGATCGCGACCGGCCTGATCGCGGCGATCTTTGCCGGCCTGTTTCCGCTCGACATCCTCGGCGAGCTGATTTCGATCGGCATCCTGATCGCGTTCGCGGCCGTGTGCGCCGGCGTGGTCGTGCTGCGGTACAGGCATCCGGAGCTGCCGCGCGCATTTCGCGTACCGTTCGCAAAGTTCACCGGCGTCGCCGGCGTGATCGTCTGCTTCGCGATGGCCTACGCGCTGCCGCACGACACCTGGATCCGGCTGATCGGCTGGACCGGCGTGGGCTTCGCGATCTACTTCTTCTACGGCTATCGGAACAGCCGGTTGCGACAGCAGCAGGGCTGAGTTGCGACTCTTGCCCCCTCTCCCGTGCAGCGGGAGAGGGTTGGGGTGAGGGTCTGAGCTGCCACCCGGAGCCCTCTCACCCCCCGGAGCCCTCACCCGCCCTGCGGGCGACCTCTCCCGCGAACGGGAGAGGTGAAGAGCGACCTCTCCCGCGATCGGGAGAGGTGACAGCACTCATTCTTCCCAGGGTTCCTTCGCAGCGTCGTCGTTTGTGTCGCTGCCGGGCGCTTCGCGCAAGGCGGCGAGCGCCGCGGACCGACGCGCCTCGAGCGCGCCGAAATCGAATGCGCGCGGATCGGCCAGGTGCGAGGCCGAGACGTTGCCGAGCGCCGAAAAGATCGTCTCCGTGCGCCCGGGGTATTCGCGCTCCCAGTCGGCGAGCATCTTCTTGACCGCGACGCGCTGCAGGTGGTCCTGCGAGCCGCAGAGCTTGCACGGAATGATCGGAAAGTTACGCGCCCGCGCGTAGCGCTCGACGTCGCGCTCGGCGACGTAGGCGAGCGGACGGATCACGATGTGGCGGCCGTCCTCGGACAGCAGCTTCGGCGGCATGGCCTTGAGCCGACCGCCGAAGAACAGGTTCAGGAACATCGTCTCGACGATGTCGTCGCGGTGATGGCCGAGCGCGACCTTGGTGATGCCGTGTTCGCTCGCGTAGCGATAGAGCGCGCCACGACGCAGCCGCGAACAGAGCGCGCACATGGTGCGCCCCTCGGGCACGACGCGCTTCACGACGCGGTAGGTGTCCTGCTCGATCACGTGGAACGGCACGCCGAGCGAGGTGAGGTAGTCGGGCAGCACATGCGCCGGGAAACCGGGTTGCTTCTGGTCGAGGTTCACCGCGACGAGCTCGAAGCGGACCGGCGCACTGCGCTGCAACGACAGCAGCAGGTCGAGCAGCGTGTACGAATCCTTGCCGCCGGACAGGCAGACCATGACGCGGTCGCCGTCCTCGATCATGCGGAAGTCCGCGATCGCCTTGCCGGTCAGCCCGCGCAGCCGCGCCTGCAGCTTCTTGAACGTGCCGGATGCCTTGCGCGGCGCAGGCACTCGAGCCGCGCCGCCCGGTTCGACGACCACGGCACTCATGCGGCTCCCCGCAACGACACGCTCGACGCCAGGCACATCAATGGGTCTCCGGGGCGGCGGCGACCTGTGGGATCGCGTGCTCGCCCGTCTCGTCGAGGTCGCTGGCGGCGAACTCGGGCGCATCCTCGAGGTATTTTGCCTCGGCGTAACGCAGCCACGGCGCGGCGCTGAGTGGTTTTCCGGTCGCGGTCTGGATCAGTTCCTGCGCACTGACGCTCGCGCCACGCCCGTGCACGTTCTGGCGCAGCCACTCGAACAGTCCCGCGAACCGGCCCGCGGCGATGTCGGAGTCGAAATGCTCGGCCTCGGCGCGCAGGCTTTCGTGAAGCTGCGCCGCGATCAGCGACCCGAGCGCGTACGACGGGAAATAACCGAACGAACCGATCGCCCAGTGCACGTCCTGCAGGCAGCCCTCGGTGTCGGTCGACGGCCGCAGGCCGAGCCGGCTCTCGAAGGCCGCGCGCCAGGCATCGGGCAGCTCACGCACCGGCAGCGTGCCCTCGAGAATCTGCTTCTCGAGCTCGTAGCGCACCATGATGTGCACGGGATAGGTCAGCTCGTCGGCGTCGGCGCGAACCGCGCTGCGCCGGACACGTGTCAGCGTGCGATAAAGGTTTTCGATGTCCCAGGCCGGCCCGCTGACGCCCAGGTGCTTCTCGAGCAGCGGTCGCAACCATTGCAGGAACGGCCGGCTGCGGCCGACGATCATCTCGAGCAGCAGCGACTGGCTCTCCTCGAGCGCCATGCCGCGGTCGCGGCCGACCGGCTGGTCGCGCCAGGCCGCCGGCAGGCCGAGGTCGTACATCGCCTGGCCGGTCTCGTGCAGCACGCCCATCAGCGAGGTGAACGGATCGCGGGTGTCGAACCGCGTCGTGACGCGCACGTCGCCCCAGACGCCTTCGGTGAACGCGTGGCTCGCCTCGTCGAGGCGACCGCGGTGGAACGGGAATCCGAGCGCACGCATGACGTCGAGCGCGAGCGACCGCTGCTTCGACAGGCTGACCTTGCCGTCGAGCGGCAACGGCGGACGTTCCGCCTGCACGTCGATGGCCGCGCGGATGAGCGTAGGCAGGCGACGACCGAGATGACGGAACAGGTGGTCGAGGTCCGCGCTCAGGAAGCCGGGGCTGAAGCCATCGATCAAGGCATCGTACGGCGCCAGGCCGAGCGCCTTCGACAGCACGGCGGCCTTGTCGCGCGTCAGGGCCACGACCTCCTCCAGGTGCGGCGAGAACAGCGCGAAGTTGTTCTCCTGTCGCGCCTCGAGCCAGCGCACTTCGGCGAGCGAGGTGGCGCGCGCAAAACGGGTGACGAGCGACAGCGGCGTCGCGATCGCGCGGTCGCGCTCGCGGCGCATCTCACGCAGGTTCGCCCGCTGCCAGTCCTCGAGCTGCGCCTGGTTGGCCTGCGCGCGTTCGATCAACCGCGAGACCTTGGGCGAGGTGAGCAACGCATGGCACTCGGCATCGAGCGCGGCCAGCTGTTCGCCACGGACGTCGGCACTGCCGCGCGGCATCATCACGGCCGCATCCCAGCGCAGCAGGCTCGTCGCGCCACGAAACGCGTGTAGCCTGCGGAATTCCTGCTCGAGCTGCTGGTACGGACTCAGTGCCATGGCTGCAACGGGATCGCCGGTCGTCGGGCCGCGGACCGCGGCCACTTCCCGTCGGGTCGGGAGCGGTGGGAACCGTCCCGGGACGGGTGGCGATTGTAGCAAAGCCCGCCGGGTCGGCCAGCTCCGGCCGGCCGACCTTGGCCATTTAGTTCTTATTTGACAATAACTTAGGCGCGCTCGCCCGCACTGCTGCCGGGTTCGTCGGGCGCCGGTTGGGCCTGCCCGAGGCGTGTGCGAAGCCGTTCGAGCTGCTGGGCGATGGCCTGCGGCGACCGCGTGTTGCGCGCGACGAGCGCGTAGACGGCCGGCACCACCAGCAGCGTCAGCAGCACCGAAATCACGACGCCGTAGAACACGACGACCCCGATCGCCTGCAGCGCCTGTGCGCCCGCCCCCGAGGCGAGCATCAGCGGCAGCGCGCCGAACGCCGTGCAGAAGCTCGTCATCAGCACCGGTCGCAGGCGGATGGCCGCCGCCTCGATCACGGCCTCGACGTGGTCGACGCCGCGGTCGCGCAGCTGGTTGGCGAACTCGACGATCAGGATGCCGTTCTTGGCGGCGAGACCCACGAGCATGATGGCCGCGATCTGGCTGAACACGTTGATCGACATGCCGTAGAGCCAGAGCCCGACCAGCGCACCGATGATCGCGAGCGGCACCGTCGTGATGATGATGAACGGGTGCAGGAAGCTCTCGAACAGCGCCGCCAGCACCAGGAACACGATCACGAGCGCCAGCACGAACATCCAGTAGAGCTGCGTGCCCGACTGCTTGAACTCGCGCGACTGGCCGTCGTAGCCGAGCTTGACCGACGGCGGCATGTCGCGCTCGACCACGCCTTCGACGTACTGCAACGCCTCGCCGAGCGTGTAGCCGGGCACGAGCGCCGCGCTGACCGTGATCGAGCGCAGCCGGTCGAAGCGGTTGAGGCGAGTCGGCCCCGCGAGTTCGGTCAACTGCACGAGGTTCGACAGCGGCACGAGTTCGCCGCTGCGGTCGGAGCGCACGTAGAGGTTGTCGAGGTCCGCCGGCGTCGCGCGGTCCTCCGCGCGCCCCTGCAGGATCACGCTGTATTCACGGTCGCGATCGATGAAGGTCGTCACGATGCGCGAACCGAGCACGGTCTCGAGCGTGCGCGACACCGTCTGCAGCGACACGCCGAGGTCCGCGGCACGGTTGCGGTCCACCGCGACGTTGAGCTGCGGCTTGCGCTCCTCGTAGTTCGAGTTGACGTTGGTGAGCCCGGGGTTCTCGCCCATGCGGTCCATCAGCAGGTCGCGGTACTGCACGAGGTCGGCGTACTCGGTGCCCTGCAGCACGACCTGCACCGGCGCGCCCTGGCCCTGTGCCCAGCCGCCCGGAATCGTGACGAACCCACGCACGCCGGGCAGCTTGTTCAGTTCGCCGCGGATCGACTGCGCAACCTGGTCGGCGGTGCGCTCGCGGTCGTCCCACGGCGCCAGCAGCACGAATCCGCGCGCCTGGCTCATTTCGGCGCCGCCGCCGAACGCGCCCGGCACGCGGATGTTGAGACGCACGACCTCGCCGGTCTCGATCTCCCTGCGGACGATGCCCTCGACCGCGCGCGCGTGACGGTCCATGTAGTCGAGCGAGGCGCCCTCGGGGCCGTTCAGGCCGATCATCATGAAGCCGCGGTCTTCCGACGGCGCCAGTTCGCTCGGCAGCACGCGCAGCAGCACCGCCGCCAGGCCCGTCGCGGCGATCGCGCCGAGCACGACGAACCAGGGCCGGCGCATCGCGCCACGCAGCACGCCGTCGTACCAGGCCGAGAGCCGCGCGAAGAACGCCTCGACGGCCTCGGTCATGCGCGAACGGCGAACGCCGCGCGCGAACAGCTTCGAGGTCAGCATCGGCGTCAGGGTCAGCGCGATCAGCGCGGAGAACGCGACCGCCGCCGCGATCGTGAAGCCGAACTCGCGGAACAGCTTGCCGACGTTGCCCTCGAGGAACGACATCGGCACGAACACGGCGACGAGCACGAGCGTCGTCGCAACCACGGCGAAGCCGATCTCGCGCGAGCCGTCGACCGAGGCGACCAGGGACGGTTCGCCGCGCTCCATGCGCCGGTAGATGTTCTCGAGCACGACGATCGCGTCGTCGACGACGAGGCCGATCGCGAGCACGAGGCCGAGCAGCGTCAGCGTGTTGATCGAGAAGCCGAGCGCCGCCATCACCACGAAAGCCGCAATGATCGACACCGGGATCGTGACGGCCGGCACGAGCGTGGCGCGTGCGTTGCCGAGGAAGACGTAGATCACGCCGATCACGAGCGCCATCGCGATCACGAGCGCCTCGACCACCTCTTTCATCGATTCCTCGATGAAGACCGAGCGATCGAGATTGACCTCGAGGCGCGTGCCCTCCGGCAGGTCCTGCACGACGCGTTCCCGCTCGGCGCGCACGGCCCGGGCGACGGCGATCGTGTTCGCCTTCGAGATCTGCTCGACGCCGATGCTGAGGCCGGGCACGCCGTTGGTGCGCGTGAGGCTGCGTTCGTTCTCGGCCGAGAGCCGCACGTCGGCGACCTCGCCGAGCCGCACGAGGTAGCCGTCGGCGCCGCGACCGATGGCGAGCTGGCGGAACTCGGCTTCGGTGTTGAGGCCCGTTTCCGTGCGCAGCGTCAGCTCACGCTGCGACGACTCGAGCCGACCCGCCGGCAGCTGCACGTTCTCGCGCCGCAACGCGGCTTCGACGTCGGCCACCGTCATCTGCCGTGCCGCGAGTGCCTCGCGATCGATCCAGACGCGCATCGCGTAACGACGCGCGCCGTTCATGCGCACGCGCGCGACACCGGGCAGTACGCTGAAGCGGTCGACCAGTTCGCGCTCGGCGAAGTCGGTCAGCTCGAGCGCGTTCATCGTGTCGCTCGAGAGCACGAGCCAGATCACCGGCTCGGCATTGAAATCGACCTTGCCCACCTCGGGCGGGTCCGCCTCGGGCGGCAGGTCGTCCATGACGCGCGCGACGCGGTCGCGGACGTCGTTGGCCGCCTCGTCCACGGAGCGGTCCGGGTCGAACTCGATGTTGATGCTCGAGCGCCCGTCGGTGCTCTGCGAAGTGATCTTGGTGATGCCCTCGAGCCCGGCAACGCGCTCCTCGAGCACCTGCGTGATCTTGGTCTCGACGACGTCGGCGGACGCACCGAGATAGTTCGTCTCGACCGAGACGACCGGACTCTCGACGTCGGGGAGCTCGCGCACGGGCAGGCGCTGGGCCGCCAGCAGGCCGAGGATCACCAGCATCAGGCTGATGACCGCGGCGAAGACGGGCCGCTTGACCGAGAGTTCGGAAAGCTTCATCGCACGGCGCTCGTCGCGGGCGTCGCGGCCGCCGCCGCACGACCGGCCTCGACGACTTCGACCGTCGCGCCTTCGCGCAGCTTCTGCGTGCCTTCGGTCACGACGAGCTCACCGGGCTCGAGGCCGCTCAGCACCTGCACGGTGCCGACCTGGCGCTGGCCCGTCTGGATCCTGCGCTTGCTCGCCTTGCCCGCGTCCACGACGTACACGTAGACGTTGCCCTGCTCGGGCAGCAGCGATTCCTCCGGGACGACGAGCACGTCGGCCGCGCCACGGTCGAGCACGACCGTGAGGAACATGCCCGGCTTGAGCGCGCCGTCCTGGTTCGGCAGCGACGCACGCACGGTCACCGAACGCGTGTCCGGGTTGACGCGGGAATCGACGCTCGCGACACGGCCCGCGAAGGTGCGGCCCGGATAGGCGACGCTGCGTGCCTGCAGCGACAACCCGGGCCGCAGCGATGCGAGCGCCGTCTCGGCCACGGTGAAATCGAGCTTGATCGTGCTCGTGTCGTCGAGCGTCGTGATGACGGTGCCCGGCGCGACGAGGCTGCCCACGCTGACCCGCCGCAGCCCCACGCGGCCCGCGAACGGCGCACGGATCACCGTGTCGCCGAGGCGCGCACGCGCCGCGGCCGCCCGCGCCTTGTTCGCGTCGTAGGTCGCCTCGATCTGCTCGATCTGCTGGTCCGAGAGCACCTTGGTCGCGTACAGCTCGCGGCTGCGCTGCAACTGGCTCGCGCTTTCGGTCAGGGCCGCCTCGGCCACGGCCACCTCGGCGCGCTCCTGCTCGCCGTCGAGTTCGAGCAGCACCTGGCCCGCGCGGACCTGCTGCCCTTCCGTAAAGCGCACGGCCGTGACCAGGTTCGAGACCTTGGAGGTGATTTCCACCGACTCGTTGGCGCGCGCGGTGCCGAGCGCCTCGATCTCGAGCGCGAGCCGCTCGACGCGCGACGCCGCCGCGACGACACGCACCGCCGCGCCACTGGCGACCGGCTTGTCGGTCGCAGGCGCTGCCGCGGCCGCCGCACCGGTGGCAGGTGCCGGCGCCCGGGCGGGCGCTTCATCCATGACCGGAGCCCGTTTCTCGCGCTCACCCGCAACGTGCCAGGCGAATCCAACGACAAAGGCACCGATCACGGCGCCCAGCAGCACCTTACGCAGGGAATCAGACATCGATGTTCGGGTACGCCAGCACGGCGCCAGGCAAGGGTCGGAACCCGGATTGTGCAATATACATGTGACGGTCCGTGTGCGGCCGCTGGCGGCCGGCCAGGCGCACTGGCCCGCGGTGGCGCACGTGGCACGGACTCAGTCTGCCGTCCGCACATGCGCGAGGGCGCCCCGCGGGGCGCCCTCCTCCAAGCGGCGCGTCTCCGTATGGACGGCGACGCGCCCGATGCCGGACCGACGGCTATCAAGGCTCCGCGTCGGAGCCCTCCGCCACTCCCTCGAACAACGGCGTCGACAGGTAGCGCTCGCCCGTGTCGGGCAGCATGGCCAGGATCACCGAGCCCTGCGGCGCTTTTTCCGCGACCTTGAGCGCCGCGGCGAACGTGCCGCCCGAGGAGATGCCGACGAAGATGCCCTCCTTCGCCGCGAGCGCGCGCGAGGCGGCGATCGCCTCCTCGTCCGTCACCGGCAGGATCTCGTGCGGCACGGCGCGGTTGAGCACCTTGGGCACGAAGTCGGGTGTCCAGCCCTGGATCTTGTGCGGCTTGAACTCGGCACCGGCCAGCAGCGACGCGCCCGCGGGCTCCGTGGCGATGATGCGCGTGTCGGGCCGTGCGAGCCGGATCATCTCGCCGGCGCCCGTGAGCGTGCCGCCGGTGCCCCAACCCGTGACGAAGAAATCGAGGCGCTTGCCGGCGAAGTCGCTGAGGATTTCGGGGCCCGTCGTGGCGCGGTGGTACGCCGGATTCGCCTCGTTCTCGAACTGCCGCGCCAGGAACCAGCCGTGCTTCTTCGCGAGTTCCTCGGCCTTGCGCACCATGCCGCTGCCACGCTCGGCGGCCGGTGTCAGGATCACCTTCGCGCCGAGCATGCGCATGATCTTGCGTCGCTCGACCGAGAACGTCTCGACCATCACGGCGACGAACGGGTAGCCCTTGGCCGCGCACACCATCGCGAGCGCGATGCCGGTGTTGCCCGAGGTCGCCTCGACGACCGTCTGGCCCGGCTTCAATTCGCCGCGCTTTTCCGCGTCCTCGATGATCGCGATCGCGAGGCGATCCTTGACCGAGCCCAGCGGGTTGAAGAACTCGCACTTCACGTACAGCGTCGCGTGCGCAGGCGCGAGCCGGTTGATGCGGACGATGGGCGTGCGGCCGATCGTGCCGAGGATGTTGTCGTAGATCATGGGTGGGTCCCTTCGCCCCTGCGGGCTTGCCTTTTCCTTCGGACTATAGCCAACGGTCGCGGCCGGCTTCATGCCGGGCAGGAATCTGGGCAGAACGGAACCGACGCCGGGCGTCCCGGTCCCGTCGCAGTCGTACGGTCGTCAGAAATACGCCCGCATGATCGCTTCGGCAACACATGCAGGCTTGCCCTCGCCGTCGATCTCGACCGTGTACTGCTCGTGCAACTGCAGCCCGCCCGGCACCTCGGTGACGGCCAGCAGCACGCAATGTGCGCGCACGCGGCTGCCGGCGCGGACGGCATTCGGGAACCGGAGCTTGTCGAGCCCGTAGTTGATGACGCGCTGGATGCCCGGGAACAGGGGCTTGTCGGCGTCGACGAGGCCGCGCAGCAGCGGGTACAGCGAGAGGGTCAGGTACCCGTGGGCGATCGTCGCCCGGTACGGCGACTCGCGCGCGGCCCGCTCCGGGTCGACGTGGATCCACTGGAAATCGCCGGTGGCGGCCGCGAAGGCATCGATTCGCGCCTGCGTGACCTCGAGCCAGTCGCTGCAGTGGATCTCCTGGCCGATGCGAGCCTGCAGGTCCTCGTGCACGGCGGCTGCGGTACTGGTCACGTCTGCTCCCGGTGATTGGTCGAGTGGCGGAGGCTAAGCGACCTGCCGCGCGAATGCACCGTCGCGCGCCGAGACCTGCTCGACCGTCGGCTGCTGCATCGCAACAATCCTGATCGCAACGGGCCTGCTGCCAGCGCTTTTCGCTTTATTGCGATGCAACATGACAGGCTGCTAGCATCGCCCCGCCACAACCTCTATCGACCGGAGCACCAAGCATGGCAGCCAAGCGCACGACCACCGATTTCGCGGGTTACGCCAGGCGCGCATTCGAACCGGCAGCGCGACTGAACGAGGTCGTGCTCGGCCACGTCGAGCGCGTCGCACGCTTCCAGTACGAATGGACGGGCGACTTGCTGCAGCTCGGTCTCGACCAGCTCCATGCCACGTCCACGGCACGGGACCTGCCGACCCTGTTCGCGAAGCAGCGCGAGGTCGCGACCCGGTTCTCCGCAAGGGCGCAGGAACGCCAGCAGGCCTTCGATGCCCTCGCCGCCGACTCCCAGGCCAGTTTCACGGGCTGGTTCGAAGAGACCGCCGCGTCGCTGACGGGCAAGCCGGACTGATCGACGAAACCGCACCGGGCGCGCGGGGACAGGACTTCCTGTGCGCCGGGCCGCCCTCTCGGACGGGCCGGGGCCGGCCTTGGTGCGGTGGGTACGCTGCCGGGGTGGCACGAGCTCTGCTGCACTGCATTTGATGCCCCGCAGCAGGGCTCAGGTACACTCCGGGGCCATGACCCAGGAACGCCTGATCAAGAAATATGCGAACCGTCGGCTGTACGACGCGTCGCAGAGCCGTCACATCACCCTCGACGACATCCGCGGCCTGATCGTCAAGGGCGAGCGCATCCGCGTCGTCGAGGACAAGACGGGCACGGACATCACGCGCCACATCCTGCTGCAGGTGATCGCCGAGCAGGAACAGTTCGGACGGCCGATCCTGAGCACGACGGTGCTCGAGTCGATCATCCGGTTCTACGGCAACTCGATGCAGGGGTTCCTCGCGAGCTTCCTCGAAAAGAGCATCGAGACCTTCCTGCACCAGCAGGAGAACGTGCAGCAGCAGATCTCGAAGATCGTCTCGTCGGCTCCGCTCGCGACGATGGCCGACCTCACGCGGTCGAACCTCGAAACGCTGGGGAAGATCCAGGATTCGATGCTGAGCGCGCTGCTGCCGAAGCGCGAGAAAGGCGCTCGGGAAGAGGACGAGAAGCGTCCCTGAGCGCGACCGACCGCGCGACCTCCCAGGCCAGCATCGCCCGCTTGCGCTCGATGCCCCAGCGATAGCCGCCGAGCGCGCCGTTCGCGCGCAGCACGTGATGGCACGGGATCAGCCAGGCCACGCTGTTCGATCCCACCGCAGTGCCCACCGCACGGCACGCCGAAGCACGACCGATCCGGCGCGCGAGCTCGGCGTAGGTCACGGTCGCCTCGGCGCCCGCGGCCAGCAACGCCTGCCACACCTGCAACTGGAAGTTGCTGCCGTGCAGCCACAGCGTGAGGTTGCACGCTGTACCCGGCGCCGCCTGCCAGACACTCGTCGCGACGGCGCTCGCCATCGCCTCGTCGGGATCCCAGCGCGCTTCACGCCAGGTGTGCCGGAATTCGTCCCAGCCGTCGTAGCCGCCGTCCGCGCCCTCGAACGCGAGGAACGCAATGCCGCGCTCGGTCGCGGCGATGCGTGCAGGCCCGAACGGCGTCGACGCCGTACCGTGGCGCATGCTCATGCCACGACCGCGTGACTTGTACTCGCCGGGCGTGACCGCTTCGAGCGTGACGAACAGGTCGTGCAGGCGCCCCGGGCCGGAGAGCCCTGCGTCCAGCGCGGCTTGCAGCACCGAGCGCTGGTCGTCGAGCGTGCGCTTGGCGGCGACGAGCGACAGGTGCTGCAGCAACTGCTTGGGCGAAATGCCCGCCCAGCGCCGGAACACGCGCGCGAAGTGATACTCGCTCCAGCCCGCCACGGCCGCGATGTCGGCGAGCGCCGGCTGTTCCTGCACGTGCGCGGCCACGTACTCGATCGCGCGTGCGATCCGCGCGAAATCCTGCGGCGGGTGCGGAGGTGTGAGGGTGACGGCGTTCATGCGTGCAAGCATACCCACCCGTCCGGGCCCGGCCACCCGGATCGTGCTGTCGTGCACCGTCCGTGTGGCACACTTGGCGGCTCATGGCCCGCCATCGCATCTGCTTCCTCGCCGCCGAGGTCTCGCCGCTCGCCAAGACCGGCGGGCTCGGGGACGTCGCCGGGGCGCTCGTGCGCCAGCTGCACCGTCGCGGCCACGACGTGCGGCTGTTCGTGCCGCTGCACGGGGTCATGCAACTGCAGGGCATCGAGCGCAGGCCGCACGAACGGCTTCGCGACGTGCCGGTCGCGGTCGGCACGCGCGAATACCGCTACGACGTGCACGAGGCGCGCCTGCCCGGTCGCGACGACCTCTGGGTTCACCTGGTCGACTGCCCCGAGCTGTTCGACCGTCCGCACGTCTATTCCGACGCCGCCGACGAACACCTGCGGTTCCTGATGCTGACCCGGGCGGCGCTCGAATGCTGCCAGCGGCTCGGCTTCGCGCCGGAAATCGTCCACTGCAACGACTGGCACACGGCGTTTGCGCCGCTGCTGCTGCGCACCGCCTACGCCTGGGACCGCCAGGTCTTCGGTCGCACGCGCAGCGTCTTCACGATCCACAACATCGGTTACCAGGGCACTTTCGACGCGACCGCGGCCGCGGATGTCGGGCCGGGGGTTGGTCGCGAAGCCCTGCACGCGGGCGACCTTGCGCAGGGCCGCATCAATCCGATGCGTCACGCGATCCTGCACGCAGACGCAGTGACGACGGTGAGCCCGACGTATGCACGCGAGATCCGGACGCCCGAAGGCGGCCACGGCCTCGACGCGGACCTGCGGGCACGCCGCGACGCCGTGTGCGGCATCCTGAACGGCGTCGACTACGAGGACTGGAACCCGGCGACCGACCGGCTGCTGCCGTTCGCATACGACGCGGGCGAGCTCGCGGGCAAGGCGCGCAACAAGGAGGCGCTGCTCGACCTGTTGCGGATGCCGGCGCCGGCCACGACACCGCTGATCGGCATGGTCACGCGACTGACGCGGCAGAAGGGCATCGACCTGCTCGAGCAGACGCTGCCCGAATTGCTGCAGCAGCGCGACGTGCGCTTCGTCGCGCTCGGCAGTGGCGAGCCGAAATACGAGCGGTTCATGGCGTCTCTGCAGGAACGCTTCCCCGGCAAGGCCGTCTTCTACAGCGGCTACAGCGAGGAGCTCGCTCACTTCATCGAGGCCGCATCCGACATTTTCCTGATGCCGTCGCTCTACGAGCCCTGCGGGCTCAACCAGATGTACAGCCTGCGCTACGGCACGGTGCCCATCGTGCGACGGACCGGCGGCCTCGCCGACAGCGTGCAGCATTTCGATCCCGCCACCGGCCAGGGCACGGGCGTGGTGTTCAACGACTTCGACGCCGGCGGCCTGCGCTGGGGACTTGCGACGGCGCTCGAGTGGTACGGCTGGCCGAGCGTCTGGCGCCGGCTCGTGCAGAACGGGATGGCCCAGGATTTCAGCTGGGAGGCGAGCGCGGCGGAATACGAAAAGCTTTACGAGCGGCTCGCCGGAAGAGTCTAGAGTTCAGAGTCTAGAGTCTAGTCGGAACCGGAGGCTGCCTGTGGCAGCCGCGGCGCAGCGCGCCTCCGACTAGACTCTAAACTCTAGACTCTGAACTCTTCTTGCTAACCTCTAACCGCTAGCCACTTCCTCAGGTTTCTCCGGCCCGGGCGAGCGCCTTCTGGATGTTGACCTTGCCGTGCTTGCTGAACGGGATCTTCTTGATCATGCCCTTGTCGAGCAGCACCTGCCCGGCGATCTCGTAATCGAGGTTCTCGAGCTTGCCGCCGCCGACGCGGCTGATCAGCCGGCCGAGGCTGCTGACGAAGTTGGTCGTGATCACCATGTCGAACTCGGCTTCGCCCTTGGCCGGCACGACGAATCGATCCGTGCTGTTGCCTTCGGCGAAACTGTCGCCCATCAGGAAGATCTGGTACTCGAGCCCGCGCACCGGCAGCTCCAGCTCGTTCGGGTTCTCGACCTTGACCCGCACGCGGAACTTCTGCGCGAACATGTCGGTGGACATCATCTGGATGCCGAGCAGTTCGAGCTCGGGAGTTTCGAGCTTGGGCGCAAACGCGGAACAGCCGGCGAGAACGCCGCTCGCGAACACGGTCACGACCAGCCACGCCAGCGCGGCCTGGCAACGGAAGCGTAGGGACTGCTGCAGCATTCGGAGCCTCATGCGGACACGACGACGGACGACCTGGGGGCCGTGCGACTCACGTGCGCCCGCGGGCAGCGGTGCGTCGACGATCGGCGACCTTCAGGTGCAAGCGCGACAAGGATAGCAGCCGAGGGTGTCGCGACAGAGCCTCAGCCACGCGCAGCGGCATTGCGCAGCATCGACGGTGTCACGAGCGTGACGCCGTTCTCACTGACGTAGAACCGTTCGCGGTCGGCCTGGCTGTCGACGCCGATCTGCATGCCGTCCGGCACGACCGAGCCTTCGTCGAGGACGGCGTTGCGGATCACGCAGTTCTCGCCGATGCGGACGCGCGGCAGCACGACGGCGCGGTCGACCGTCGAATGGTCGTGGACGCGCACGCTCGAGAACAGCAGCGAGTTCGAGACACGCGAGCCCGAGATGATGCAGCCGCCCGAGACCATCGAGTCGATCGCACAGCCACGGCGATCGGGGTCGTCGAAGACGAACTTGGCGGGCGGCAGTTGCTCCTGGTAGGTCCAGATCGGCCACTGCTCGTCGTAGATGTTGAGCTCGGGCGAGACGCGCACGAGCTCGAGGTTGGCGTCGTAGTAGGCGTCGACCGTGCCGACGTCGCGCCAGTAGTTCTGTGCCTTGGTGCGCACGTCCTCGAACGGATAGGCGTACACGCGCAGCTTGTCGATTGCCTCGGGAATGATGTTCTTGCCGAAGTCGTGCGCGGACGCGGAGTTGTCGGCGTCGGCGCGCAACATGCGCTCGAGCAGCCGCGGGTTGAACACGTAGATGCCCATCGAAGCCAGCGCGATGTCCGGGCGCCCGGGCATCGGTGGCGGATCCTCCGGCTTCTCGAGGAAGTTGAGCACGCGGTTGGATTCGTCGACCGCAACGACGCCGAACTCGCGCGCACGATCGACCGGGACCTCGACCACGCCGACGGTGATGTCGGCTTCCTTCTCGACGTGGAAGCCGATCATCGGGCCGTAGTCCATCTTGTAGATGTGGTCGCCGGCGAGCACGAGCACGTGCAAGGGCCGGTGCGCACGGATCAGGTCCATGTTCTGCCAGAGTGCGTCGGCCGTGCCGCGGTACCAGTCGAGCCCCAGCCGCTGCTGCGCCGGGATGATCTCGATGAACTCGCCGAACTCGCCGCGCAGGAAACCCCAGCCCTTGCCGATGTGCTGGATCAGCGAGTGCGCCTTGTACTGCGTCAGCACCGAGATCTGGCGGATGCCCGAGTTGAGGCAGTTCGACAGCACGAAATCGACGATCCGGAACTTGCCGCCGAACGGCGTCGCGGGCTTGCAGCGGTCCTCGGTCAGGTGCTTGAGCCGCTCGCCGCGACCGCCGGCCATGATGATGGCGAGCGTGCCGCGCGTCAGGCGGCTCAGGTAGCGACGTGGGGCGAAGACTCGATGCTGTTCCGTCGACATCCGCGGCTGCTCCCGAGAGACGTGGCCCGATGTTACAGAGTCGCGTGGTCACGAAGTACCACAGCGGCGCGCTCGTATCGGCCGATAACCAATATTGTTGACTTCACAATAGTGCTCGGTGCTTAATATGGCTAACCGAACAAGGGAGTGCACCGCATGTCGCGGGAACTCAGTGCGACGATCCCGGCGGAAACCGAGCCGTCCGCCGAGAACCAGGCCCGGAAATTCCAGCGCGAACTGAGCGCCGGGCTCACGTCGCTGGTGTTGCTCTCGGTGCTCGCCGAGGCCGATGCCGACCTGTACGGCTACGAGATCGCCAAGCGGCTGAGCGCGGACACCTTGCCGGCCGCGCCGTTCAAGCAAGGCGCGCTTTACCCCGTGCTCCGCAACATGAGCAGCGCCGGGCTGCTGTCCAGCCATGTCGTGCCCTCGTACTCCGGCCCGCCCCGCCGTTACTACCGCATCACGCCGCTCGGTCGCGAAGTGCTCGCGGCGTGGCGCGAGACGTGGCTGGTCACACGCACTTTCGTCGACACCATCGTCCAACCACCACCAGCGCCCGCCGCACAGGAGATTCCGTCATGACGGCCGCGACTCCGCGCACCGTGGAGCAATACCTCGACCTGCTCCGCGCCGAACTGCAGGGGGCCGACCCGGCACTCGTGCAGGACGCGCTCTACGACGCCGAAGAACACCTGCGCGCGGAACTCGCGCAGACGCCCGGGGAGACGCAGGAAGCCGTCCTGAGCCGGATCGTGGCGAGCTACGGCGCGCCGGCGGAAGTCGCCGACGCGTACCGCACCAACGAGGCGCGCGTGCAGGCGGCACTGCGCACGCCGCCGCCGAAGCCCAAGCATTCTGCACTCGGGCGGTTCTTCGCGGTCTACGCCGATCCACGCGCCTACCTGAGCGTCGCGTACATGCTGCTCGCGCTGGCGACGGGCATTCTCTATTTCACGTTCGCAACGACGGGCGCCGCACTGACCGTGGGGTTTGCGGTGCTGATCGTCGGCGTGCCGTTTTTCCTGCTGTTCATCGGTGCCGCGCGCGTGCTCGCGCTGGCGGAGGGCCGCATCGTCGAGTCGATGCTCGGCACGCGCATGCCGCGACGCCCGGTGCATCCGGGGCCGCCGCTCGGCTGGTGGGCGCGCATCGTCGAGATGATCAAGGACCCGCGCACCTGGGGCACGCTGCTGTACCTGTTCCTGATGCTGCCGCTCGGCGTGTTCTACTTCACGTTCGCGGTCGTGGGTGTCGTGGTCTCGCTCGCGCTGTTTGCCGCACCGATCGTGGTGCTGCTGTGGCACGCGGGCCTGGTCACGATCGACGGCACCGTCCAGTCGCCGCACCCCGCCTTGTTGCCACTGATTTCGATCTTGGGGATAGTGCTGCTCACCGTCACGTTGCATCTTTCGCGGGGCATCGGCTATCTGCATGGCCAATTGGCAAAGTTCCTGCTCGTCCGACCCGCGCCGACGAGCGACGAAACCATGCCCGCAGGCGAAGCCGCTGCGGCCGCTTGATGCTTCACCTCTCCCGCCTCCGCGGGAGAGGTCGATCGCAGGTCGGGTGAGGGCTCCGGCCTCCTCACCTCTCCCGCCTCCGCGGGAGAGGTCGACCGCAGGTCGGGTGAGGGCAGTGGGCGCAGCCCGGGTCAGGGCAGTGACAGCGGCGCTGTGCGCCCTCCTCGTCTCGGGTTGCGGCGTCGCCGACGTGCCGGATGCGCGGACCAGCGGATCCGGAAACCGCGCGGCAGTGCCCAACGACATCGCGACGGAACAGTCGACGCAGCCAGCGGCGCTCGATGCGGCGCAGGCGTTGTGCCGGCCCGCCGATGAAGGTTCGCTGCGTGCGCGGCTGCAGGGCGTCATCGATGCCGAAATCGACTGGGCCGCGCCCGCGCAGCCGCAATGCATCGGCGGTGCGCGCCCGGGCGGCGACGGTCTGCGTCTCGTCTACAAGGGCAAGGCCGGCAGAGACACGCTGCTCGTGATCGTCGGTGTCGCCATCGCACCGCAGGCCCGGCAGGAACGTCATCTGCCGGCCAGCATCACGATCGTGCGCGAGGGATCGGGCGAGTTCTATGCGACGCAGGGCGACGACAAGTGCGCGCTCGAGGCGGTCGTGCAGGAACCGATCGACGGCGCCGCCGGTCGATACCGGCTGTCGGGCCGCGGCTACTGCACGCAGCCGGCACGCGCGCTCGGCAGTGCCGAGGGCTCCGTGCTGGTCTCGCGTTTCGACGTCGAGGCCATCGTCGAGCATCCGAAGGAACCCTGAACTCATGTCCATCGCCAGCGCATTGCGGCTGTCCACCGTCGCACTGCTGATCCTCTGCTGCCCTGCCACTCCGCGTGCCGCACCCAGCGCGGCCACGGCCGTACCACTCAGCGCATTTCCGGGCGAACGCATCGCGATCGAGACGCGCTCGAGCTTTCGTCGCGCCCTGTTCGAGGCATGGCGCGCGGAATCGGTCGCGGAGCGCGAGCAGGGCTTCATGTTCGTTCGCGACGACCAGGTGCGGCCCGACCAGGCCATGATCTTCATCTACGAGCCGCCGCAGCACGTCGCGATGTGGATGAAGAACACTTTGCTGTCGCTCGACATCCTGTTCGTGGACAGGCAGGGCTGCATCGTCACGATCAAGGAGCGTGCCGAGCCCGGCTCGCTGGCAACGATCGAATCGCGCAAGCCGGTGACGCTCGTCGTCGAATTGAAAGCCGGCGCCGTCGCGACGCACGGCATCGCCATCGGCGATCGTGTGCTGCGTCTCGACAGGGGCTGGCCGCGAACCGGGACTTCCTGCACCCGCTGAGCGATCGACCGACCAACACCGCCTCCCTCCTCAACGGCTCGTCGCATCGAGCCGTCGGCTCGTCGCCTGCGACGAGAACTGCCCGCTGCGCTTATTGCACCCTAGCCGCCTTCGCCGGTTTCCAAGTCGTTCGTGGCATTCACGCAACCGGGCTCGAACCAACAGCAATAAACGCTTAGGCAGTACGCCCACGAGGAGAGGAGATCTTGATGGCCAACAGCAACATCGCACGTGCAGTGCATTTCGCACTGCTGGTCGCCGGTGCCACCGCCGCATCCGTGCCGGCCCCTGTCGCAAACGCGCAGGAAGCCGAGCTCGAGCAGATCGTGGTGACCGGTTCGCGCATTCGTGTTCGCGATTTCGAGGAAGTCAGCCCCGTCGCCACCGTCGGGGCGGACGTCATCGCATCGGTCGGTGCGACGACGGTCGACCAGGTGCTCAACACGCTGCCGCAGGTGGTCCCCGGTTTCACGGCGACTTCGAACAACCCTGCAGACGGTACGGCGACCGTCGACCTTCGCGGTCTCGGCCCGACGCGCACGCTCGTGCTCGTGAACGGCCGCCGCCTGACGCCGTCGACGACCACGGGCCGCACCGACCTCAACAACGTTCCGACGCAGCTCATCGAGCGCGTCGAAGTCGTGACCGGCGGCGCCTCCGCGGTGTACGGCTCCGACGCTCTCGCCGGCGTCGTGAACTTCATCCTCAAGGACGACTACGAAGGCGCCAGCGTCGGTTACCAGTATGGCGTGTCCGACCGTGGCGACGGCGCCGAGCACAACATCGATTTCACGATGGGTGGCAACTTCGCGGACGGCAAGGGCAATTTCACGGGGTTCGCGAGCTACAACCGGCGCGACTCGATCCTTCAGGCCGACCGCTCGTACACGCGTGTCGACTACGGCTACTACCACATTCTCGGCGCGCAGGCGGCAACGGCGGGCTCGGTCACGGGCGTCGCGGGCCGCTTCGACAATGCCGCACCGAACCCGTTCGGTGCCTACGGCGGCGTCGCGGCCAACAGCAACTGGGTGCAGGAAGCGGACGGGACGATCCGTCGCTTCAACAGCAACCTGGCCGAGTTCAACGACGGCGTCGGCGACCGGTACAACTTCGCTCCGGTCAACTTCCTGCAGACACCGGCGGACCGCTGGACACTCGGTGGCATCGGCCACTACACGTTCAACGAACACGCCGAGGTCTATACGGACCTGCTGTACGTGAACAGCCAGAACTCGCTGCAGCTCGCACCGACGCCAGCGACCTCGGTCCGCGTAGCCGCGACGAGCCCGTTCCTCTCGGCAGACATGCAGGCGCTGGCCGCGACGCGTGAGGACCCGAACGCCGACCTGATCTTCCGTCGCCGCATGGTCGAGATGGGTCCGCGCCAGCAGGAGAACAGCTCGAGCCTGTTCCAGATCACGACCGGCGTGAAGGGCAGCCTCGCCTTCAAGGACTGGGAATACGACGCGTACTACCTGTACGGCTACAACGACTTCGACAACTACACGCGCAACGACGTGTCGCGGTCGAGGTTCGAGGCCGGGATCGCGGGCTGCCCCGAGGACTACGTCAAGTTCGTCCCGAACTGCGTGGGCGTCAATCCGTTCGGCGTCGGCACGATCTCGCAGGAAGCGGCGGACTTCATCCGCCTGAACTTTGCCGATTCGCAGGTCTTCAAGCGCAGCCTGTTTGCGGGCGCGATCAACGGCACGCTGGTCGACCTGCCGGCCGGTCCCCTGGGCTTCGCGTTCGGCGCCGAGATCCGCAAGGACCAGACGGACTTCCGTCCGGACATCAACAAGCAGAGCGGAGACATCCTCGGCTTCAATGCGCAGCAGCCGGTCAAGGGCAGCTTCGACGTGACCGAGCTCTATATCGAGGCCGCCGTGCCGCTTGTGAAGGACGTGCCGGCAATCCAGGACCTGTCGCTCGAACTCGGCTACCGCTACTCCGACTACTCTTCGGTCGGCGGCGTCGAGGCCTACAAGGCAGGCCTGAACTGGGCGTTCAACGACAGCTTCCGCGCCCGGGGCATGTACCAGCGCTCGGTCCGTGCGCCGAGCATCTTCGAGCTGGTGCAGGCCGGTGACCAGGGCTTCCCGGTCTACACCGACCCGTGCGCGGAACTCCAGCAGGCGGACGACCCGGACGTCTACGCGTTCTGCCAGGCGCAGGGCATTGCGAACCCGGAGAACTACATCCAGCCGAACTCGCAGGTCGAAGCGTTCTTCTTCGGTTCGCCCGACCTGAGCGAGGAAACTTCGGACACGTATACGTTGGGCCTCGTGTTCACGCCGGCCTTCGTCGAAGGACTCAGCGTCTCGCTCGACTACTACGACATCAAGGTCGACGACTACATCAACACGTTGAACGGTGGCGTCTCGGGCATCATCGACGCGTGCTTCGCCTCGCTCGACCTGAACAGCTCGGCGTGCCACTTCGGCCCGCTCGACCTGCCGTTGGTCTACCGTAACGACGCAGGCGAAATGAAGATCAACGCGCCGACGGTCAACGAGTCGGAGCTGCGCACCAAGGGTGTCGACCTGCAGGTCAACTACGTCATCCCGGTGTTCAACGACGTCCACGTGACGCTGCTGACCACGTACCTCGACAGCTACACGCTCGACGGCATCGAGTACAAGGGTTCGTCGGGCGCCTACAACATTGCGGGCTCGTTCCCGGAATGGAAGGCGAACCTGCGCGTGAGCGCCCCGATCGGCCCGATCACGGTGAGCTGGCAGCTGAACTACATAGACTCGATGATCAACCAGGGTGACATCCCGGCGTTCGGCGAGGGCAACTGCAACCCCGACGGCGACGAGTACAAGCCCTGCTTCGGCACGATCGGCTCGAAGTTCTACAACGACCTCAGCGCAAACTGGAACATCAACGACGCGTTCGAACTGTCGGTCGGCGTGAACAACCTGTTCGACGAGGAGCCGGAACTGATCCAGCTCGGCATCGACCAGAACACCGACCCGGGTACGTACGACGTGGTCGGTCGTTACTTCTACGGCATGCTCCGCGCGAAGTTCTGATCGACGACCGACCGGTCGCAGTGAAAACGGGGGCGGTTCGAAAGAGCCGCCCCTTTTTCATGGGTCATCCCGCGCTTTTCGGACGAGCATCCGATGGATGGCGGAGGCACCGAGCTGTCGCGGCCTCATCGCTGGGCCTATCCAGGAGTGGTTCGGTTGCCTGGGGATCACCAAAGAAAAAGGGCCGGCCCTTGCGGGCCGGCCCTCAGTGCGCTGAGTGCGCTTCCGATCTATTAGAACTTGTAAGCCATTTCCACGTAGTAGAAGCGGCCGATCGGGTCGTAGTTGGAGATGTCGCGGCTCTGGTTGCCTTCGGACTCGATGTACACCGGTTCCTCGTCGGTCACGTTGTTCACCGCGGCCGTCAACGACAGGTTGAAGCCCAGGTCGGTGAAGTCGTAGCCGAACTGCACGTCCCAGGTCAGGTAGTCGTCGATCTTGCCGTACGGCTCGCCGAACGTGGCGTCATCCAGCGACGGGATGTACTGGGCATTCACGCCAGCGCGCCAGGCGTTCTTCGCCCAGCCGAACTGCATGAACGCACGGTAGTCCGGGAACAGGCCGTAGTCGTCGTGGTACACGCCCGCCAGCGGGATCGCCGGCTCCGTCGGGACGTCCTGCTGGTCGTAGTTGAACAGGAAGGTCGTGTTCAACTGCGCCGAGAAGGTGCCGAGCGAATCGGTGTCGTAGGCGTAGGCGACGCGCAGGTCGAGGCCGTCCTGCTCGATGCTGCCGAGGTTGATGTTGCCGTTGCTCAGCCACACCGTGTCGCCAACCGCTGCGGTGATTTCGCCCGGCGACGAGACCGGCGTGCCGGTGCCGAAGTAGACTTCACCGGCGGCCGACGTGCCGCGACGGACGAGGCTCGCGTACGGCGAGGCCGCGCCCAGCGCTTCAACCGACTGCAGCACGATCGAAGACGGCAGCGTGCCGACGATGTCCTCTTCCTTGATCGACCAGTAGTCGACCTTGACGTTGAGGCCCTGCAGCGCGCCTTCCGGCTTCCACTCGAGGCCCACCGACCAGTTCTTCGAGGTCGACGGATCGAGTTCGGTGTTCGAGCCGGTCTGGCTGCGGTACTGCGTCGCCGTGTCCAGGTCCTGCTCGCCGTTTGCGTCCGCGTCGCGCGGCGAACCGTCCGCGTTGTAGCGGAGCAGGCGCGTGCTCGACGTGAAACCACGGCCGATCGGGCCATACAGCTCGTAGATCGACGGGGCCGTGAACGACTCCGAGTAGCTGCCGCGAACCGCGAACGTCTCGCCGAACGGCTGCCAGCGGAAGCCGAACTTCGGCACGAACGGGTCGTCCGTCGTCGTGTAGACCTCCTGGCGACCGGCGAGCGTCAGGTCGAGGGCGTAGAAGCCCGGCGCGTTGAAGTCCGGCGAGAACACCGGCACGCGCATTTCGGCGTAGTAGCCCTGGCTCTGCATCTTGTTCTTGAACGGGCTCGTCGGCGTCGCCTGCAGCCACAGACCTTCGCGCGAGTTGCGGTCGTTCGTGAACGACAACTGCTCTTCGCGGGTGTCGGCGCCGACGGCAAGCATCACGGCACCGGCCGGCAGGTCGAACAGTTCACCGGACACCTTGAAGTCGTACGCGTAGAGGCTGCTGGTGTACTTCTCGAACGCCTCGCCCTGGAAGCTCTCGAGCACGCCCGGGGCCTGCTGACGCGCAAACGGGTTGTACTTGTTGGCGGCGACGGCAGCGTTGTAGGCAACCGTGTCGATCAGGCCAGGATTGCGATGGTCGCTGGTCGAGTAGTTCCAGTTACCGGCAACTTCGTACTTCCACGAGCCCACGATGTCGCCGCGGACGCCGAACACGCTGCGCCAGCCGGTCGAGACCGTGTTGTAGACGCGCGGGAAGTCGACGAAGCGGTTCGTGACGACCACGTCCTGGTTGAACGGGTTGAACGGGTTGTCCGCCTTGACCAGGCCGCTCACCGGCTGCGCGTTGAGCTGCGACGTCGTGTCGGTGTTCGAGACCAGGAAGTCGCCGAACAGCTGCGCGTTGTCGTTGATCGTGTGGTCCCAGGCCATCACGACGCTCTTGCGCTCGGCGGCAAGGATCATCGTGGGCTTCTCGGCCAGGTCGAAGTAGTTCGCGTTGCTCTCGAGCGGGCCCGAGTAACCGGCCAGCGCGTGATCGGCGATCGAGAGGTTCAGCGAACCGTCCGGCGCGTTCAGGGCCGGGTCGAGGTGGTAGAACACCGCGTCGGCGTCGCTCAACGGATCGTAGATCGAACCGGCGAAGCTGTTGGTGCGGAAGATGCCCTTGCCCCAGCTGCGATCCTTCTGCAGCAGCGGATCGCTCTTCTTCCACTCGGCCGAGAACGTGATGTTGGTCTTCTCGCTGCTCGAGCCGAGCGTGAGGTAGCCACTCTTCTCGGTGTACTCGCCCCACTGGTCCATGCCGTAACGGCCGCCGATCTCGACGCCGTCGTAGTTGGACTTCATGATCAGGTTGACCACGCCGCCGACCGCATCGGAGCCGTAGGTGGCCGACGCGCCGTCCGCGAGGATTTCGACGCGCTCGACCGCGCTCACCGGAATCATGCTGACGTCGACGAAGGCGAAGCCGCCCGAAGCGGCGACCGGCGACACGGCGGCACGACGGCCGTTGATGAGCACCAGGGTCGAACGGTTACGCAGCGCGAGCTGCGAGCCGCCGTTGGTGGAGCCCGACGAGATGTTGCCGTTGTCCGAGCCGATGTTGAGGCCGCCGTAGAAGAACGGCTGGGTCTTACCGAGGACGTCGAGTAGGTCATTGCTGACACCCGACGCAGCGATGTCCGCCGCCGACACCAAAGCCACCGGGACGCCCGGCGCTTCGAGGTTCTGCGGAATGAGCGAACCGGTAACGATCACTTCCTCGAGTTGGGTACCCGTGTCCTGGGCCGCCACGCCCGCCGCATACCCAGAGGCAGCAACCGCGCTGGAGAACAGTACGGAGCGCACTGCTTTCGACAGAAGGTTGTTATTCAGAGAACGCATTAGTTTTTCCTAAGTAAGATCTTATGAAGACGGAGCGCACTGGGAGGGTGCTATTCCGCTGTTTGTTACTGTAAAGCAACAGCGCGGCATTTGGAAAGGCTAGACGACGTAGCAAGGAAACAACAACCGACGAAGCCGACCGGAAATGATCAAAAACTGAAAACTCCAAGTGGAACGACTCTCGGCGCGTTCCCTGTTGCGGTGCGAAAACCTAATCGTATGCACCAAATTGGACCGGCGGCAGTCTGCGTTCGACCTTCAGCAGGAATTCGCCACGCGGATAGTCGATGGAAAATTCGTTCAACGTGCCAAGCACGTCCATGCCGATCACCAACGCCGGTGCACGCAGCAAGTCCCACACCTGGAACACGTGGAAATCAGCGAAGGTGATCGAGAGTGCGCCGATGTGCGCACCGCCACCGAGAGAGACCGGCGGGCCCATGTACGTCCTGCCGTTGGCGACCTGCGCAGTCGCACCGATGACGGTGGTCGGCCGTGCTTCGCTCGTGTCGGTCCTGCGGCGTTCGAGAGCTGCGAACAGGGCCTCGTTGCCGAGGCTGCGCTCAGCGCCGGTGTCGACGATTGCCTTGACGGGCACACGGCCCACGCGCCCCGGAATCAGCAGCAAACCGCGGTGCCGCACCGTGGCGCGCACGATCAGCCAACCTTTCGGACGCACGTTGGTCGAGCGACGTACCGTGACGATGTCATGTCCGAAATCGATGTCGATGCGGGCGCTCTGCAGCGCGTCGATGCCGAGAATGCCGTCGACCCCGGCGAAGATCGTGTCGCCGAGGACGGCGAATCGATGTCGCTCGAACCGCAGGTCGCCGATCCGCATTTCGGCCACCTCGACCTGCGGCATCACCGCGGCGCCGGTGATGCCGTGGACGAGTGTCTCGCCCGTGCTCGTCGCACCGATGCGCGCAGCGGTGCGCGCGGAGACGGCTGAACGGTTTGCACCGGTATCGAGTATGAAGCGCAACGGCTCCTGTGAACCGATGGTAACTGGCGCAACAATTCGACCAGCGCGGTCCAGCGTGGTCGGTACCGCATAGCGCGGCCCGGTGTCCGGCGGTGGTTCTATTCCAGCCGTGGCACCTGGCGCGGTCGGGTCCGACGCCACGGCCTGTGCCAGCAGACGCGGCGCTGTGCCGCACACGGTCATGCCCGCGGCTGCCGACACGCCGAGCAGGAAGCCTCGCCGCGAGGTCAAGACCGAACCGATGCGCTGGTTTTTCCCAGTCGACGCTGGCCGCGCACTGCGTCACCGCACTCGTCGCACGCGATGCGTTCCCTTGCCGGGCACGCGCATCAGGTACGAACCCAGGGCGGCCTGCTCGATCTGCACCTGTTCGCCTGCCTTGGGACGGCGCGCATCCGTGCCGGTTTCGCGCTGCTCCCACACCTGGCCGTTGTCGAGCGTGACCTTCCAGCGACCGACTTGCGCGCTCTGGTCGACGGACCGCACGGTGGCCGAGATCCCGGTGACACCACGCTCTTCTGCCAGCACGGCCGCGGACAATCCGAATTCCGCGGCAGCCTGCTCCGGCGTCCGGTTCGGCACGGCCTGGGGCTTCGCCGTCGCTTGCGGCGCAGTGGTGGGGGCAGCCACGGTCGCGACGGCAGTGTCGGCACGCTCGAGGCCGGCGCGGTCCGGGCGGCCGGTCGCTGCGTCGAAGCAGGCGAGCCTCGCGGCAGCGTCTTCGATCGCGACACAGTGCGAAAGGGAGTCCGCGGCGTGGGCGGGGACCTGCCATGTCGCAAGGACGAACAACAGCATCGACGCGGCCCGACAAACTCGTTGCACCGGCAAGCCCCCTCGTTCTTCTGCACCTGCAGCCTGGCGGCAGTCTCGCAGGTTCGACCGGAACCGTCGACACGGTCCGTCGTGCCGTTCAACGATCGCGGAACCAACCGGTCACGGCGAAACGCGGTTCGGCCGCGAACGGCGCGACGCAACTCACGGCGTGCAGCACCGGCACACGGAACAGCGCGAGGGTGTTGAACCGCGGCGTCCAGCATTCGACGACCTCCGCGCCGTCCGGCGGCGCGAGGAACTGCAACTGTCCACCCCAGTCGGGCTGCCAGCGCCGTGCGAGGTTGAGCACGTAGCCGACGCGTCGCCCTTCCGAACCGGTGCCCCCATCGTCGTGCCGTGTCAGGAAATGCCCCGGCAGGTAACAGGTGGCCTGCGCATCGCACTTCACCAGCTCCGGGATGCCGGTGATCGCGCGCACCACGTCCAGCACTTCCGGCGTCGCGAGCCACTCGAGCAACCGGTGCAGCAGCAGGCCCGGGTCCTGCTGCCGCAGGTACGCCGTGACCATCGGATAGCTGTAGTACGCATACTGGAACCCGTGGCGAGCGCCCTGCACGATCGTCCGATTGAGTTCCTGTGCCTTCGCTGGCGCGAGACTTCGCAGCTCGGGCGTGTCGACCACGATTGCCTGCGCGCCACGGTTGTAAGCGAGTTTCCAAGGCACGTCGCGGAGCATGCAGTCATGCAGCGCTTCGGCGGACGAGGGCTCGAGTGCGTCGGTCACGCGCACGCGGCCACGCTCCGCAAACGTTCGCGCTGCAGCGCTGCGATCGATGCCGGTCGAAAGGCTGAAGCTCGTCGCCGTCATGGGCCGCCTCCTGCGGGAGCGCGGGTAGTATGACAAGGAGCGCTGTCATACGATGCCACCCGGGCATGCACTGGAGTCGATCGCGTGAGTGCTGGCGAACCCCTGGCCCGGGCCGCCGCGCTGCTCCGGCGTGGCGCGACCGAGGACGCCCGAGCGGCGCTCGCTGCGATCGTCGCAAAGCACCCTACGGATGCCGAAGCGCTGCACCTCCTCGGCCTCGCGCACAAGCAGGCTGGCGACCTGGTCGGCGCGCTGGAGTGGATGCGTCGCAGCCTCGACTGCGATCCACGGCGGACGGACTACCTGGGCAACCTCGGCAACGTGCTCGTTGGCCTGCACCGACCGGGCGACGCCGAGGCTGCGTACCGGGCAGCGCTGGCGCGCGACGCCCATTTCCGCCCCGCATGCCTCGGGCTCGCTCGCGTGTTGACCCAGACCGGCCGCGCGGCGGAAGCGATCGAGCAGGCAGGGGCGCTCCTCGTGAGAGACGACCGCGATGCCGAGGCCTGGGCTTGCATGGGCGCCGCGCACGCACAGGCCGGAACCACGGCGGACGCGACTCGCGCCTTCGAGCGCGCACTCGCCCTGCGACCGGGCTATGGCTTCGCCCGCTACGGACTGGCCACCATCCTGCTGCGTCTCCACCGCACCGAAGCGGCGCTCGAGCACTTCGAGCGCGCTGCTCGGGACGGCCTCGACACACCGGCGTTGGCACGCAGCCGTGCCGAGGCGTTGTTCGACCTCGGGCGCTTCGATGAGGCCGAGCGCACGCTCGATGCCGGCGTCGCGCGCTGGCCGACCGACCTCGAGGCACATCGGCTGCTCGCACAGTTGCGCTTTACGCGCGGTGACCCTGCGTTTGCGCGTTCGCTCGAGCAAGCCGTCAGTAACTTCCCGACGTTGCCGGCGCTGGCCGCCGCGCTGGCCGATGTGCTGCGACGCGCGGGGGACCCGACGCGCAGCGAAGCGGTGGCGCGCTCGGCGATCGCCCGCCTCGGCACGACCGCAGGCCTGCTGGCGGCGCTGACGCTGGCATTGCAGGATCAAGGCCGTTACGACGAAGCACTCCTCTGCGCCACCGAGGCGCACACCTCGGCACCGCTCGACGCGGGCCTGGCCGAGAACGTCGTCGTGCTGCTGCTCGCGCTCGGGCGTGCAGCCGACGCCTGGCCGATCATCGAGACGCAGCGAGCACGACGCCCCCGTGACCAGCGCTGGCTGGCCCATCTGGCAACTGCCGCGCGGCTGCGTGGTATGCCGGAATACGACGCGCTCTACGATTACGCGCGTTTCGTACGCGCATTCGAGCTCGGCGTGCCGGAGGGCTGGCCATCGCTGGAAGCGTTCCACGCCGAGTTGCTGCCCGCGCTCGAGGCACGACACCTGCTGCAGGCCGCCCCGCTCGACCAGAGCCTGCGCTTCGGTACGCAGACGGCACGCAGCCTGCTGGCCGAAACACACCCGGCCATCCGCGCGCTGCTCGACGCGCTGCTCGCGTGCGTCGAACAGTACCGTGCGGGATTGGGCCACGACGACACCCACCCCTACCTGCGCCGCAATACGGGGCCCGTGCACATGACGGGCTGCTGGTCGGTGCGTCTGCGACGCGGCGGTCATCACGTCAACCACGTCCACCCCGAGGGGTGGATCAGTTCGGCCTACTACGTGCAGGTGCCCGCCGAAGTCGCCGATGACGGCTTGCGCAGCGGCTGGATCAAGTTCGGCGAGCCGAACGTGCCGACGCCGGGCGCACCGCCCGCGCACCACGTGCAGCCGCGCGCGGGCCGGCTGGTGCTGTTTCCGTCGTACATGTGGCACGGCACGCTGCCGATCCACGGCGACGAACCGCGCGTGACGGTGGCATTCGACGCCGTGCCCGATTGAGCGTCAGCGCCGGCCCGGCAGCCGCGTGCCACAACCGCCGTGATTGCAGTTGCGTACGGCGACGTCCTCGGCGCCGCGCGGCCGCAGCTGGAACTCACGCCGGCCGTAGTCGACCACGAAGCGCTCGACCGTTCCGAGCACGTCCATGCCGACGACCAGCGCCGGCTCGTCCAGCAGTTCCCAGAGCGAGAAGACGTGCAGATCCGCGAACGTGACGGCCACGTCCTTGAGACGTGCATCGCCGATCGCAATGGGTGGCGTGGTGACGGCGATGGCCGTGACCACGCCCGGGGTGGCGCCGATCACGGTCGCCGTCGTCGCGTCCTCGCGCGACAGCGACTGCAGCAGCGCGCGATGCAGCGCGAGGTTGCCGATCGTGCGCTGCGCGCCGGTGTCGAGGATCACGTCGGCCTGGACCTTGCCGACGCGGCCGCGCACCAGCATCAATCCGCCTCTTTCCAGCCGAGCCGGGATGACCAGGTAACCCGCGGGGGCGCGCCGGCCCGTGGAGGGGCGCAGCGTGACGACGTCGTTCTCGAAGTCGACCTCGACGCGCGTGTTCTGCAGGCCTTCGACACCGAGGATGCCGTCCGCGTCGGCGAACACGACGTCTTCGAGGATCGGCAGCCGCTGCGGATCGAGCGTGATCTCGCCGACGACCAGGCGGGTGCCGCTCACCGCGGGCACCCTGGCCGACCCGGTGATGCCGTGCACTTCGACCGTGGACGCCGGGTCGAGAACCAGGCCGAGCGCGGTCGCGAGCCGGCTCGAGATTGCGGTACGGTTGGCCCCGGTATCGACGACGAAGCGATACGGGCCGCGGTCATTGACGGCGACGTCGGCCAGCACGCGACCGATGCGATCGACCCCCGTCGGTGCGGCGTACTGGGCCTCGGGTACCGGCTCCTCCGGCAACTCCTGCTGCGCGGCCAACGCGCCAGGCAGCAACAAGACTGCCGTCGCGAGTGCGCCGGTGCGGCGACGAACGGTGCTCGTGATGGGGCCGCGCACTGCGGGACGTCCTTGACCCTCGATCATCGCAGGGGCTTACTCGACCGACTGCAACCACCGGTACGCACGATGTCCGAAAGCAGGGACGCGATCAATGCTGCGGCGGCGGCGAATCGACCGGAGGTTTCGCCGCTGCGACTGAACCCGCGCATGGACCCCGGGATCCTCGCCCCCGTGTTCGCGCGCCATGGTCGCATCCACGTCCCTGCGATCTTCGACCGTGCGACCGCGCTCGCGGTTCACCAGGCGCTCACCGCCGAACCGGTGCCGTGGCAACTGCACTTCAACGACGGCGCACAGGCCTACGACGTTCCCGCGGCGGAGTTCGACGCGCTCGCCCCGGCCGAGCGCGAGCGGCTGCTGCGGCCGATCCACGCCCGCGCGCGCACGGGCTTCCAGTACCTGTTCGAGAATTTCTCGATCGCCGACCACCACGCACGCGGCGAGCACCTCGGGCTCGAGCTCATGCGCGTGTTCGAGTTCCTGCGCTCCGACTGCATGCTCGAGTTCGTGCGGCGCGTGACCGGCTCCCGCGACATCGCCACGGTCGACGCGCAGGCCACGCGTTATCGCGCCGGCCATTTCCTGACCGTCCACGACGACCGGGACGAGCAGAAGGGCCGGGTCACGGCGTACGTCCTCAGCATGACGCCGAAGTGGCGCGCCGACTGGGGCGGCGTGCTGCAGTTCCTCGACGAGGATGGACACGTGGCGGAGGGGTACGTCCCCGCGTTCAACGCCTTGAACCTGTTTCGTGTCCCGGCGCCCCACTCGGTGAGCCTCGTGGCGCCCTATGTGGAGGCCTCGCGGTTCAGCATCACCGGGTGGCTCCGTCGTTTCTAAGCGTACGCTTCGCTTTATACCAGCGCGCCGAACCGTAGTTCCGCCCGCCTTCTTCCCGGAATCCGAACGTTCGTTGCCTCCGCGAGACAACGTCGACGTGTTGCGCGCAATGTAAGAGAACGCTCACGCGCAACACCGACGATGCTGCTTACCACAAGCAAATTTCAGCGCAAGCATGCCGGCTCCCCAACCATTATTTTGTGCAGGAGCCACTGATGCGTTGTCGCAACACAAGACGCGCGGACCGGTCCGCGCACTCCCCCGTCGGCGCTTTCTCCAGCTTCGCTCCGGCCCATCGTCCGCTCGCAAGGGCCGTGCGCATCACGTTGCTGGCTGCAGGCGCCGCCGCGGCGGCCACGCCCGCGCCGTACGCGCTGGCGCAGGAGGCCGAACTCGAGCAGATCGTGGTCACGGGCTCGCGCATCCGCGTGCGCGACTTCGAGGAAATCAGCCCGGTCTCCACGGTCGGCGCAGAAACCATCGCTGCGGTCGGCGCGACCACCGTCGACCAGGTGCTCAACAACCTGCCGCAAGTCGTGCCGGGACTCACGGCAACGTCCAACAACCCGTCGGACGGCACGGCCACGATCGACCTGCGCGGCCTCGGCCCCACCCGCACGCTGGTGCTGATCAACGGCCGGCGCCTGACGCCGACGTCGCAATACGGGCGCGTCGACCTCAACAACGTGCCCACCTCGCTGATCCAGCGCGTCGAGGTCGTCACCGGCGGCGCGTCCGCCGTGTACGGCTCGGACGCACTTGCCGGCGTCGTCAACTTCATCCTCAAGGACAATTTCGAAGGCGTCGAACTCAGCTATCAGCACGGCGTGACGACGCAGGGCGACGGCGACGAGGACCAGATCGACTTCACGTTCGGCAACAACTTCGCCGACGGCAAGGGCAACATCACGGCCTTCGCGACCTACAACCAGCGCGATGCCATCCTGCAGGCCGACCGCAGCTACACGCGGCTCTCCGACGGCTTCTACGGCGTGTACGGCCGCGAGGGCATCACCTTCTGGTCGTCGTTCGCCGGCTCGGCGACGGGCATTGCCGGCCGCTTCGACAATGCCGCCCCAAACCCGTTCCCCTCGATCGACGAGCCGATCTGGGCCGGCTCGACGCGCAACTACATCCAGGAAGCCGATGGTTCCGTGCGCGGCTACATCAACCAGACGCCGGAATGGAGCGACGGCGTCGGCGACCGCTACAACTTCGCGCCTGTTAACTACCTGCTCACGCCGGGCGATCGCTGGACGCTGGGCAGCACCGGACACTACACGTTCAACGAGAACGCCGAGGCGTATACGGACCTGCTGTTCGTCCGCAGTCAGAACTCGGCGCAACTCGCACCGACGCCCGCGACCGAGGTCGCCGTGCCGGTGACCAGCCCGTTCCTGTCGGCGGACATGCTGGCCGTTGCAGGACAACGTCCCGACCCGACCGGTGACCTGACGTTCCGCCGGCGCATGATCGAGATGGGACCGCGCCAGCAGGAGAACACCTCGAACCTGTTCCAGATGACGCTGGGCATGAGGGGCGCGGTCGGCTTCAGCGACTGGGAATACGACGCGTACTACATGTACGGCTTCAACGACTTCGACAATTACACGCACAACGACGTGTCGCGCTCGAAGTTCGAGGCCGGCATCGCCGGCTGCCCGGCCGACTACGTGAGGTTCGTGCCCAACTGCGTCCCGGTGAACCCGTTCGGCATCGGCACGATCACGCCGGAGGCCGCGGACTTCATCCGCCTCAATTTCGCGGACGCGCAGGTGTTCAAGCGCACGCTCGCCTCGGCCGTCGTCAACGGCACGGCGTTCCAGATGCCGGCCGGTCCGCTCGGATTCGCCGTCGGCGTCGAGTGGCGCCGCGACCAGACCGAGTACACGCCGGACATCAACAAGCAGAGTGGCGACATCCTCGGCTTCAACGCGCAGCAGCCGATCAAGGGCGGCTTCGACGTGACCGAGTACTACGTCGAGGCAGCGGTGCCGCTGCTCAAGGACGTCACCGCGTTCCAGGACCTCTCGCTCGAACTCGGCTACCGCTATTCCGACTATTCCACCGTCGGCGGCGTCGAAGCCTACAAGGGCGGCCTCAACTGGCAGGTCGTCGACGCCGTGCGTCTGCGTGCGATGTACCAGCGCGCGGTGCGTGCGCCGAGCGTGTTCGAGCTGTTCCAGGCCGGCGACCAGGGGTTCCCGCTGTACACCGACCCGTGTGCGGGGCTCGAGCAGGCCGACGACCCCGACACCTACGCGTTCTGCCAGGCGCAAGGCCTCGATACTCCCGAGGACTACGTGCAGCCGAACTCGCAGGTCGAGGCGTTCTTCTACGGCAACCAGGACCTGAGCGAGGAGACCTCGGACACGTACACGTACGGCATCGTCTTCACGCCCCCGGCCGTCGAAGGGCTCAGCGTCTCGCTGGACTACTACGACATCAAGGTCAAGGACTACGTCAACACGCTGGCGGGCGGCGTGACGGGCATCATCGGCAACTGCTTCGACTCGCTGGACCTCAACAGCTCGGATTGCTTCGACCCGGTGCTCGGTGTGCCGCTGGTCTATCGCTCGGCCACCGGTGAGATGAAGGTCAATGCGCCGACGGCGAACGTGTCCGAACTGCGGACCAAGGGCATCGACCTCCAGCTCAACTACGCGATCCCGATCTGGAACACGATCAACGTCGCACTGCTGACGACCTATCTCGACAGCTATGAGCTCGACGGCATCGATTACGCCGGCAGCAGCGGCTTCTACAACATCGCCGGGTCGTTCCCGGAGTGGAAGGCCAACCTGCGGGTCGGCGTGCCGATCGGCCCGGTGACAGTCAACTACCAGCTGACGTTCATCGACTCGATGATCAACCAGGGCGACCTGGACAACGGCGAGGCGTTCGGCGAGAACTGCGGCGACGCATTCGACCCGGCGAAGGACTATGCGCCGTGCTTCGGAACCACCAGCACGACCTTCTACCACGACCTCAGCGCGAGCTGGGACATCTCGGAGGATTACACATTGACGGTGGGCGTGAACAACCTGTTCGACAAGGAGCCTGAACGCGTCGAACTGGGCATCGACATGAACACCGATCCGGGCACGTGGGACATGCTGGGCCAGTACTGGTTCGCGAACCTCAAGGCCACGTTCTGACCGGCCACGTTCGCGATCGGTCATCCGGAAACGATCAGAGCGGCGGGTGGAGCCCGCCGCTCTTTTTTTGGGACGAGACGGGCGGCACGTCCGGTGTGCCGCCCGGTCGGGCTCAGAACGCGTACTTGACGTTGAGGAAGTACTGCCGGCCGACGTAGTCGTAGGCGCTGTAGAGCGGGCTGCTGCCGACGCGGTTGTAGTAACCGGCCGAAATCGTCGGCGGCGTCTTGTCGCCGACGTTGCGGATGCCCGTCGTGATCACCCAGCTCGTTTCGCTCTCGTACTGCACCGACAGGTCATGCACGAAGTAGTTCGGCAGGTCGAAGTCGTACCCGGTGTTTTCCTGGTTGGCCTCCGGATCCTCGAACACGTACTCGTAGCTGTCCATCTCGCCGATCCACTCGGTCGACCAGCGGGCCGTCCAGGCGCCGACGCGATAGTCGACGTCGATCTGACCCGACCATTCGGGATTGCGGATCGTCCCGTTCAGCTCCTCCCAGGGGTCGTCGTTGAACAACCGCTGGTTCTGTTCGAGGAACTGCGACAGGCGCAGGTTCACGAGCAGGTCGCCGGGGCCGACCGTGACGTCGTACCGCGCGTTGTAGTCGATGCCGCGCACCGTCTGCGACGCGAGGTTGATGTACGAGTCGTACACGGTGAGCTTGTTGTTGTCACCACGCGGATCGACTAGGCGGCAGTAGCCACCGCCGTTGCGGAAGTTCACGTCGTCGTAGCAGCGATCGAGGATTTCGTCCTCGCCCACCTGCTGCACGCCGTTGTCGATCTGGATGTCGTAATAGTCGACGGCCAGTCCGATCGAACCCCAGTTACCCGGCAACCTCGGCTGGAAGACGATGCCCGCGGTGAAGTTGTCCGAGGTCTCGGCCTCGAGACCGGAGTTGGCACCGCCCAGCGTGACCACTTCGATGCTCTGGTTCGCCTGGAAGTCCGGCGCCAGGCCTTCCGAGGCGCAGTTCTGGTACCGCGCACTCTGCGGGTCACGCTCGCCGTAGTCGTTGCACGGATCCGCGGAGTTCGAGGCGAACCCCGTCGTCGCGCCCTGGAACTGCTCGAACAGCGCCGGGGCGCGGTACGAGGTGCCATAGGTCGCACGCATCGACACCCAGTCCGTCATCGCGTACTTCAGCGCGACCTTGTACGTGGTGTCGTCGCCGTAGGAGTCGTACTCGGTGTAGCGAGCCGACAGGTTCAGCGACAGGTCACGTACCATCGGCATGTCGCGCAGCAGCGGCAGTTCGGTCTCGGCATAGACTTCCCAGACCGAATCCGAGCCGCGCGTCGGCGTCGACGTCGTGAAGTTGTAGAGGTTCGCGTTCTGGCTGTGGATGGACGGCGTGTCGTCGATCGACGCGTCGCGGTACTCGAGACCGAGCGCGGCGCTGACGGGGCCGGCCGGCAGGTCGAACAGCGCACCGTCGATGGTCGCGCTGACCACCGTCTCGTCGTAGACGGTCGTGCCGGTCACGTTCTTCCAGACCGAGCCGACCCAGTCCTGCGGCAGCACGCCGCCGATCACCGCCGACGACAGCGCGGGCGCCGGGATGCAGGCCGCGTTCGGGTTGGTCAGGTTGACGCGGCAGGTGAGCCCGTTGCGCACGAGCCCGGCCGGGGTCTGCGGCGTGGCCGCGACGACATCGAGCGAGTTGCGCAGGCTGTCGATCAGGAACGCCTGGAACGTGTACTCGGCGTCGGACTTCGAGTAGCTCGCATAGGCGTCGTAGCGCCAGCCGTCGAGGAACGTGAGGTCGCCACGCACGCCCACGGTGGCCTTGTAGAAGTCGACGGTCTGTTCGCTGTGGTCGTTGCCGAAGCCGATGAACGCACGGGCGGAGTAACCGTCGGGCGCGATGTCGGACGCGGCGACGACACCGGCATCCGTCAACGTCGACGGCAGCAGCGGGCTGCCGGCCCAGTAGTCCAGCGACAGCTGGCGATAGCCGGTCTGTTCCGACTCGCGCCGGTTCACCAGCACTTCGCCGTACAGTTCCGCGTCGCCCAGGGCCTCGAGCTGATAGCGGCCTTCACCGTAGGCCGTGAAGACCTCCGCGGGCGAAATCAGCGACTCATTGAGCATGCGCGGGTCGAAGGTGTCGCGGCTGTCGAGGCTCACGCCTTCGAAGCCGACCAGCCCCTCGGTGACCGACGAGTTCGGCCGCCAGCGCGTGAAGCGCGTGCCCGTGGTGCCCAGGCCGGCGACGCCGTCCATGGCAAGCGTGCCGAGCGTGTTGATCGTGACGCCGTTCGACCCGGTAGCGGAGACCGTGTAGCACTTGTACTTGCCCGTGATCGGATCGATGTAGTCCGCGCGCGAACCGTCTTCGTTGTAGAAGTAGTCGGCGTTGCAGTTCGTCCAGCTGCGGTCCGCCAGCGTGAGGTCCTGCCGCTTGTAGTATTCGAGCGAGCCGGCGACCGAGTAGCGCTCGCCGCTCGTGCCCGACGAGATCGAGAAGCGCGATTGCCCGCCGCCGCCCGCCTCGGTCTGGTTCAACTGGGCCTCGACGGTCGTTTCCTCGGGGTCCTTGACCGTGATGATGTTGATGACGCCGGCGACCGCGTCGGAGCCGTAGATCGACGAGGCGCCGTCGCGGAGCACGTCGATGCGCTCGATCATCGCCGTCGGCAGCACGTTCAGGTCGGCCGAGCCGACCGAGCCGCGGGTGCCGGCCGGCGCGAGGCGGCGACCGTTGAGCAGCACCAGCGTGCGGCTCGGGCCGAGGCCGCGCAGGCCGATCGTGTTGGCGCCGGGGCCGCCGTCGGTCACGTAGCCGCCATAGGCGTTGTTGATCTGCGAGGCGCCGCTCGTGATCGAGCCGCTCTGCAGGCTTTCGCTCAGCGAGCTGAAGCCCGACAGGGTGGTCTCTTCGCGGGTCACCACGAGCATCGGCGAGGCCGAGTCGTATTCGGGACGGCGCAGGCGCGAGCCGGTCACCACGACTTCTTCGAGGGCCGACGCCGCGGCCGGGGCCGTGGTCGCGTCGCTTGCCGGCACTTCTTGCGCGACCGGCGTGGACGGGGCGGCATCCTGCGCGGCGGCAGAGGCCGCGGCGAGAATGCCGGCGATACAGGCGCCCAATACATGGGCCCTGCGCAGTCTGAGGTCATCCATCTATCAATCGCTCCCAGGACAGTGTTGTAGTGCTGCAGCGCAGCGCTCCGGACTGTAAAGAGCGAAAGTCGACTAGTTGTATGGGTGTTTATACCGCGGTGGCGGCCAATTTGGTCCAAATGGACCTATTCCTGATGCATGCATGAAGCGCTGTCATCTATCCGCACCGGTCAGGGGTCGTGCCTGAGCGGCAGTTCGCTGCCCTTGCGCACCGATCGCAGGGCAAAACTCGACTGCACGCGGGCAACGCCCGGCAGTCGAGTGAGGTGCTGGCTGTGCAGCCGTTCGAAATCGGCCGGGTCGGAGACGACGACCCGCAGCAGGTAGTCCTGTTGCCCGGTCATCAGGTAGCACTCCATGACCTCGGGGACACGCTTGACCGCTTCCTCGAAGGCGGCGAGGTCCGCCTGTTCCTGGCGGTTGAGCGTGATGCTGACGAAGACGTTGCCCGGCAGGCCCACCTTGGACTGGTTGACGAGCGCTGCGTAACGATCGATCACGCCCGCCTCCTCCAGCGCGCGGACTCGACGCAGGCAGGCCGATTCGCTGAGGTGCACCTTTTCGGCCAGGTCGCGATTGCTGATCCGACCGTCCTGCTGCAGGGCTGCGAGCAACTGGTTGTCGATCCGGTCGATTTTCATGGCTTCGCAGGATTTGCCGCCGGG
>DATMIB010000212.1:0-2872 GCA_035554635.1 Steroidobacteraceae bacterium | reverse complement strand
ATCGTCGACGACAAGACCAACCTCGCGATCAAGTGGACCGCGACCTACGACGGCGTGGCGGTCAACCCCTGCAACGCGACGCCTGCCGCTGGCGCCCCGGCGTTCCACGCCATCAATGTCACTCCTCCGACGGGTGTCGCCAAGCCCGCGGGCAACATGAGCTTCATCCGCAGCTACGCGCAGGGCGATGACTTCATCATCGGCAAGGGCACCTCGCCCGGTCAGCCGGGCTCGGTCAGCGTGACCACGGTCAACACGACCTGCGTCGGCACCGAAGCCACGACCACGATCCCGGTCGAGACTGGCCTGCCGGCCGGCATCACCAAGGGTATGGTTGCGCTGCAGGGCAAGCCCTGGCTGCCGGCCATCGACCCGAAGGACGCCGACAAGGTGATGCAGGTTCGCGCCTTCACGCCGACCCGCGAGTGGACGATCGGCACGGGCGCCCTGCCGGCGACCGAGCGCCGCGAAGTCGCCGACTCGGCCGCCTGCGTCAAGTGCCACGTCGGTTCGCTCTACCAGCACGGCGGCAACCGCGTCGACAACGTGACGATGTGCGTCATGTGCCACAACCCGGCTTCGAGCGAGCAGAACGTCCGTCTGACGACGCTCGGCGGCGTCGATGCGACCGAGTCGTACGACGGCCTCGCGGGCCAGACGTACGAGTTCAAGTCGATGCTGCACGCGATCCACTCGGCCGGTCACGAAGGCCAGAAGCCGATCGTGATCTACCGCAGCAACGGCATCTATGCCTGGGCTCCGAGCGTGGACCTGCTCCGCAACTGGCCGGGCACCGGCAGCCAGACCGTGTTCGGCGCGGGCATCGACCCGGCGACGGGCGCGACCTGGAAGAAGACCCACAACTTCCACACGCCGACCTATCCGCGTGGCTTGAACGAGTGCGGCGCGTGCCACACGGCTGACTTCGCGGTAGTCCCCGACCAGGCGAAGGCGATGGCCACGACGGTCGACACGGGCGCTTCGTACACCGACCAGACGGACGACGTCCTCCGGGGCGCCGGCCAGGCCGCGTGCACGTCCTGCCACCAGGACGCGGCGAGCAAGGCTCACGCGATCCAGAACGGCTGGGACGTGTCGAAGCTCGAGAACGGTCGCCAGACCATCATCGACCTCGCGAAGTAAGTTGCTGAACGACTGACTTCAGGCGAATCGGGGTGGACCTTCGGGTCCACCCCCACCCGCCCGAAGGCGGTGCGAACGACGACTTGGAAGGCCGGGCTCTGCCCGGCCTTTCTCTTTCTGGGCGGCCGGCAGGGTGCAACCCCTCTTGCGGCGGAAGCTCCGAGCAGTGGGCGATGCGGAACCGCCGCCTTCATCGACGCGATCCCCGCCTCGCGAGCAAGCTCCTGCAGACAACGGCGCAGCCTGCGTCATGCCACGCAGTAAGTAAGCGGTTCCCACGCTGACGCGCTGGCTCCGGATGCGCATGTAAATCGCCAACTGCGAACCAGTCGCGACACGGCTCGTGCGCGATGCGCGGCTGGCGAAAAAGGTTCCCTGCGACGCGAAAGAAGCTCGGTATTCCGAGGTTATTGCTGTTCGTCGCGCTTACTACCATGCAGCCGTCATCCAAGGACCGGCCGAGGTCCTGGTTTTTTCTACCCGACGAGGTTCGGGTGAGGGAGTCTTTGATGAAACTTAGCAAGATGCGGAGCGCGCGCGGCCTGGTGTCGCTGTTTGCGCTCTTGGCGCTCGGCGCCGGCATGGCCGGCTGCTCGGGCGACGACGGCAAGACGGGACCGGCGGGTCCGGCGGGCCCCTCTGGTCCCACGGGCGCGACGGGCACACCGGGCGCCACCGGCGCCACGGGTGGCACCGGTGCGGGCGTGGTGGTCAAGCCGCTCGAAAGCTGCGGCGTGTGCCACGACAACGGTTCGGCCTACGACGTCAGCGAAGTGCACGCGACGAAGGGCGTGCCGGTCGTCAGCAACGTCGTATTCGCAGTCAGCGGCGCTGATCTGGTCGTCACCTATGACGTCGCCGTCGACGGCAAGGCCGCAACCGGCTACACGACTTCCCGCTCCAATTACAGGCTCACGGCGGGCACGATGTTCAGTCTGGGCAAGCCAGTGCCGGCAGACCTCGGCGGTGGCAAGTACCAGCTCACGATCGCCGGCGGTGCGGCGAATGCAGCCGAGCCGTCGCGGTACTTCTTCGGCAGCTCGGACGCGGCCATGACGATCAACGTCGGCGTCTGGGGCGACTACCCGTCCGCGCCGCGCACCGATCTCGTCAGCGACCAGTCGTGCAACAACTGCCACGGCGACGCGGGAATTGCTCCACACACCTACAAGCCCTACGACCAGCCATCCATGGTGGCATCGCAGTGCGTCGTGTGTCACGACCGCAAGGGCTCGTACTCGTGGATCCCCGACAGCTTCGTGGGCATCGTTCACGGCGTCCACAACTCGCACAACATGCCGGGCGGTTCGTACGAGTTCAAACCGGGCACCGAGTTCGAGGTCACGTACCCGACGTACATGACCAACTGCAGCGTCTGTCACGACACGCAGGCGTCGCTCGACGTGGCGAATGCCATGACCGTCACGGGCGAGAACTGCTTGAGCTGCCACGGTTCCATGGAGAGCTGGGCCTTCGAGACGGGCCTGAGCTTCCACGCGAGCTACACGGGCGCGGAAGACTGCCAGGTCTGCCACATTGCGGACGGCACGGGCGTTGCCCGCGGCACGGTCGCCAAGATGCACAACGGTCTCCTGACCGAGCGCGGCGGCATCATCTGGGACGGCGTCGACACGTCGGTCGTCGAGGGCGACAAGATCGCCATGGCGATCACGGGCATCGTCGACAACGGCACGAGCCTTGCTATCTCCTGGACGGCCACGTACGACGG
>DATMIB010000211.1:0-8719 GCA_035554635.1 Steroidobacteraceae bacterium | reverse complement strand
CGGGCTGTTCATGTTCGTGCTCAACGCGGCCATGATCGGCCTCGTCGCGTGGCTGATCCCGGGCTTCACGATCTCCGGGTTCTGGACCGCCGTCGGCGGCGCCATCATCGTCGGGCTCGTGTCGTGGGCCGCTTCGACCGTGATCGGCGACAAGGGTCGCGTCGAGCGCTTCAGCGCGCGGCGCTGACCGCGGCGCGCCCGCACGGCGAGACACACGCAGGCGACGAACTCGCGATTCCAGGCGCGCCCGTGCCGTACGGTCTTCCCCGCGCTCATGGTCGAACGCGCATCGTGATTCGCGCGGAGGACCGCACGAATCACGGCGAACCTTGCTCGAGCGGTCGCGCGACGACGGGTTGCAACGTCTGCCTCACGAAACACAGACGCCGCGCGCCTGCGTTCGAGCGGCGGCGTTCGACAAATCGCGCGGAGAAAGACCGTCCGACCCGGACGCGCGGCGCCCCACCGACCTGTCGCTCTTCGCCCGCCCGATCCCTCGAGCGAGGTGCCGTCAGGCCAGCCGCGACGGCAGCGTGACGAGCGCGACCCCTGCGAGCACGATCAGCATGCCCGCGAGCTGCGCCGGCGCGAGGTGCTCACCGAGCACGATCCAGCCGAGCAGCGTCGCGATCGCCGGGTTGACGTAGGCGAACGTCGCCACGTGGTCGGTGCGCGCATTCTTGATCAGCCACAGGTACGCCGTGTAGGTGATCGCGGACGCAAACACGCCGAGGTAGAGCATCGCCCACAGGCCACCCGGGGCCCAGTTCCAGCGCGAGAGTTCGCCCGAGGCGACCCCGCCGGCGCCGAGGCCGAGGGCGCCGAGCAGCATCATCGCGCCGTTGAACGCGATCGGCCCCGACTGCAGCGCAGAGTTGCGGTAGACGATGCTGCCACTCGCCCAGACGACGCTGGCCAACAGCGCCAGCAACTGCCAGCCGAGGTGCGCGTCGAGCCGGAATTCGCCGCGCCAGACCAGCAGGCCCACGCCGACGAAGCCGAACGCGAGCCCGATCCAGCTGCGCAACGCGAGCGGTTGTCCCTTCGGACCCAGCGTCCCGAGCCATGCGATCCAGAGCGCGATGCTCGCGTTGAGCAGCGCCACCTCGTTCGAGGGCAGGTACTGCAGCGCATAGGTCACCGGGCCGTTGCTGAACACGATCATCGTCACGGCGAAGAACACCATGAGCCGCCATTCGCGCCACGTCCCTGGCAGCGCCTCGCCGCGCCAGCGCGCCACGGCCAGCAGCAGGACACCCGCGATCACGCAACGCCCCGCCGAGAACAGCAGCGGCGGCAGGTCCTGCACGCCGATGCGCACCATCAGGAACGACGAGCCCCAAACGAGGTAGACGGTCGCAAAGCACAGCACGAGCCGGGCCAGCCCCGGCTTCACGACGGCGACGCTCCCGACGCGAGCGCGACGACGGCGGCCACGCTTATCCGGTGCGGCGGTTCACGCCGACGCGGTAGAGCCACACGGCCAGCGCTGCGACCAGCGCGAGACCGGCCAGTTCGCCGAACTGGAAGCGCTCGCTGAGTGCGAGCACGTCGGCGCTGCCCGAGGCGACGATCGGAATCGCGATGAAGATGCCCATCAGCGCCTCGCCGGTGATCAGGCCGGCCGCGAACAGCACGCCGTTGCGCTTGGCGCGCTCGGCCTCCGCCGACTCACCGTGCACGCCGAGGCGTCGCTCCACCAGGTAAGAGATCAGGCCGCCGGCGAAAATCGGGACCGACAGCTCGAGCGGCAGGTAGATGCCGACCGCCACCGCGAGCACGGGCGTGCGGAACGGCGCATTCGTGCGCTTGCACCACTCGTCGACGACGATGATGCCGACGCCGATCAGGCCGCCGATGGCGATCATGCCCCACGGCAGGTCTCCTCCGAACATGCCCTTGGCGACCGAGGCCATCAGCGTCGCCTGCGGCGCGATCAGCGGGTTCGGGTGTTCCGCGGTCGGCACGCCGATGCCGTAGGCCTTGAGCAGCAGGTTGAGCACCGGCGCCATCACGAGCGCGCAGCTCGCCGCCCCGATCGCGAGCATCACCTGCTGCCGCCACGGCGTCGCGCCGACGAGCTGCCCCGCCTTGAGGTCCTGCAGGTTGTCGCCGCCGATGCAGGCCGCGCAGCAGACGACCGAGCCGATCATGATTGCCGCGACCGGGCCGAGTGTCGCGCCGCGACCCATCAGCACGAGCAGCAGCAGGGACGCGAACAGGATGGTGCAGATCGTGATGCCCGAGACGGGGTTGTTCGACGAGCCGACCAGGCCCGCCATGTAGGCCGAGACGGAGGTGAAGACGAAACCGGCGACGATCATGATGACCGTCATCAGCAGGCTCACGCCGAGGTGGTCGACGATCAGCTGGTAGAGGATCGCGAGCGGCACCGTGAACAGCACGAGCCCGATCAGGATCGATTTCATCGGCAGGTCCTGCTCGGTGTGCGCCACGGCCTGCGTTGCACCGGCGCGCGTCGCGGCGAGGCCGCTGCGGATGCCCGAGGCGAGCGAGCTCCGGATCGAGATCAACGCCCACACGCCGCCGACCAGCATCGCGCCGACGCCGAGATAGCGGACCTGTGCGGCCCAGATGCCGTACGCGATCGTCTCGCCGTCGGCACCGGCGAGCTGCTGTGCCAGCGCCGCATTGTCGGCGAGGAAGTTGGCCGCGTAGATCGGGATCGCGATGTTCCACGAGATCATGCCGCCGATCAGCGCGAGCGCGCCGATGTTGAGGCCGACGATGTAGCCGACGCCGAGCAACGCCGGCGACAGGTTGGTGCCGAAGTAGGCGAGCCACTTGCCGAAAAAGCCGCTCGCGGCCGCGGTGTCGGGAATCAGGCGCAGGCCGCTGCCCGCGGCGAGCTTCGCGAGGCCGCCGCCCAGTGCGGCGAAGCCCAGCAGCTTGACCCCCTGCGACGGGTTGTCACCGGCCTTGAGCACTTCGGCCGCCGCGACGCCCTCGGGGAACTTGAGGTTCTGCTCGACGATCAGCGAACGCCGCAGCGGCACCGAGAAGAACACGCCGAGGATGCCGCCCAGGCCCGCGATCGCTAGCACCCAGGTGTAGCGGAAGTCGGTCCAGTGGCCGAGGATCACGAGTGCAGGAATCGTGAAGATCACGCCCGAGGCGATCGACGAACCCGCGGAGGCACCGGTCTGCACGATGTTGTTCTCGAGGATCGTGCTGCCGCCGAGCACGCGCAGCACGGCCATCGAAACGACCGCGGCCGGGATCGCCGAGGCGATGGTCAGGCCGGCGAAGAGCCCGAGGTAAGTGTTCGCGGCCGCCAGCAGCACGGCCAGTACGATGGCGAGGATGATGGCGCGGGGAGTCAGCTGGGCGGGAGCCTGGGCGGCCGTGTTCATGAACGAAGTGTCCGACGATGACGGTGCCGGCATTAGAGTGGCCGATCACGACAAAAGCAACGCCGGGGCGGCCGGAATGCCGCAGGTCCGGTCAGCATGGGAGAGCGGCAACATGGCGCGACGCGACGGCAACCGGACGATCTTCATCACCGGCGCGGGTGCGGGCATCGGTGCCGCGACCGCGCAGCGGTTCGCGAGCCGCGGCTGGACCGTCGGCGCCAGCGACGTCGACGCCGCGGCACTCGCAGCATTGCAAGGGCAGGTCGGCGCGGGCCGGCTGCACATGTACACGGCCGACGTGCGTGACGCACGTGCGCTGCAGGCGGCGGTCGCGTCGTTCGCCGAAGGGCCCGGCGGCGGCCGGCTCGACGCCGTGTTCGCCAACGCGGGCGTGCTGTACATGGGCCCTGACGCGACGCTCACACCCCTGCAAAAGCAGCTGCTGATCGACGTCAACGTGAACGGCGTCGTGCACACGTTCGACGCGGCAATGCCGTACCTGCTGCGCGCGGCGCCCGGGGCGCGTGCGGTCGCGATGGCATCGACCTCGGCCGAATACGGGTCGCCGCAGCACGCCGTGTACGGCGCCACCAAGTTCTTCGTGCGCGGTTACACCGAAGCGCTCGACATCGAATACCGGCGTGCGGGCCTGCGCGTGAGCGGCATCTACGTGTCCTACGTCGGCACCGGCATGGTGACGGGGGCCAACTTCAGGCCGGCGTCGGTCGACCGGCTCGGCGTCAAGGCGACGCCCGAGCAGGTGGCCGGCGCGGTCTGGCGTGCCGTGCACGGTGGCCGCGCGCACTGGCGTGTCGGTTTCGACGCGAAGCTCACGCATTACGCGGTGCGGCTGCTCGGCGCCTGGATCGCGCCGATCTACGCGAAAATCACCGGCGCCTGAACGGCGTGACAGGCAGCGCGCCGTCGGCATACGCAGCCCGTCTGACTCGGTCGTCTCACGCGACCTTGCGCCACGACCGGCCGCTCGGCTTACAGACTTGGCCTGTCGGCGCGCTAATTTGTGTCGTGCCGCCTGGCGGTGTCTGTCCGGAGAAACGAGACCATGCTTTGGACCATCGTGCTGATCCTGCTGGTGCTCTGGCTGCTCGGCCTCGTGTCGTCGTACACGCTGGGCGGGTTCATCCACGTGCTGCTCGTCGTCGCGATCATCATCGTGATCGTGAACCTGGTGCAGGGACGACGGCCGTTCGGGTGAGGCGTGCGCGCACGGCGTCCGCCTGCGCACATCATGCGCCGGCGAGCCTGGCGAGTGCCTGCTCTCCCCGCGCTCATGGTCGAACGCGCATCGTTCAGCGTGCGGAGGAACCGCACGCTGAACGGCGTAGCCCTTGCTCGAACGGGCGCGCGACGACGGTGGCAACGGCTTTGTCGGAACGATCGCGACCGCCGCGCGCCAGCGCTCGAGAGCTGCGGCGTTCTCCAAATCGCGCGGGAAGAGCAGGCACTCGCCAAGCTCCGCGCGCAGCGCGCGCATGCTGCGCCGACCTCTCCCGCGCGGACGCGGGAGAGGTGACGGTTCAGATCATCACCAGCCGCAGGTCTTGCCCTTGTTCTGCTGCTTGAGCCAGCCCTGCAGCGGCCCGAAGTAGTCGAGGATCGCCGAAGCGTCCATCTGCCGCGTGCCGGTCAGCTCGTACATGGTGTCCTGCCACGGCTGGCTCGCGCCCTTCGCGAGCATGGCGCCGAACTTCCTGCCGGCTTCCTCGTTGCCGTAGATCGAGCACTCGGCGAGCGGGCCCTTGAACCCGGCCGCGTCGCACAGCGCCTTCTGGAACTGGAACTGCAGGATGAACGACAGGAAGTAACGCGTGTACGGCGTGTTGCCGGGGATGTGGTACTTCGCGCCCGGGTCGAAGTCGGCTTCCGTGCGCGCGACCGGCGGGCGGATGCCCTGGTACTTCTCGCGGATCGCCCACCAGGCCTGGTTGTAGTTCTCGGGCTTCACCTGGCCCGAGAACACCTGCCAGCGCCACTCGTCGATCATCTTGCCGAACGGCAGGAACGAGATCTTCTCGAGTGCCATCTTCATCTGGCGATTGATCAGCGCCTCGCGCGTGATCTTCGCGTCGGCCTGCACCAGGCCGATCTTCGACAGGTACTGCGGCGTCATCGACAGCGTCACCGTGTCGCCGATCGCCTCGTGGAAGCCGTCGTGCGCGCCGTTCTGGAACATGAACGGCTGGTCCTTGTACCAGAGGTAGTAATAGACGTGGCCGAGCTCGTGGTAGATCGTGCGCAGCTCCTCGTAGGTCGGTCGCGTGCACATCTTGATGCGCACGTCCTCCTTGCCGTCCATGTGCCAGGCGCTCGCATGGCACTGCACGTTGCGGTCGCGCGGCTGCGCCAGCATCGAGCGCTCCCAGAACGTCTCCGGCAGCGCCGGGAAGGCGATGCTCTTGTAGAAGTCCTCGGCCGACTTGGTCATGCGCACCGGGTCGTAGCCCTGCTTCTCGAGCGCGGAATCGACGTCGAGCTGGCTCACGCCCGGGTACGGCTCGAGGATGTCGTAGACCGCGTCCCACTGCTGCGCCCACATGTTGCCGAACAGGTGCGCGGGGATCGGCTTGCCGGCCGGCACCTTGTCCTCGCCGTACTTCTGCGCGAGCCTGGTGCGCGCGTAGCACTGCAGGTCCTTGTAGAACGGTTCCACCTGCTGGTAGAGCCGCGCGGCTTCCTTGGTGAAGTCGTCGGCGGGCATGTCGTAACCCGAACGCCACATCGCGCCCAGGTCCTTGTAGCCGAGTTCGTGCGCGCCTTCGTTGGCGAGCTCGACGTAGCGGGTGTAATCGGCGCGCAGGCCCTTGGCCTGGTCGTGCCAGCCCTTCCACGCGTCGAGCAGCTCGTCGTAGTCGCGGCTCTTCTCGAGCACCGCCTTGAGCTGGACCTCGTCGCGGCACTCCTTGTCGCCACCCTTGCAGTACTTGGCCTCGCCGTACTTCGCTTCCATGCGGGCGAGCAGCGTCGCGAGCTCCGAGCGCTTGGCCGGGTCGTCCGGCGCCGGCGCCGACACGCCGAGCTTGAGCAGCTCGATCGCGCGCTTCGAAGCCGGGCTCATCGGCTGGCCCTCGAACTTCTTGGCCTCCGCCACGGCCTTGCTGAACGCCTCGAGGAAGCGCTCGTTGGCGCGCGCGCTGAGCAGCTGCGTGTCGACCGTGATGTAAGTGGCCTGCGTCCAGCCGGCGGCATTGAGCTCCAGGCCGATGTCGGAGAACTCCTTGTTGAGCCGCGCGACGAACTCGTCGGCCGTCTCGGCCGCGGCGATTCCGGCGGGCACGGTGACGGCACAGGCGACGGCGGCGATGGCCGTCGCGATCGAGCCCGCGCGCAGCCCCGTGCGACGGCGGTCGTCGCGCGTGTCCTGCGGGCGGGGCGTGGCGGCAGTGGCGATCGAGGTCTGGGGCATCGTCATCTCCGGTCGAATGAATCCAAGTGCCGTGGCCGCAGTGGCCCGGCAGGAAGGACGCAAGACTAACAGGAAGGGCCGGCGGGGCCGGCATCCGCAATGTCCGGCCGGCGGGCGATCAGAACGCCCGGTCGCATAAGCGACTCATCGATGAGGGCCGCGGTGGGGCAGAGACGGGAGGTCCGGCGATGTGAGCCCGTCGATGTGTCGGCGCAGCCCGGCGCGTACCGGGCTGCGCCTGCGCAGGTCAGGTGCGGACGGCCTCGGCGCCGTGCATCCAGCGCACGAGCGTGCCGGAGAGCAGCCACAGCACGATCGCGAACGCGAACAGCGTGCCGGCGAGACCACCGAAGATCGAAAGTTCGCCGAGCGTCTCGGCGTACGAGCCGATGATGCCGGCGAGCCAGTTGGCGACGAAGTTGATCAGGAACCAGACGCCCATCATCAGCGACGCGAGCCTGAGCGGGGCGAGCTTGGTCACCATCGACAGGCCGACCGGCGAAATGCAGAGCTCGCCCGTCGTGTGGAAGAAGTAGGCGAGCACGAGCCAGGTCATCGCGGCCTTGCCGCCGCCGGCGGATTCGAACGCCGCCGCGACCATCGCCAGGAAGCCGATGCCGGTCAGGACGAGGCCGAGCACCATCTTGCGCGGCGTCGACGGATTGCGGCCGGCCTCGCCGAGCTTGCTCCAGGCGACCGAGAAGATCGGCGCGAGCACGACGATGAACAGCGGGTTCAGCGACTGGAACCAGCCCGCCGGCACCTCGAAGCCGCCGATCATGCGGTCGGTCTTGTCGGCGGCGTACAGGTTCATCAGGCCGCCGGCCTGCTCGAACGCGGCCCAGAACAGCACGATGAACACGAACAGCATGAAGATCACGCGCAGGCGGTCGGTCTCCTCGTGCGTGAGCGGCTTCTTCTCGCCGCCGGACTGGGCGAGCGCGCGGTGCGCGGCCGGCACGACGCCGATCTCGCCGAGGTAACGCCTGGCGAGCGCGAGCTGGATGATCACCGAAAGGATCATGCCGACGCCCGCCGCGAAGTAGCCGTAGGCCCAGCCACGCGCCGGGTCTTCACCGAGCGTCGAGCAGACCAGCGGTGCGAGGAACGCGCCCGCGTTGATGCCCATGTAGAAGATCGTGAACGCGCCGTCGCGACGCGCGTCGCCCTCGGCGTAGAGGTCGCCGACCATCGTCGAGATGTTCGGCTTGAAGAAGCCGTTGCCGATCACGAGCAGCACGAGGCCGATGTAGAACAGCTGGAGGTTGCCGGGGATCGCGGCGGCGAGCGTGAACTGGCCGGCTGCCATCACGAGGCCGCCGATGATCACGCTCTTGCGCTGGCCGAGGTAGTTGTCGGCGAGCCAGCCGCCGATCAGCGGCGTGAAATAGACAAAGCCTGTGAACAGGCCGTACAGCTTGAGCGCTTCGGCCTGCGTCCAGCCGAAGCCGGGGTTGGCGGCTTCGACGCCGGCGACGAGCGACAGCACGAGCAGCGCGCGCATGCCGTAGTAACTGAAGCGCTCCCACATTTCGGTCGCGAAGAGCAGGAACAGGCCCTTGGGATGGCCGAGCAGGGTGTCGCGGGCGACCGCGGGAAGTGCTGTCGAAGACATTTTTGCCGCTGTTCCAATGGTTTACGCCGGCCGGCGTGGTGGCCGGAGAGTCTGGTGGTATTGGCGGGCCGTTGCAAGACCGCACCGGTGTCCATCGTCGCGGCCTCGCGGCCTGGAGGCGCGCCCCGCACGTGCGCTCGAATGCTGCAACCTCGGCGCGCGATCACTCCGGAGTGTCGGTCACGGCCTCGAGCCGGTGGCCGTCGGGGTCGAGCACGAACGCGGCGTAGTAGTGCGGCCCGTAGGCGGGACGGGGTCCGGCCGCGCCCATGTCGCGCCCACCGTGCGCGAGTGCTGCGGCATGGA
>DATMIB010000210.1:0-16823 GCA_035554635.1 Steroidobacteraceae bacterium | reverse complement strand
TACAGCCACGTGGGGATGAGCTTCCCGGAAAGTGGTTAGTGGCTAGTGGCTAGTGGTTAGTGGTTAGTGGTTAGTGGCTAGCGGTTAGCGCCGAGCCAAGAGTCCAGAGTCTAGAGTTCAGAGTCTAGTCGGAGGCGCGTTCGCGCCGATCCTTTGCCGAGGCTGCGGCAGGCAGCCTGCCGGTTCCGACTAGACTCTAGACTCTGAACTCTAGACTCTTCCCACTAACCACTAGCCACTTCCCCGGCCTCAGCGCGTGCCGCCGCGGTAGACCGCGCCGTCCTTCATGACGAACTCGACCCGGCTCATCAGCGCGACGTCCGCAAGCGGATCGCCGGGCACCGCGACGACGTCGGCGCGGAAACCGGGCGCGATCTGCCCGAGGTCCGCCGCGCCGAGCACGGCCGCGGCGTTGTAGGTCGCCGTCTGCAGCGCCACGGCCGCCGGCATCCCCGCCGCGACCATGTAGCCGAATTCCTTCGCGTTCTCACCGTGCGGGGCGACGCCCTGGTCGGTGCCGAACCCGATCTTCACGCCCGCCTTGTACGCCTTCCCAAACGTGTCCTGGATCAACGCACCGATGCGCTCGGCCTTGGGTCGCACGACCTCCGGGTAATAGCCCGGGACCTTGGCCTTCTCGGCCACGTACTTGCCCGCGGAAATCGTCGGCACGTACCAGGTCCCGTGCTTCTTCATGAGCGCGAAGATCTCGTCGTCCATGTAGGTGCCGTGCTCGACCGAGGTGACGCCGCCTTCGATCGCGCGACGCATGCCCTCCTTCCCGTGCGCGTGTGCGGCGACGCGGTAGCCGTAGTCCTTCGCCGTATCGACGACCGCCTTGACCTCGTCGACCGTGAACTGCGGCGCATCGCCGCTTTTCGCGTAACTCAGCACGCCGCCGGTCGCCGTGATCTTGATGAGGTCGGAGCCTTCCTTGTACCGCTGGCGCACGGCCTGGCGCGCATCGTCCGGGCCGTTGACGACGCCCTCCGTCGGCCCCGGCGGGCCGAGCACGTGCGCGAGTTCGGAGTTGATGCCGTTGCGCGGGTCGGCGTGGCCGCCGGTCGTCGCAATCGATTTGCCGGCGGCATAGATGCGCGGCCCCTGCACGTAGCCCTGGTTGATCGCATCGCGCAGGTGCATGGCGACTTCGCCGCCCAGGTCGCGCACGGTGGTGAAGCCCGCCGCGAGCGTGCGGTCGGCATAGGCGATCGCGCGGTAGCCGAAGTCGATGTCGTCGAGCCGGAAGCGCTCCTCGTACGACTTCGGGTTCGATTCGCCCGACAGGTGCACGTGCAGGTCGATCAGCCCGGGCAGGCAGGTGCGGCCCGACAGGTCGATCGCCTTCACGCCCGGCACGTCGACGCGTCCCGGCAGAACCTGGGCGATGCGCCCGTACGCGCCGGTGACGATGGTGCGTTCGCCCAGGAGCCTCGCTGCTTGCGAGTCGTACGTGTTGCCGCACTGCAGTGCGAGCGGCACGGCGGCGTGCGTGGCGCCGCTTGCGGCAACGAGTACAGCGGCCAGCAGGAGCGAGGTCTTGCGCATGATCGACGGCCCTTGGTCGTGTGGGGAAACGGATGATTCTAAGCGCACTGGGACGGTGAACTGCGCGTCGCGCTCGAGCGGTCCGACCCGCACCGCGCGTCCCGGGCTCCTCCTTCCGCTGCGCCGGAATCCACAGTCGCAAAAAAACCACCGGTTATCGCTTACATGGCTGCGCCAATTGCGTTTTGACAACAAGCGCGGACAATGATCGCCGTCGCAACAATCACGGCAGGGTGTGACACATGGACGATCAACGCCGACTGCAACGCAGCATCCGCCTCGCGCTCGGGGGCGCACTGGGACTCGCCTCCTGCGTCACGGGCCTCGGAGCGCTGGCCCAGCAAAGGAACGACGACGCCGGTCTCGAGACCGTGTACGTCACCGGCTCGCGCATTGCGCGCACCTCCGATTTCGAGAACCCCGCACCGGTCGCCACGTTCAACAAGGACGAACTGGACAAGTCCGGCTACGCCAACCTGCAGCAGCTGCTCGAGGAGCAGCCGTTCGTCGGCAACGGCACGTTCTCGACGCGCGGCAACAACCAGGACTCGACAGCCAACGGCGCCGCTTCGGTCAGCCTGCGCGGCCTCGGCGCGGACGCCACGCTCGTGCTCGTCAACGGCCGTCGCGTGGCGCTCAGTTCGTTCGCCGAGAGCATCACGACGAACTTCGTCGACATCAACACGATCCCGGTCGCGGCGATCGAGCGTCTCGAAGTGCTCAAGGACGGGGCATCGGCCGTGTACGGCGCCGACGCGGTCGCCGGCGTGGTCAACGTGATCCTGCGCAAGGACTTCGACGGCTTCGAGGTCTCCGGCAGCGCCGGCGCGGCCGACGGCTACGACGAGTACACCGCATCGGCGATCTGGGGCGTCACCGGCGAGGACTCGAACGTCACGATGATCCTCGACTACTTCAAGAACTCGACGCTCAAGAACACCGAGCGCGGGTCGCTCGGCTCGGCCGACCAGACGGCGAAAGGCGGCTTGGACAACCGCTCGTCGCGCAGCTTCCCGGGCGCCTTCGATTTCCCGGTCGCGGGCAGTACCGAACCGGTCCACCGCGCCGATCCCACCTGCCCCGCCGATCGCCTGAATGGCGACGGTTCCACCTGCTTCTACGACTACGGTCCCTGGAACCTGCTCACGCCCGAGGCCGAGCGCACCGGGTTCATGCTTTTCGGGCGCAAGGGCTTTGGCGCGGTGGAGTTCTTCACCGAGTTCGCCGCGCAGCACAACACCTCGACCGCACAGGGCGCACCGGCGCCCTACGACGCGGGCGCCGGGCTTACGGTGTCGAACTCGCACCCCGGCAATCCTTTCCCGGAGGCGACCGGTGACATCCTGATCCGGCGCTTCCGCACGGTGGACGCGGGCGCCCGGCAGTGGGACATCGAAACCGACAACCTGCGCCTGGTGCTCGGCGTGCGCGGCGAGATCGCGGACCGCTGGACCTGGGAAATCGCCGGCCAGAAGGCTCGCAGCGAATCGGAGCAGACCGGCGACAAGTCGATGGGCTGGGTCCGCACGGACCTGCTGCAGAACGAGATCAACGCCGGACGCTACAACCCGTTCGGCAGCACCGTGAACCCGCAGTCGGTGATCGACGCGATCACGACCAACGTGATCCGCCAGGGCTCCTCGGACATGACCTCGGCCGACGCGCAGATTTCCGGCGCGTTGTTCGACATGCCCGCCGGCGCGGTCATGATGGCCGCGGGCCTCGAGTACCGCGAAGAGAGCATCGAGGACGCTCCCGACCAGCAGTTCCAGGAAGGCCTCATCTACGGCACCGAGGCCGTCTCCGCCAACGCCTCGCGCGACAACTGGTCGGCGTTCGTCGAGTTCTCCCTGCCGCTGCTCGAGAGCCTCGAGTTGAACCTCGCGGCGCGCTACGACGACTACAGCGACTTCGGCAACACGACCAATCCGAAGGTGTCCGCGCGCTGGGAGCCGCTCGAGGGGCTCGCCTTCCGCGCATCGTGGGGCACGGGCTTCCGCGCACCTTCTCTGGCACAGACCGGATTGGGCCCATCCGCCGAGTCGCAGTTCTTCAAGGACACTTACCTCTGCATCGAGCAGGGCATCGACCCGGCGTCGGACGACTGCAAGCCGCTCGACTACACGATCAACTTCGTCGGCAACCCGGACCTCGAGGCCGAAGAGTCGGAGAACCTCAACGTGGGCGTGGCCTGGAAGCCGAACGAGACCTGGCAGTTCTCGGTCGACTACTGGGACATCAAGCAGGAGAAGAAGATCGACGAAGAGCCCTTCGGTTACCTCTACCAGAACTTCTGCAACGTGCAGGACAGCACCGTCTGCGTCCGCGCCGCGCCCCAGGGCAGCGCGGTGCTCGGCGAGCTGATCTCGATCAACTCGACGTTCACGAACATCGGCGAGCAGAACACCAACGGCATCGACCTGAGCGCCTATTTCCGCAGCGACGTCATGGGTGGCGAGCTGACCGTGGGGCTCGATTACTCGCACATGCTCGAGTTCCAGAAAGTCGAGCTCAACCAGGCCGGCACGGCGCTCGTGGAGCGCGACCTCACCGGCGAGTACGAGTACCCGGAAGACCGCTTCGTGCTGACGGGCGACTGGGGCTTCGAGAACTGGGGCGTGCGTGCCGCCGTCAACTACATCGGTCCGTTCGAGGACAAGCCGGACGCGAACGAAGACGGGGTGCTCGACTACGACACCGTCACTACGCGTGAGGTGGGCGCGTTCACGACAGTGAACCTGCAGGCCCGCTACACCGGCTTCGAGGGGCTCACGCTGGCCGTGGGTGTCGACAACGCGTTCGACGAGGAGCCGCCATTCGCGATCGGCGACGCCGACACCGACCTGTACGGCTACGTGTCGGGCCTGCACGACCCGCGCGGCCAGTACTTCTACGGCAAGGCGACCTACAGGTTCTGACCACAGGGACGCGGTCAGGGGGCGGGGTGCCTCACGGTGCCCCGCCCTTTTTCATGTGCGTGCGACGTTGCGCGTCACGGCCGACGATCGTCGCCGAGCACGGCTTCGATCATCTTCTTCGACTTCTTGCAGCCCGCAGCGGCACCGCGCTTGAACCACTTGAGCGCCTCGGCCTTGTCGGCCTTCGTGCCGTAGCCGTGCAGGTACAGGAACGCGAGGTTCGCCATCGCGACGTTGAGCCCCTGGTTGGCCGCGAGCTCGTACCACTTGCGTGCCAGCTGGAAGCTCTGCTTGCAGCCGAGCCCGTTCTCGTACGCGGCACCGACGTTGTTCTGCCCGGTCGGCGAGCCGGCGAGCGCGCTTTCCGCGTACCAGCGAAACGCCTGCTTCGGGCTGAACTTCACGCCGTGTGCAGCCTCGCGATAGAGGTCGCCGAGTTGCCACGCGGCGTCGCGGTCGCCGTTGCGTGCTTCCTCGAAGAGCTTCGCGAGGTCCGTCGTCTGCACCGTCGTCGCACCCATGTGTCGCCGCCTCTCCCGCGGGCTGCCACTCGACGGCACTGAATGTGCCGCAACGCGTGCATCGTTGGCACGCGTTGCGTCCGGTTCGGATGAAGAATTGCGAAGTCGGTGCGCAACGGCGCGCTTCGCTACGATGCGGGCGCTTCCATCGGGCGTCGGTCGTACTGGGAGCGCGGGGCTCAAGCCCCACGTGAACCGCATGGCCGGTGGTCAGCGGAGAGCGACCGAAGCGCGCTGTGAAGCCGACGCCCTGGCTCGCTGCGGACCTCGTCTGCCGCACCGGCCAGGCACGTGGATCAGCCGCGCGTGCCACTCACCGCTGGCCACCGGCCACGCGTATTCATTCCTCGAGGCCCTCGCTGATTTCCTCGAGTGTCTCGCGCCAGACCTTGAAGCACATCTCCAGGTTCTCCGCCGTCACGCCGCCGTGCAGGATGATCGGAGTCTGCACGACGAGGTCGCCGTCCTCGTCGACGCTGGCCTTGACCGTGGCGAAGCTCGTGTTGATTGCGTTCGGCAGGCCGTCGGGGACGCCGCCCTCGAAACGCATGAAGGTGCGCAACCCGATCATGCCGTAGTCGCCGCGCCCGCCTTCGCGCTCGCCGATGAAGGCGACCAGGAACGGCTGGTCCTGCACCATGCTCTTGATCAGCGGCGGCTGGTCCGGTCGCTCCTCGAGTTCCGCCGCGGCGAAGCCCCAGCGTTGCATGAGCTTGAGCATGTCGCCTGCGCAGATGCCGTCGAACGTGAACCCGGCGCTGAGCCGCGACCCGAGGTGCAGGTGGAATTCGAGCGGCGTCGCACCGTCGTATTCGAACACCTTGCACAGGATGGCGATCGTCTCACGCGCGAGCGCGCGCACCGCACGCCCGCCCGGCACGAGCAGCTGCTTGCGGAACTGGCCGTCCTCGCGCCGGCGACGGGCCGTTTCGAAGCCGTGATCGCGCAGCAGCTCCGTGCGTGTCGCATCGGCCGCGCCATGTTGCTGATGGTCCCACGCCGACGACGACACCGCGAACGAGACGGTGCCGCTGCCCGTGCGCTCGTCCGGTTCGGACCAGAACCGCAACCTGACCGAGACGCAGTCGGCCGTCGTGAATTCGAGCACGTAACTCGAGTAGTCGCCGAGGCGCCAGGTCTTGTCCCGATCGCGCGCGGGCCAGAGACACGCGGCCTTCAGGTGCTTGAAGATCTGGCGCTCGCAGGCCTTGTCGAACAGCTCTGTGCGCGTCGGGCGATTGCGCGCAACCGGGGGCCGGCCGTCGATGAGCACGCCCTTGTCGTCGAAGGGCCGCCACGGCGCGCCGTCGGCGGCGAGCCAGTCGCTGAACGTCGTATGGGCGTCGAAGCTGCGTGACTCGCCGCGCGACCCGCGTGCCTGGCGTGGCTCGTCGTCGGGGCCGCCGACGCCGGGCGCGGCCCTGTCGTGCCGGTTCCTTGGCATGAGTAGCAACACTCCGTTGAGGCTCGACCCAACCTACCCCGCCCCCCCGGGGGGTCGCAATCAGCCGGAGCGACGCAATGCGCATGATTTGAGTGGCGGGACGTGGACTGCGTCGTACGACAACGTGACGTCGAGCATGCGCCCTCGGCTCGCAGGACCCCCCGGACGATCGTGCTACAAACGCCTCGACTCGTCGTTTTCGGTGGCGTCGATGCCGCGAACCGTCTTCCACGCCGTGCTGTCCACTGCGTCGCTGCTGGTCCTTTGCGCCTGTGGCGGCGGGGGCGGCAGCGGCGGTGCAGACACGGGTGGTGGCGGCGAACCACCACCCCCGCCGCCCCCGCCACCGCCTCCGGCCACGACGGGAGCGATCGAGGGTCGTCTGCTCGTCGCATCGATTTCGCAGTCCGATGCCGACGTCAACGACCCGTCGGCGCCCTATGCGCCGAACGACACCCGCGAGCAGGCACAGGCGTTGCCCGTGCCGGTCGCCCTCGGCGGTTACGTCAACGAGCCGGGCCGAGGTCCCGCCGGGCGTTCGTTCGAGGCCGGTGACGTCCACGACGTGTTCGTCGCCGACCTCGCGACGGGCCAGGTCATCGAACTCGTGCTGCCGACCGCGGACCCGACGCAACCGGACGCGCGCCGCGACGACGCCGACCTCGAGCTCTACGACGCCGCGGGCACGCTCGTCGACGAATCGATCGGCCTCGGCCAGCTCGAGCGGCTGCGCGTGACACGCACTGGCCGGTATTACGTGCGGGTCTCGGCGTTTTCCGGTGCGCCGCTGTATCGGCTCAGCATCGGCGAGGCCGCGTCGACGGCCGCGGCGGCGGACGACCTGACGCTCGGCGCAGAGTTCGTGCCGGGCGAACTCATCGTCACGTACGCACGGCCGACCGGCACGTCGTCGTCGAAGCCAGCGCACGACGATCCGACCTCGGGACTCGCGGCCCGGCATGGCGTCGCACGCAAGGCGGGCGCGCCCGACCGCGAAATGTTGCTGGCGCTCGATGCTTCGGGCGACGCGAAGCGACGCGACGCAGCGGCAAGCGCGACTGCGGGCCCGCGACGCGACGCGGGCGGCTTCGTCGTGCCGCAGAGCCTGCGTGCGAAGCACGCGACACTGCTCGCCGCCAAGCGGCTGCGCGCCGATGCGGACGTGCGCACGGCCGACCTCAACCTGCGACTGCGCACCGCGGCCGTGCCCGACGACCCGTCCTATCGCCTGCAGCGCTGGCACTACGAGATGATCCGGCTGCCGGCTGCCTGGGACGTCACGCAAGGCCGCACCGACGTGATCGTTGCGGTCGTCGACACCGGCGTCGTGCGCGCGCACCCCGACCTCGCGGGCAAGCTCGTCGACGGCTTCGACTTCATCCGCGACACGGCGAACGAGGACGGCGACGGGGTCGATGCGGATGCGGACGACCCGGGCTGCGTCGTCGGTGGTGGCTCCGTGTTTCACGGCACGCACGTGGCGGGCACCGTCGCCGCGGCGACCAACAACGCACGCGGCGTCGCGGGCGTGGGCTGGAACGTGCGCGTGATGCCGGTGCGTGCGCTCGACGGCTGCGCCGGCAGTGGCAACTCGTACGACATCGCCCAGGCCGTGCGGTTTGCAGCGGGGCTCGACAACGACTCCGGGCAGGTGCCGGCGCGTCCCGCGGACGTGATCAACCTGAGCCTCGGCGCGCTCGCGCCCTGCGACGCGACCTCGCAGTCGCTGTTCGCCGAGGTGCACGCGCGCGGCACCGTGGTCGTCGCGGCGGCGGGCAATGAAACCACGTCGACGGAGAGTTCGCCCGCCGCCTGTCCGAACGTTCTCGCCGTCGCCGCAGTCGACTCGCGCGCACAGCTTGCCGTCTACAGCAACTTCGGCTCGTGGGTCGACCTCGCTGCGCCCGGCGGCGACATGCGCTTCGACGAGAACGGCGACGGCCAGGTCGACGGCGTCTACAGCACCCACGCCACCGGCGGCGGCACGTCGCGCCAGCCGACATACCGGCTGCTGCAGGGCACGTCGATGGCGGCACCGCACGTCGCCGGCGTGATCGCGCTGATGAAGAGCGTCGCACCGGACCTCACTGCGACGCAGGTCGACCTGCTGCTGCAGCAGGGCCGGCTCACGCAGGACATCGGCGCCGCGGGACGCGATGAACTCGGCATGGGCCTCGTCGATGCCGCCGCTGCGATGCAGGCCGCGCTCGGCGCAGCGACACCTCTGCCCCCGGAAGTCGCATTGCTGCCGGCAGCGGTCAACCTCGGCGACGTCTCCTCGCACGCCGACGTGACCGTGGTCAACGGCGGCTCGGGCGCGCTCACGATCACCGCGGTGCGCACTTCCGCGTCGTGGTTGCGCGCCACTCCGACCGCGGTCGATGCGAACGGGCTCGGGCGTTACAGTGTCACGGTCGAACGTTCCGGGCTGGCCACGGGCACCCAGGAAGGCTGGGTCGAGTTCGTGTCGGATGCCGGCACGAAGCGGCTTGCGGTCGTGCTGCTCGTGGCCTCGAGCACGTTCGCGCCGGACGCCGGCTTGCAGTACGTGCTGCTGCAGCGACCGCAGACGCGCGACGCCGCCGGGCCGCAGGCCACCTTGCGTGTCGCAGGCGCGGCCGTGCCGTATCGGCTCGACGACGTGCCCGCAGGGCAGTACCTGGTCGTCGCCGGCACCGACATGGACAACGACGGCGTGATCTGCGACGACGGCGAAGCCTGTGGTGCCTACCCGGTCGAGCCCGAGCCCATCGCCGTCGAGATCGCGGGCGCAACGGTGTCGGGCGTCGACTTCACGACGGCTTTCCGGACCAACGTCGAGGCGGATCGCTGACCGGCCCGGTCAGTGGCACCCGGCAACAGCGCCCGCAGGGCCCCGCGCAACCGCGCGTCGATCAGGCCGGCGCCTTGCGCCAGACCAGCGTCTGGTTGTTCGCCGGCATCCCCACGTCGTCGCACAGCGATAGACCCTGGGCGACGGCGAGCGTGTCGACGGCCTCGAAGTCGCGGATGCCACTCGCGGGATCGCGCTGGCGCAGGACATCGTCGAACGAATGATTGCTGAGCGAGGTGTACTGGCCGCCATAGCGGAAGGGGCCGTAGACGATCAGCAGTCCGTCGGGGCGCAGCACGCCACCGACGCCACGGAAAAACGCCTGCACCTGCGGCCACGACAGGATGTGCAGCGTGTTGGCGCTGAACACCGCGTCGATGCTGTCGCTGTCGCAGGGCCAGGCCTGCCGCGTCACGTCGAGTTCGAGCGGCGGCAGCAGGTTGCACGGGCCTTCGACGCCGACGCGCGCCGTCAACGCGGCGAGGTGTTCGGCCTGGTCGGTCGGTTGCCAGGCCAGTTGCGGCAGGTGTCGCGCGAAGTGCACCGCGTGCTGGCCCGTGCCGGCGCCGATCTCGAGCACGACACCGGTCGTGTCGCCGAGCCACTTGCGCAGCACTTCGAGGATCGGGCCCTTGTTGCGTTCGCAGGCGTCGGAAAACGGCAGCGGCTGCACGAACTGCGTCGGGCGCGCTACCGGCTTCGGTGGACGCCGTTGTGCCATCAGCCGGGCCCTGGACCGAATTCCTGCCCGTCCTTCATCACGAACGGCACGCGCTTCAGCACGGTGACGTCGTCGAGCGGATTGCCGTCGACGGCGATGAGGTCTGCACGCTTGCCCGGCTCGAGGGAGCCCACGTCGGCGCCGAGGCCGAGCAGGCCGGCCGCGTTGACGGTCGCGGCCTCGATGGCCGCCGCCGGCGTCATGCCGTGCTTGACCATCAGCTCGAATTCGTCGGCGTTGCGGCCGTGCTTGCTCACGCCCGCGTCGGTGCCGAACGCGACCTTGACGCCGCGCGGCACCGCCTTCTCGAGCGACTGGCCCGTGACCTTGATGCGCCACTCGACCTTCGCGCGCACTTCCGGCGAATAGGAGTCGGGGTTGGTCGCGAGCCGCTCGATGTAGCCGTTCACGGTCGACAGCGTCGGCACGTAGTAGGTGCCCTGCTTCACCATCTGCGCGATGAGCTTCTCGTCGAGCAGCGTGCCGTGTTCGATCGAATCGACGCCCGCGTCGAGCGCGACCTGGATGCCATCGGCACCGTGGGCGTGCACGGCCACCTTCTTGCCGTAGAGCTTCGCCGTCGCGACGACCGCGCGCGCCTCGTCGTCGAACATCTGCTTGCCGAGACCGGCGCCGACCTGGCTGTTGACGCCGCCGGTGGTCGCGATCTTGATCACGTCGACGCCACGGCCGACCTGCGTGCGCACGACGCGCCGGCACGCTTCGACGCTGTCACAGAGGTTGTCATGTGCGTGCAGGACTTCGTGGAGGTCCTCGCGATACCCCAGCGCAGCATCCATGTGGCCCGACGTGGTGGAGATCGAGCGCCCGGCGTCGACGATGTTGGGCCCGACCACCTTGCCCGCGCGGATCGCGTCGCGCAGCGCGAGCGTGACGCCGCGGCTGTCACCGAGGTTGCGCACGGTCGTGAAGCCCGCGCGCAGCGTCTTGTGCGCGTTGACGAGCGCGTTGTAGGCGATCTCGGCCGTCTCGAGCTGCATGTCCTCGAGTGCGCCGAGCTGGCCGCCCGTGTCGGAGTCGAGGTGCACGTGGCTGTCGATCAGCCCGGGCAACACGAAGCGCGTGCGCTGGTCGACGACGAGCGCCGCGCCGGGCACGTCGACGAAGCCGTCACGCACCTCGCTGATGCGGCCATCGCGGATCACGAGCGTGCTCGCGCCGCGCGGCGCGCGGCCGGGCCGGTCGAGCAACCGCCCTGCGTGCACGACGACGATGCCCGGCGGCGGGGGCGACACGGTGCCACCCTGCGGCGGCTTCGCGTACTCCTGCGCGCGCGGCGCAGCGGCGGTCGCGACCAGCGTCGCAAACAGGGCGAGGGCGACGACCGAGCGAATCGACGGCATGGGCAAGGTGTCTCGACGACCGGAGGGCGGACAGTCTATTGTCGTGGCCCGCCCACCGTCCACGCTTCCCCGCATGCAGATCTTGTCTCGTTCGACGGCGCGCGCCGTTCGGGCCGCGTCAGTACTACTGCTGGTCGTCCTCGGCGGTTGCCGCACCCAGACGACACCGCCCACCGCTGCGACCGGCACCGCGCCGGAGGCTGCGCGACCGGCGTCGACCCCCGCGCTGCAAGCCGGGGTCACCGCGGCGAATCCGATCGCTGTGGCTGCAGGCGTCGAGGTGCTGCGCGCCGGTGGCAGCGCCGCCGATGCGGCCGTCGCGGTGCAGGCCGCGCTCGGTCTCGTCGAGCCGCAGAGCTCGGGGCTCGGCGGCGGCGCGTTCCTGCTCTACTACGACGCGCAGAGCCGCACGGTCACGGCGTTCGACGGTCGCGAGACCGCGCCCGCCGGGGCCACGCCCGACATGTTCCTCGACGAATCGGGCAAGCCGCTCTCCTACTCCGATGCAGTGACCAGCGGCCGTGCGACCGGTGTGCCGGGCGCCGTGGCGATGCTCGGTGCCGTGCACGACCGGTTCGGCAAGCTGCGCTGGAACCAGTTGTTCGACGCCTCGATCCGAGCCGCGGAGACGGGTTTCGTGGTGCCACGACGTCTCGGGCGCTTTGCCGGCAGCTCGTTCAGGCAGGCGACGCTGCCCGACGCCCGCGCGCTGTTCGGCAAGCCCGACGGCACGACCGTGCAGGCCGGCGACACGCTGCGCAATCCCGCTTACGCGCAGACGCTGCGCACGATCGCCGAACGCGGTCCACGCGCGCTGCTCGAAGGCCCGCTCGCCGAGCAGATCGTCGAGCGCACGCAGGCGCCGCCACGTCCCGGCACGATGACCCTGCAGGACCTCGCCGCCTACCAGCCCGTCGAATCGCAGCCGTTGTGCCGGCCGTTCCGGGTCTATCTCGTCTGCGTGCCGCCACCGCCGTCGAGCGGGGTCGCGCTGCTCGAGGTGCTCGGCCTGCTCGACCGCACCGACATCGCCAGCCGCGGCCCGCAGGATCCGCAGGGCTGGTTCCTGTTCGCCGAAGCGAGCCGGCTCATGTACGCCGATCGCGACCAGTACGTCGCCGACATGCGTTACGTGCCCGTGCCGGTCGAGGGCCTGCTCGACGCGCGCTACCTCGATGCGCGGGCGCGCCTCATCGGTGAACGCGCGAGTGCCACGGCCCCGACGCCGGGCACGCCACCCGGCGCCTCGATGACCCGGCGCGGCCGCGACGCGACGCTCGACGTGCCCGGCACGAGCCACTTCGTCGTGGTCGACGACGAAGGCGACGTCGTGTCGATGACGACGTCGGTCGAGTCGTTGTTCGGCTCGGGCCGTGCGGTCGGCGGTTTTTTCCTCAACAACCAGCTCACCGACTTTTCGTTCCGCGCGGTCGACGACGCCGGTCACGCAGTCGCCAACGCCGTCGCCGGCGGCAAGCGGCCGCGCTCGTCGATGTCGCCGGTGATCGTGCTGCGACGCGCCGACAACGCCTTCGTCGCCGCGCTCGGTTCCCCGGGCGGCTCGGCGATCCTGGCCTACAACGCCAAGGCGCTGGTCGGGTTGCTGCTCTGGGACCTGCCGCTGCAGCAGGCCGTCGACCTGCCGAACGTGATCGCGCGCGGCAACGAGATCGCGGGTGAAGCCGCCAAGTTGCCGGCCGAGGTCGTCTCCGGACTCGCGCAGCGTGGCATCACCGTCCAGGCCGGGCGCGGCGAGGAGTCGGGCCTGCACGGCGTCGCGTTGCGCGAGCCGCAACACGGCGGTTTCGAAGCCGCGGCGGACCCGCGCCGCGAGGGGACCTGGGGCGCGAAGTAGGTCTTCGCGCTAGACCGCCACCTGCGGCGCGAGCGCCTCGGCCTGGGCCAGCCGCCGCAGCCGCTCGAGGGCGGCCCGCTCGGCGAACCGGTCCGTGACCGGCCGATGCCGTTGGCGCGCGGCCGGCATCGCCACGTCCTCCGCCAAGCAGGACGATTCGCGCAACGCCCCCCAGTGATACGGGTCGCGCTCCAGCACCGCAGCGCACAGCGCCCATTCGTTCGTCCTGCAGGCGGTGCGCAGCTGGTTGGCGGGCGCCGTGAAGCAGAGCGTGTGATACGGGCCGGTGGCGAACGTGAGGATGCGCGGCGCCGGCCAGCCAAGCTGCCGCGCCGCGCCCTCGACGCGCCGTTGCCAGGCCGCGCGGATGTCGTCCTCGAAGTCCAGGCCGACGACGTCGAGCGTCACGCCCGCCTCGCCGAGCAACGCATTGCCTGACTCGAGGCTCCGCGAGGCCCGGAACGGCAGCGGTAATGTCACGGTCAAGACTCGCCCTCCCTGGCGGTCGTGTCGTCCGAGTATAGGCCAGCGGAAACTGGCGTTTACAACTGCGTCGGCATGCAACCGGTGTCATGGTCTTTCGCCATTCACGATGCACGACGGCAGGTCGCCGTTCCCGCGTCGCGCACGCGCCCGTCGGTATCGAGGAAGCGCCAGGCGTAATGCCCCGGTGCGAGCGTCAGCTCGAGCACGCCGTACTGCAACACGCGCGCACGGCTCGCGTACGGCGGACGCCAGAACCCGTACAGGTGCGCGCCACCGGTGCCGACGGTGAACTGGCGAACGCCGTCGCCATCGTCGCCCCGCCTGCGGCCGTCGCCGTCGATCGGGTCGAACGCTTCGTAGAAGTGCTCGTGGCCGCTCAGTTGCACGTCGGCATCGTAGGCGTCGATCAGGCGCCACAGCGGGCGCATGTGGTTGCCGGAACCCCGATGCAGGCCCGAAGAATAGAGCGGCGTGTGCCACATCACGGCGAGACAGCGGGGCGGCCGCGGGACGGCCCCGCTCGTCGTCGCCACGCCACGCTCGGCCTCGAGCGTCTGTTCGAGCCATTCGACCTGTCGTTGCATGGTGGCGCCGGTGACGTTGCTGTCGAGCGCGAGCAGCAGCCACTCGTCGGAAAGCCGCCGGGCGTACGCGACGAACTCGTCGCTGACGGCGACGCCGTCGAGCCCGAAGTAGCGACGGAAATCGCGCGTGCTGCCGTCGACGTAGTCGTGGTTGCCCGGGACGGCCAGCGTCCGGGCACGGTGACGCCCCCAGGTCGGTTCGTAACAGGCGAGCAGCGTCGCCGTGTCGGCCCGGGGGTACGTCATGTCGCCGGTGGCGAGCACCGTGGCGCCGTCGGGCACGAGTTGCGACGTGAGCCGTGCGGCGGCGCGCTCGACCGACCTCAGGCGACAGTCGGCGATGTCGCCGGTGACGTAGACACGCACGGCCCCGGCAGGCACGGCCGTGGCCGCGGCTTCGTCACCGCGGGGGCTATAGGTCGTCGTGCAGGCAGCGAGTGCCGCAGCGAGAAGCACGGCGACGCCGGCGCGCAGGCTGCCCAACGATCCGGGCCTCATGCGCGGGCATTCCGCGTGGCGGGCAGACGGGCAACTGGGGAAGTCGATCTCGTCATCGTTGAGGTCATCAAGCGCATCCCTTGTTCTGTTTCGCCGTCTTCGTCGAGTCTCGCCTGCTTCGTTATGATGCGGCGTGGTCCAACGGTGCGGGGGCCGCGCCGCACGGGAGATCCTGCGTGACGGACGCGTCCGAAGGAAAACACGAACCCTCGCTGCTCGAGCAGGTTCGCGGCGCCGAGAAGAGCTTCCTCGCGGGGCGCCGCCATCGCGCCGCGGACCTCGAAAGCGCCGTGCGGATCTTCCTCGAATTCCTGCAGGGCTTCGAGAGTTTCGAGTTCGACCGGCCCTGCGTGACCGTGTTCGGCTCCGCGCGGTTCCCGCCCGGCCACCCCCATTACGAACTCGCACGCGGGATCGGCGGTGCGCTCGCACGGGCGGGTTTCGCCGTGATGACGGGCGGTGGCGGTGGCGTCATGGAAGCCGCCAACCGCGGCGCGAGGGAAGCGGGCGGACTCAGCGTCGGCTGCAACATCCGGCTGCCTCACGAACAGCGTCCGAATGCTTACCTCGACCGCTACATCCTGTTCGAGCACTTTTTCGTGCGCAAGGTCATGCTCGTGAAGTATTCGAGCGCGTTCGTGGTGCTGCCGGGCGGCTTCGGGACGCTCGACGAGGCCTTCGAACTGGCCACGCTGATCCAGACGGACAAGATCGAGCGCATGCCGCTGATCGCGGTCGGCCGCGATTTCTGGGGGCACCTCGTGGAGTTCATCGGCGACACGATGGTGCGGGCCGGCACCATCACGCGCGAGGAACTCGGCTTCATTCGTCTCGTCGATTCCGCCGAGGAAGTCGCGCGGATTGCGCTCGAAGTGCCGGCGGGGCTGCGCGCCTAGACGCGCGCGCTCACGTCGGGGTTCGCCACGTCGGGCCGGGCCGCAACTGCCCTGGGTCGCGGCTGGTTCGCCAGCGTCTCGCCTGGTCTCGAGCGGCAGCTCACGGATTGCGCAACGCTTCCACGACCGCTTGCCAGTGCGCGAGCTTCTGCTCGAAGCGCATCGCCGCGTGCGCCGGGCTCGTCGACGGCAGCGGCTGCAACGGCAGCGCCTGCCACGACGTCGACAGGTACGGCAGGACCAGGCGCCGGTAGAGCCGCGTCGCCGTGCCACCGTTGGTGAAGACACCGCGGACCTGCGGATGGGTGGCGAAGAACGCGCCAAAGTCGTTCGGCACGACACTCGCAAGGTCGATGGCGGCATCGAGGCTGCCTTCGCGTCGCGCGGCCTTGCAAACGTCCCACAGCGCGATGTGCTCGTGCTGCAGACGCAACGCGCGCTCGTCGTACGACAGCTCGGGCCCCGCGCCGACCAGCGCACCCATGATGCGCCAGAAGACATTCTGCGGCTGTGCGTAGTACTGCCGGCGCGCAAGCGACACCTGACCCGGCAGCGAGCCCAGGATCAGGACCCGCGCGGCAGGTGTGGCAATGGGTGGAAAGCCTCGTGAGGGCCGCAGCGACATCGGCGAACGCTAGCGGTTCACGTCGCGCAAAGTAAGAGTCGCGAAGTTCGAAGGCTGCGGCTCGCCGCCGGCGAGCGACAGGCTGGTCGCCCGCGCCGGGGCGACCCGATGCCTAGACAGGCGTACGCCAGTGTTCGAGCGGCAGTTCGTCGATGGCCCGCAGCGGCAGTTCGGGCTTCACGACCTGGGGCAGCCTCACCTTGACCAGCCCGAACTCGCCGCAGTCCGGGCACTGGGCGACCGCGGGGGGCCTGGAGTCGGACGTCCATTCGATGCCCAGGTCGTCGGCGTCGAGCACTCGCCAGCGCTCGCACAAGTGACAGTAGGCATGCAGCAGCGGATTGTCTGCGATGACGGACGTTCCCATGTTTCGACTCCTCGGTCTCGACGCTCCAACGGTGGCGTTGCATGGGATTAAACCATCGCCGCGCACATTGGTTGCGAAGCGAAGCGTCGGTGCCGCGCGACGTGGCGCGCACTCCTACAGAATCGTTCTTCCCTCTGATCCCTCTCCCGTGGAGCGGGAGAGG
>DATMIB010000209.1:0-29817 GCA_035554635.1 Steroidobacteraceae bacterium | reverse complement strand
CAGCTACCAGATGAAGGCCTCGTTCGACCGGCACGAGTCGCAGCCGGGACGCATCCTGCTCAATACGTCGATGTCGCCGTGGGTCAGCCGCGAGCTCGCATTGCGCGGGTACGAGCCCGAGTTCGAGGCACGGACCTCGGGGCCGATCAACGCGATCCTGGTCGACCCGGAGAACGGCAGCTTCTGGGGCGGCTCGAGCAACCACGGCGAGGACTACGGAATCGGGTGGTGAGCCCGCCGCGGGGTGCGGCGCCGCGCTCCGGCGCGCAGCGCCGACGCAGGTGGATCTGCGGGGGTGTCCGACACGACGTCGGGCGGCTCGGACGACGGCAGGTCTGCGGACTTGTCCGGCGCGATTTGTCGGGCGCCGCAGCTCGAGCGTTCGGCGCGCGGCGTCCGCGCAAGTGATCGCTCCACCGCGACCACCATCCGTCGCGCGCCCGCTCGAGCAAGGGTCGCCGTGATTCGCACAGTTCCTCTGCGCGAATCACGATGCGCGCTCGACCATGAGCGCAGGGCAAGTCCGCAGGCCGCCGGCGTTTGAGCGCGCTCGATCGTAAACGTGGAGCACGCCCGCGGACCCACCGGCGGTGACGCGACCCACCGCGCCGGCCCGGCAAGCTGCAAATGTCGTCCCGCTCCGACAGCGCGATGCGGTGCAGCCCGGTCGTGCCGTTGGGTGCGCTGCCCTGCGGTGCGCGCGCCCGGGCTCGTATGCTCGACGCATGTACACGCGGCTGCTCACCCCGTTCGCGATCATGCAGGGCCTGTGGCTGCTGCAACGGACGCCGACGCTGCCCGCCCCTGCCGGGACGTCCGGTCGCTGTGGGCTCGGACTCGGCAAGCCATTGGACGTGGCGGGCGTCGGCGACTCGATCATGGTCGGCACCGGCGTGCGCGAGCAGCGTCATTCGCTCACGGCGACGTTCGCGCACCTGCTGCACGGCCGGCTCGCACGGGACGTCCACTGGCACGTGCACGGTTGCAACGGCGCGACGTCGGCCGGCGTGCGGGACTGGGTCGCGCCCGCGGCGAGCGCGGCCGATGCCTACGTCGTCTCGTGCGGCGTCAACGATGCGACGCGCGGCGTCCCGGCCGCACGGTTCGCACAGAACCTCGCGGGCATCCTGCAGATCCTGCGACGCAAGTCGCCGCGCGCGATCATCCTGTACGCCGGGCTGCCACCGCTCGCCACTTTTCCCGCGCTGCCGTGGCCGCTCAACATCATCCTGGCCGAACGCGTCGACGCGTTGCGACTGGCGGCTGCCGAGGTGCTCGACCGCGACGAACGCGCATACTGCTTCGAATTCCCGTCGTCGATGCCGGCCGATGCGTTCGCGAGCGACGGCTTCCACCCCGCCGAGACCGCCTGCGAACGCTGGGCGCGCGGACTGCTCGAGCTCTGGCCCCAGGTACCGCCGAAGGACTGACGCGCGGGCGACGGCGCCACGCCGACAGCCGGCGCGCTCGCGCGAGCGCTCAGTCGACGGCCGTGCGGAAGCACATGCGATCCTCGCCCTATGACGACGCCGCCAGTTGTTCGCGGTGGTACAGCCGCGCCGCGATCACCCAGGCGACGGCCACCAGCAGCAGCCCGGCGCCGACGTTGACGAGCCACTCGGCGGCGCCGATCGGTTCGCCGCGGAGGATCTTCAGGATCAGCTGGTTCTGGCCGAGGAACGGCACGGCCAGCATCCACAGCTGCGTGCGCACCGGTGCCACCATCAGCACCAGCGTCGGCACCATCGGCAGGAAGATCAGCAACGGCAGGTACCCTTGTGCCTCGCGGTAGCTGCGCGCAAAGGCGGCCAGTGCCGTGAGCACCGTGGCACCGAGCAACACGACTGGCAGGATCACGACGAACAGCCGCGCGAGCGCGGCCGGGCCGAGTTCGAACGAGGCGTCGACCATGCCGGTCGGCATCAGGTCGAACGACACGCGGTAGGCGAGCAGCGTCACGGTGATCGAGGTCAGCGCAAACACCGCCGTCGCGAGAATCTTGGCGCTGATGATCGACTCGCGTGACGCCGGAGTCGCGAGCAGCGGCTCGAGCGATTGCCGCTCCCGTTCACCCGCGGTCGCGTCGATCGCGAGCTGCATGCCGCCGATGAACGCCAGCAGCAGCAACAGGTACGGCAACAGCTGTTGCGACAGGTCGAAGCGCGACTCGGGCGTCGCGACGTCGCGCGTGCCGATCAGCAGCGGCGCCGCGACCGACGGGTGGATGCCGCGCGCGACCAGCCGCAGCGTGCCGACCGTCTGCGCATAACCGTCGAGCAGGCCGCGCACCCGCGCGATCGTGGCGCCCGAGGCCAGCGGCCGTGAGCTGTCGAAGATCACCTCGACCTCGGCCGGCCGACCCGCGCGCCATTCGGTCGCGTAACCGGCACCGATACGCAGCACGACGTCGTGTCGCTGCGTGCGGACGGCCGCGTCGGGGTCCGGCGGCGCGGGCAGGATTTCGACGTTGCGCTGCCGCAGCCAGCCGACCAGGTTCGGCGCGTGCTCGGCCCCGATCACCGGCAGTTGCAACCGGGACTCCAGCTGCTGTGCCTGCTTGCGCGCACCGAGCGCCGTCGTGCCGGCCAGCACGAGCGGCACGGCCAGCGGCATCACCAGGAAGGCGACCAGCACCATGCGGCGGTCGCGAAATGCGTCGAGCAGCTCCTTGCGCAGCACGACCCACAGGGCCCGCGCGCTCATGCGAAGAGCCCCTCGTCGCTGCCGATCGCCTGCACGAAGGCGTCCTCGAGGTTGGCGCAGCCGGTCGACGCGCGCAGCTCGTCGGGCGTGCCTTCGGCCACGACGCGACCGTGCGCGATCACGACGATGCGGTCACAGAGCTGCGCGACCTCCTGCATGATGTGGCTCGACAGCAGCACGCAGCGGCCTTCGGCCCGCAGCCCCAGCAGGAAGTTTCGCAATGAGCGTGTCGTCATCACGTCGAGGCCGTTGGTCGGCTCGTCGAGCACGACGTTGCGCGGGTCGTGCACGAGCGCACGCGCGATCGCCGTCTTGGTGCGCTGCCCCTGCGAGTAACCTTCTGCGCGACGATCGATGAACTCGCTCATGTCGAGCGTCTCGACCAGCCGTTGCGTGCGGGCCTCGATCAGACGGTCGTCCATGCCGTGCAGGTGGCCGAAGTACGCGACGTTCTCGCGGGCGCTCAGTCGTTTGTAGATGCCACGTGCATCGGGCAGCACGCCGAGCGCGGAACGCACGCGAACCGGCTCCAGCGCCGGGTCGGCGCCGTCGACGAGCACGCGCCCGGCGTCGGGGCTCATCAGCGTGTAGAGCATCCGCAGCGTCGTCGTCTTGCCGGCGCCGTTCGGCCCCAGCAAGCCGGTGATCTGGCCGTCGGGCGCCTCGAACGAGACGCCGTCGACCGCCTGCACCGGTCCGGTGCGGGTGTGGAATGCCTTGCGCAGGCCTTCGACGCGCAGCATCAGGGCTCCCAGCCGTAGGCACCGGCGAAAGGCGGCGTCGCGCCGAGCGCGTCGAGACAGGATGCGTCGAGCTGCGCCGGCTCCGGCTTTTCGAGGAAACGCGCGATGAGCCGCGGCGCGCAGGCGACACCCATGACGCCGTGGCCCTGGCCGCGCAGCACGAGGTGGCGCGAGCGCGGCAGCTCGGAGGCGACGCGCTCGCCGTAGCGTGGCGGCGTCACCGGGTCGAACTGGCCCGACAGCAGCAGCACCGGCCGTTCGACAGTGACGGGCGCATGGAAATCCGTGGGAACCTTGCCGCGCGGCCACACCGCACACTGCGCCTGCATGAGCTCGATGAACTCGCCGCCCATCAACGTGCCGGCGTCGGCCGGGTTCGGCTGCAGCCAGGGTGCGTCCTCGGCGCAGGCCACCGACAGCTGCAGCGCCACCGCGATCTGTTCGCCGACGAGCTGCTCCACCATGCGTGCCTGCGCCATCAACGTGTCGTAGCGGCCCTCGGTCGCGGCCTCGAGCAGCATCGGCAGCATCGCAAACAATTGCGGCGCGTAGGCGTGCAGGCGCACGACGCCCGCGACCGCGTCCGCCGTGAGCGTGTCCTGGCGCAACTCGTTGGTGACGGGGTCGTGGTAAGTCACCTCGCGTGGCTGCTGGCGCAATTGCGCCAGCAGCGCGTCGAGCCGTGCGCGCGGCGAGCCATAGCGGGCCCGGCACGCGACGTCGCGTTCGCAGAGCGCGAACTGCGCATCGACGGCGGCGTCGAGATTGCGCGCGTGCTCGGCACCGAGGATCAAGGTCGGCGGCACCACGCCGTCGAGCACCGCGGCCCGCACACGTTGGGGATGGCGCCGCAGGTACTCGAGCCCGACGCGGGTGCCATACGACACGCCGATCAAGTCCACCTGCTCGACGCCGAGCGCATCGCGCACCGATTCGAGGTCCGCGACGTAGTCGTTGGTCGTGTAGAAACGTGGATCCGCATCGCGCAACTCAGCCAGGCATTCCTGCGTCATCGTCCGGGCCGTGGCCGGATCCGGTGCCTCGATCATCGTCTCGAGCGCCTTGTCGAGCGTCGCCGGGCAGGTGAGCGGATGAGAGCGACCGGTGCCGCGCTGGTCGACGAGGATCACGTGACGCTGCCGTTGCAACTCGCGGAAGGCGCCTGCGACGAGCGGGTACGAATCGAGCGCCGACTGTCCCGGCCCGCCCGCCAGCATCAACACCGGGTCCGGCGCCGGATTGCGCGCGGTGCTGGGGACCCACGCAATGGCCAATTCGATGCGACGGCCCTGCGCTCGCGTGCGGTCTTCGGGCACCCGCAACGTCGTGCAACGCGCCGCGACGGTGACGGGCTGGCCGGGCGCGGAGAGCGTGCAGGGCTGGAACTGGAGGCGACCGAACGGCACGTTCGGGGCGGCGATCGCGTCGCTTGCGGCAGTGATGGTGCCGGCACCGGCCACGATCAGCACGAGGGCGCGTAGCAAGGTCATGGAAAACCGTCGGTCGTTCGGGTCGGGCGCCACCCTAGCACGCCCGGCCGCGGGTGTCGGCGATCGGGTTGGGCTACGATGCGCGCATGCCTATGTCCCTGCCTCCCGCGACGCGTGCACTGCTGCTGCTCAACGTCATCGTCTTCGGTGCACAGGCCCTCACCGGGTCGATGCTGGTGCGGCCGTTCGCGCTGTGGCCGCCGGCCTCGTCGGCATTCCCGGGCTTTCCGAGCTTCGAGGTGTGGCAACTGCTCACCTACGGCTTCCTGCACGGGTCGCTGACACACCTGTTCTTCAACATGTTCGCGCTGTGGATGTTCGGCGGCGAAGTGGAGCGCCTGCTCGGCACGCGTCGATTCGTCACCTATTACCTGACGTGCATCGTCGGCGCGGCGGTGGCCCAGCTCTTCGTCGTCGCCAGCATGGACATGCGCCCGGTGCCTACGGTGGGCGCCTCGGGCGGCGTCTTCGGACTGCTGCTCGCGTTCGGCATGGCGTTCCCGCACCGCAGGATCATGCTGCTGTTCCCGCCGATCCCGATGCCGGCGTGGCTGTTCGTGACGTTGTACGGCGCCCTCGAGCTGTACCTCGGCGTGACCGGCTCCGGGCAGGGTGTGGCGCACTTCGCGCACCTCGGTGGCATGGCGGCCGGCTATGCGTTGCTGGTGTACTGGCGGGGGCAATCGCGACGCGGCCCCACGAGGAGGTCCTGACATGCCCGTCGATCGTAAGTCGCGCTCGCGCCGCAACATCGAGGGCATGAGCGCCATGAGCGGCCGCGCGGCGACCCCGCGGCGCCCGCGCACCTCGCGCAAGGAGGCCGAGGAGGCCGTCCGGACACTGCTGCGCTGGGCAGGTGAAGACCCTGCGCGCGAGGGTCTGCTCGACACGCCCAAGCGTGTCGTCGACGCCTACACCGACTGGTTCTCGGGTTACATGGTCGACCCGCGCGAGTACCTGCGTCGGACGTTCGAGGAAACCGCCGGCTACGACGAGATGGTCGTGCTGCGCGACATCGAGTTCGAGTCGCACTGCGAGCACCACATGGCACCGATCATCGGTCGCGCGCACGTGGGCTACCTGCCGACGGGCAAGGTCGTCGGCATCAGCAAGCTCGCGCGCGTCGTCGAGGTCTTTGCGCGGCGCTTCCAGGTCCAGGAAAAGATGACCGCCGAGATCGCCCAGTGCATCAACGACGTGCTGCAGCCCGCCGGCGTCGGCGTCGTGATCGAGGCCGTGCACGAATGCATGACCACGCGCGGCATCCACAAGCGCGGCGTCTCGATGATCACCTCGAAGATGCTCGGGTCGTTCCGCATCGACGCGCGCACCCGCAACGAGTTCCTGACCTTCATCGACATCCGCGATCGGCGCTGAGACCCGCGCCCGGCCGCCGCGCCGGTGCCTTGTCCTCGTCATGACTTCCGGACGCGTGTGCCCGGCCGGGCCGCGACGTATGATGACGTCCGTCACGCGTCGAACAAGAACACCAGGGACGTGTCGTCGTGATGTCTGAATCGAGTCCCGGTCCGGGCCGCCTGGGGCCCCGGCACGCGTGCGTACGCAACAGGGAGTCGCTTTCGTGTCGAAGCCGAGCCAGTTCAGCCTGCTCAAGGAACGGCGCTTCGGGCCGTTCTTCGTGGCCCAGTTCCTGGGCGCGTTCAACGACAACGTCTTCAAGAATGCACTGGTGCTGCTGGTCGCATTCCATGCGACAAGCCTGACCACGCTGGCCCCGGCCGTGCTCGTGAACCTCGCGGCGGCGCTGTTCATCCTGCCGTTTTTCCTGTTTTCGGCAACGGCCGGGCAACTCGCCGACAAGTACGACAAGGCCCGCATCATCCGCACCGTCAAGGCGGTCGAGATCCTGATCATGGGCCTCGGCGCCTACGGCTTCGTCCGGCAGAACCTCGCCTGTCTGCTCGGCGCGCTGTTCCTGCTGGGCCTGCACTCGACGTTCTTCGGGCCGGTCAAGTACGCGCTGCTGCCACAGACGCTGCGCCCGCAGGAACTCGTCGGCGGCAATGCTCTCGTGGAAACGGGCACGTCGATCGCGATCCTGCTCGGCACGATCCTCGGCGGCGTGCTGATCGCGCTGCCCGACGGGGCCTCGCGCTGGGTCCCTGCAATCGGCATCGTCGTGGCCGTCGCCGGCTATCTTGCCGCGCGGTTCGTGCCACCCGCGCCTGCGCAGGCGCCCGAGCTGCGCGTGAACTGGAACGCGTTCAGCGAGACCGTGCGCAACCTGCGCTTCACCTACGCGAACCGGCCGCTGTTCCTGTCGATCCTCGGCATCTCCTGGATGTGGCTGGTGGGGTTGGTCTTCATTTCGCAGTTCCCCGCATACGCCAAGGACGTGCTGCGCGGCTCCGAACATGTCGTCACGGCACTGCTGACGGTGTTCTCGGTCGGCATCGGACTCGGTTCGCTGCTGTGCGAAAAGCTGTCGGGCCGCAAGGTCGAGATCGGCCTGGTGCCGTTCGGCGCCTTCGGTGTCACGCTCTTCGCAGCCGACCTGGCGTTCGCCACGCCGGCCGTGCCCCCGGGTGCAATCCGCGACGTGGCCACGTTCCTGGTGGCCGAGGGCAGCCTCCGCGTCCTGGGGGACCTGGCGCTGATCGGCATGTTCTCGGGTTTCATGCTCGTGCCGCTCTATGCGAGCGTGCAGGCCCGCGCGGAGCCCGGCCACCAGTCGCGCGTCATCGCCGGCAACAACATCCTCAACGCCTTGTTCATGGTCGTCGGCGCGGCCGGCAGCGCGCTGCTGCTGGACCGTGGGCTCAGCATCCCGCAGCTGTTCCTGGTCGTCGCGCTGATGAACGCGGCCGTCGCCGTGTTCATCTTCACGCTGGTGCCTGAATTCCTGATGCGCTTCCTCGCGTGGCTGCTCGTGAAAGCGATCTACCGCGTCGAGGTCAAGGGGATCGAGCACGTGCCGGAGAGCGGGGCCGCCGTCGTCGTCTGCAACCACGTGTCGTTCGTCGATGCCGTCGTACTCATGGGCATGAGTCCGCGACCGGTGCGGTTCGTGATGGATCACCGGATCTTCCGGATCCCGGTGCTCAGCTTCATCTTCAAGACCGGTCGCTGCATCCCGATCGCGCCACGCAAGGAGAACGAGGCCCTGATGGAGCAGGCCTTCGCCGACATCCGCGCAGGTCTCGACGCCGGCGACCTGATCGGCATCTTTCCCGAAGGCGGGCTCACCGAGGACGGCGAGATCGGTCCGTTCAAGCCCGGCATCCGCCGCATCCTCGACGAGCGTCCGGTGCCGGTCGTGCCGGTCGCGCTGCAAGGGTTGTGGGGCAGCTTCTTCAGCCGCAAGGGCGGGCGCGCGATGACACGGCCGTTGCGTCGCGGTGTGTTCAGCCGTATCGGCCTGGCGATCGGTCCGGTCGTGCCGGCGCCCGAGGCGAGCCCGGACCTGCTGCGCGACCGCGTGCTGGCCCTGCGCGCCGGGAGGCTCTGACCATGGAACTGCTGATCGTGCTCGTGCTCGCGGGCGTGCTCGCGCACCAGTCGAGAAAGTGGCGGCATCGACAGGCCGAAATCGACACGACGCTCGGCGGTTTGCAACGCGAGATCGCCGCAATGCGCGCGCGTCTCGCGCGGCTCGAACGCACCGATGCGGCCTCGGCTGCGGCTTCGGCTTCGGCTTCGGCGACAACGGCGACGCCCGCGCCGGCTGCCGCGCCGCCGGCAACGTCGGGCACTGCCCCGGCGACCCCAACCGCCGTCGCGCGACGCGCGGCGGCTGCAAGCCCGGGCTCCGTGACGCACGACGAGGCCACCGACGACCTTCGCCGCGAAGCCGTCCAGGAGACGCAAAGTGCGCTGCCGCTGTGGCTGCAACGCTTCATGGGCGCCAACACGCTCGTGCGCACGGGCGTGCTCGTACTGTTCTTCGGCGTCGCGTTCCTGCTCAAGTGGGTGTCCGAGCGCGTCACGTTCCCGATCCAGGGCCGTCTCGCCGCGACCGCGCTCGGAGGCCTCGCGCTCGCGGGTCTTGGCTGGCGCCTGCGTCACAAGCGTGCCGGCTATGCGCTGTCGCTGCAGGGCGGTGGCGTGGGCGTCGCCTACATCACCGTGTACGCCGCCGCAAAGCTGTACGAACTGTTGCCGTTGCCGGTCGCCCTCGCGCTGATGCTCGTGATCGTCGCGCTCGCGGCCCTGCTCGCGATCCTGCAGGACGCACTGCCGCTCGCCTTGCTCGGCGCCGCCGGCGGCTTCCTCGCGCCGATCCTGACCTCGTCGGATGGCGGCAACTACCAGCTGCTGCTCGGCTATTACGTCGTGCTCGACCTCGGCATCCTGGCGCTCGCGTTCGCGAAGACCTGGCGACCGCTGAACCTGCTCGGCTTCGTCTTCACGTTCGTCGTGCAGTTCCTGGCGCTCGCCTGGGCTTACACGCCGGCGCACTACTGGGGCACCGCGCCGTTCCTGTGGGCCTTCTTTGCGCTGTTCGTCGGCATCACCGTGCTTTACGCGCGTCACCGGTCGCTCGCGTTGTTGCACTACGTCGACGGCACGCTGGTCTTCGGCACGCCACTCGCCACGTTCGCATTGCAGGGCATGCTGCTGCGCGACGTCGAGCACGGCCTCGCCTATGCCGCGGCGGCCTTCGGTGCGATCTACCTTGCGTTGACTGCGCTCGTCGGTCGCCGCGAGATCGTTCCCAGCATGCGGTTGCTCGGACAGGCGTTCCTCGCCATTGCGGTCGGCTTCCTCACCGCGGCGATCCCGCTCTATTTCGACGGTCGCGAGACGTCGACGCTCTGGGCGCTCGAGGGCGCGGCCATCGCCTGGATCGCGGTGCGCCAGGGACGGTGGCTCGGGCAGGTCTTCGGCGTGCTGCTGCAGGTGCTGGCCGGACTGGCCTTCCTGTCGACCGAACCCTGGATCTACTACGACGAGGCCGCCACGACGCTGCCCGTGCTCAACGCGACGTTCTTCGGTTACGTCGTGCTGGCCGTCTCGGGCTTCATCGTCGCGCGCGTGCTGGTGCGATCGCAATCCGCCGAGCTCGCACGTGTGGGTTCACCGGCACTGTTCGCGATCGGCCTCGCCTGGGCCGTCGCGGCCATGCTGCACGAGGTCGGCCGGTTCGTCCCGCCGCAGGATCGTCTCGCGACGCTGCTCACCTGTTTCGCATCGCTCGCGGCGGTCCTGCTGTACGTGCGGCGACGACTCGATTGGCCGGTGGCCATCGTGCCCGTGCTCGGCCTGCTGCCGGTGCTGCTGCTCGCGCTCCTTGCCGCGGCGGTGTCGCCGAGCGGTCACGCGCTGGTCCGCGGCGGGGTGCTCGCCTGGCCGCTCGCGTTCGGCGTGATGCTGCTCCTTTTCGACGCGCTCGACCGCGAGGACGGCTGGATCGCGCACAACGCGGCCTGGACGCACGCGGGCACGTCTGTGCTGGCAGTCGCACTGCTGGCGCTCGAAGCTGCGTGGAGTGTCGACCGCGTAACCGTCGATGCAGCCGAACTCGAGTCCGCCGCGGTGCTCGGCGTCGCAGCGCTCGCCCTCGCCGCGCTGGTGTGGGCACTTCGGACCGCGCGGTGGCCCTTCCGGCTGCAACCGCGCGCCCACCTTCTGGCGGCGGGCGGCGTGATGATCGCGTGCATCGTGCTGGCGACCTTGCTGTCGAACCTGCTCGGCGACGGTGGCTGGCCGCTCGGGGTGCACCTGCCGATCCTGAACCCGGTCGATGCCACCAACGTCCTGGGGCTGATCGCACTGTGGCGCTGGCAACGCGAGGCATGGCGCGCGGAGGTCGACCTGCCTTACGGTCGTCGCGAGGCGGTGCTCGCGTGGGGCGCGCTCGCATTCGTAGTCGTCAACGGCATCCTGCTGCGCACCCTGCACCATTGGGCCGGCACGCCGTACGGCGCCGGCATGTTCCGGTCGACGCTGCTGCAGGCCGTGCTCACGGTGTTCTGGACCCTGCTCGCGATCGGCCTGATGGTGCATGCGACGCGCAAGGGATTTCGGGCGCTGTGGCTCGCCGGCGGCGCACTGCTCGGTGTCGTCGTGGTCAAGCTGTTCTTCTTCGACCTGGCCGCGCTCGCGGGTCTCGAGCGAATCGTCGCCTTCCTCGGCGTCGGCCTGATGCTGCTCGCGATCGGGTACTTTTCTCCGGTCCCGCCGCGACAGGCAGACGACGTGCCCGCGACCAGCGTCGGCTGAGCCCGTGCGTCGGCTCACGCACCGCTGCTGCCTGGCACTGTTCGCGCGCGGAGTACTGGTGCATATTCGCCCGGTCGTGCCGGCGTCGTTCGCCGGGCACGGAGGGAGACCGTTGCGTGCCTGAGCCGTCGACCGTCCATCATCCGCTGTACCAGCTGAAGCGGACCCCATTTCACGCACGCACGTCGCAGCTGTGCCTGCCGCACAACTGGCGACGCTGGGGCGGCTGCATCGCCGCAGGTTCGTACGACCTTGGGCTCGACCGCGAGTACTGGGCGATCCGCAATCACGCAGCGCTGATCGACGTCTCGCCGCTGATGAAGTACGAGATCGAAGGGCCGGACGCGGCGCGACTGCTCGACAAAGTCATCCCGCGCAACGTGCAGAAGCTCGCGGTAGGCCAGGTCTACTACACGGCCTGGTGCGACGACGACGGCAAGATGCTCGACGACGGCACGGTCACTCGGCTCGACGAACAACGCTACCGGCTTACGGCGGCCGAACCGCAGTTGCGCTGGCTCGCGCTGAACGCGGTCGGCTTCGACGTGCGTGTGCGCGAACTGACCGAGCAGGTCGCCGCGCTGAGCCTGCAGGGGCCGAAGTCGCGCCCGATCCTGAACCGCTGCTGTGGCACGCCGGTCGACGATCTCAGGTATTTCCGCATGGCCCCGAACACGATCGACGGCCGTCCGGTGACGATTTCACGCACGGGATACACGGGCGACCTGGGCTACGAGATCTGGATGGACGCCGCCGATGCTCTGCCGATCTGGGACAGCCTGCTGCGCGACGGGCACGATCACGGCATCACGCCCTGCGGCATCCTCGCGATGGACATGGCGCGCGTCGAGGCCGGGCTCTTCATGCTCGACGTCGACTACACCGCGGCACATCACGCCTGGATCGGCGGACAGAAGTCGTCGCCGTACGAAATGGGGCTCGGCTGGACCGTCGCGCTCGACAAGCCGGGGTACTTCGTCGGCCGTCGCGCGCTCGAACGCGAGCAGCGCGAGGGTTCGACGTACCGTTTCGTCGGCATCGAAGTCGACTGGGAGAGCCTCGAGCGCGCGTACGCCTCGGTGGGGCTCCCACCACAGATCCCGGGCATGGCGGTCCGTGGCAGCCTGCCGATCTACCGCGCGGGCCGGCAGGTCGGTTACGCATCCACCAGCACCTGGTCGCCGCTGCTCAAGAAGTACATCGCGCTCGCACACGTCGAGCGCCCGCATTTCGAGCCCGGCACGAACGTGACGATCGAGATCACCGTCGAGCACCGCCGCCGCCAGGCGACGGCGCGCGTCGTCGCGCTGCCGTTCTACGAGCCCGAGTGGAAGAAGAAGTAAGCCCGTGGCCAGCTACACCTTTGATGCGATCGTCATCGGCGCCGGCCACAACGGCCTGATCGCGGCCTGCTACCTCGCGCGTGCCGGCAGGAAGGTCGTCGTGCTCGAGCGCCGCGACATCGTCGGCGGCGCGGCCGTCACCGAGGAAATCTTCCCGGGCTATCGCTTCAGCGAGTTCTCGTACGTCGTGAGCCTGCTCAGGCCCGAGATCATCCGCGACCTCGAGCTGCCGCGGCACGGCCTCAAGATCCTGCCACTGCCGAGCACGGTCACGCCGCTCGACAATGGCGATTACCTCGCCGGCTGGGACGACCACGACCTCACGCGGCGCGAAATCTACCGGCATTCGCCGCTCGACGCCGAGGCCTACGACGAGTACTCGCGCGTGATGGCGCGCGCTGCCAAGGCGATCAAGCCGATCATCGGGCTCGTGCCGCCCGACCCGTCGTCGCTCGGCTGGCGCGACCTCAAGGGCCTGCTCAAGCTCGGCCGGTTCGGTGCCTCCTTGAGCGAGACCGAGCTGTACCGGATTTCCAAGCTCGTGACGCAATCCTCGGCCGACCTGCTCGAGGAATGGTTCGAGCTCGATGCGCTCAAGGGCACCAAGGCGGCGAGCGGCATCATCGGCACGTTCCTGGGTCCGCGCTCGCCGGGCACGGCCTACGTGCTGCTGCATCACTACATGGGCGAGATCGACGGCGCGTTCCGCGCCTGGGGATTCGCCAAGAACGGCACCGGCGGCGTCACGGCGGCGATCGCCTCGTCGGCGCGCGCGCTCGGCGTCGAGATCCGCACCGGCGCGGCCGTGGACAAGGTCGTGGTGAAGGGCGGCCGCGCGGCCGGCGTCGCACTCGCGAACGGCGACGAGTACGAGGCGAAGGTCGTGCTGTCGGCCGCGGACCCCAAGCGCAGCTTCCTGCAGTTCGTCGACCCGCAGCACTTCCCCGACGAGTTCGTCGAGGCGCTGCGCAACTTCCGCGTGCGCGGCTCCTCGGGCAAGGTCAACATCGCGCTGTCCGAACTGCCGCAGTTCACCTGCCTGCCCGGTGAAGGTCCGCTGCACCGCGGCGCGGTCTCGATCAGCCCGAGCATCGACTACGTCGAGCGCGCCTACGACGACGCCAAGTACGGCCAGTTTTCGCGCCAGCCGTACATGGACATCATCTTCCCGTCGATGATCGACCGCGACATGGCGCCGCCCGGTCACCACGTCATGTCGTGCTTCGTGCAGTACGCGCCGTACGACATCGAAGGCGGGTGGGACGATGCCAAGCGCGAAGCATTTGGCGAGACCGTGATCGCAACGATCGAGAAATACGCGCCGAACATCCGGCGCGCGATCGTGGGCAAGCAGGTGATCACGCCCAAGGACATCGAGCGCATCGCCGGCATCACCGGCGGCAACATCTTTCACGGCGAACTGCTGCTGCATCAGCTGTTCTTCCTGCGGCCGGCGCCGCAATGGGCCGATTTCCGCACGCCCTTGCCTGGGTATTACTTCGGCGCAGCGGGTGCGCACCCGGGCGGCGGGGTCATGGGCGCGGCGGGCAAGATGGCCGCCGAAGAAGTGCTGCAGGACTGGCGCAAATGACTCTGCCCTCGACGCCTTCACCCGGCCTGCGGCCGAACTCTCCGGCCGTCGTGGCAGAGCTGAAGATGCCGGCCCACGTGGACGTCATCGTCGTCGGCGCCGGCCACAACGGCCTGATCGCCGGCGCGTATCTCGCCCGGGCCGGACGCAAGGTGCTCGTGCTCGAGGCGCGCGATTTTCCGGGCGGCCAGCTCAGCGGCCCGCGCGACGGCGCTTCGTTCGACGCGCCGGCGTTGTATCCGGCCGCGCTCGTCCGCAGCGAGGTCGTGCGCGAACTGGAACTCGATCGTTTCGGATGGCAGGCGCCGACCGCGCCGGGCCCTTATGTCACGGCGCTGCCGGACGGCGGCGTGCTGCACCTCGCCTCGAGCGCGACCGACGCGGCAACGCTCGAGTCGATCCGCCGGCTGTCTTCAAGGGACGCCGCGCGCTGGCCGGAGTTCGTTGCGTTCATGGACCGTGCCGCCGCGTTTCTGGACGCTGCGTACGCCACCGGCATGCCACGCCTGCCCGCGGTGGACTGGCGCGCCGAGGGCCTGCCCCTCGCTGCGCTCGGCTGGAAGCTGCGACGACTCGGTCGGCGCGACATGTTCCGCGTGATCCGCAGCCTGCCGATGACCGCGGTCGAGTTCACCGAGGAGTGGTTCGAAGCCGGACCGCTCAAGGCCGCGCTCGGCGCGCTGGCCGTGCACGGGCTCACGCTCGGATCGATGTCGGCGGGCGGCGGTTACAACTTCGTGCACCAGTGGCTCCTGCGTGGCGGCCTCGGGCACCGCACCGGGGCCGGCCCGCAGGCGCTGGGCGATGCGCTCGTGCGGGCAGTGCAGGCGCACGAAGGCGAGGTGCGCACCGGCGCCGCGGTCGCCCAGATCCTGGTCGAGCGTCAACGTGCGGTCGGCGTGCGTCTCGTGAATGGCGAGGAGATCCGTGCCCGCACGGTCGTCTCCGCAGCCGACCCGCGACGCACGCTGCTCGGCCTCGTCGGCGCGCCCGAACTGCCACCCGAATTCGTCTGGCACACGCGCTCGATCCGCATGCGCGGCTCGGTCGCGAAGGTGCACGTGCTCACCGATGGCCACCACGGCCTGCCGGCCGGCACCACGGTCGTTGCCCCGACGCTCCAATACCTCGAGCGTGCCTACGATGCCGCGAAGTACGGCGAGGTCTCGACCAACCCTTACCTCGAAGCGACGACGCACGGCGTCGTCGTCTCGATCCACTTCCAGTTCGCGCCGTATGCACTGCGCCACGAAGACTGGACGAGTGCGCGCGCGACGGTCGAGCGGCGCGCCGTGGAGACGCTGGCAACACATTTCCCGAAGTTTGCGGCCTCGATCCGCGAGGTCCGCTCGATCACGCCGCCCGACCTCGAACAGCAGTGGGGCCTGACCGAGGGTGACCTCAACCACGGCCAGCTGATCCTCGACCAGGTGTTCTTCATGCGACCGCTGCCAGGCTGGTCCAGCCACGCGACGCCGATTGCCGGCCTGTACCTGTGCGGCAGTGGCGTGCATGGCGGCGGCGGCATCAGCGGCCACCCGGGACGCAACGCCGCACGGGCCATCCTGCGTCACGAGCGCTGAGCCGGGCGGGGTGGCGTCGTAGTACGTCGCCGACGCCTGCCTGCGCGTCAGGCCGACCCAGTTCGCCATCGCGCGCGTGTTCTGCGCGCCTCCGGCACCCTCCACCATGACGCCCGTCCGCCTCGGTGGGCGACCGCCCGTGGCGGCCGGCCTCGGACACTTGCGGCGGGCGAGCGCAAGGACACGACAGGAGGAAGTCTGCATGAGCGACATCAAGCTGAACGTGCTCGCGCTGGCCATCGCCGGCGCACTGGCGATGTCGGGCTGTTCGCGACAGTCGGCCGAAGAGGCCGACGCGGCGGCCGACCGCGCCAGCGAGGCCGCATCGCAATCGGCCGACGCGGCGGGAGATGCCATGGAAGCGGCGGCGCCCGAGGCCCGCGACGCCCTCGAAGCCACCGGTGATGCAGCGGGCGCAGCGGCCAGCGCCGCCGGCGCCGAAGCCGCAGCGGCCGGTGCCGAGGCCGGCGCGGCGATCAAGGAGGGCGCCGATCATGCCGAGGACGCAGCGGCGGACGCGCTCCAGAAGGCCGGTGAGGAAGCGCAGGAGACGGCCACCGAAATGAAGCAGAACGAGTAGGACCCAGGCCTCGCCGCGGCCGTGCGGGGCGTCATGCCCTCACGGCGCGCGGCAAGGCCGGTGCTCTCGCGACCAGGCTTCGCGCGCATCGTTCCGCGCCCGGCTCGTCACGCACGCGCCTGCATTTCCTGCCCGCACGCACGCACAGGAATGCCGGGCGCGCGGTTCGCATCATCGACGAGCGGGGTTGCTCGCCCGCCGCGCAACGTCGCGGCCGACGTCACGTATCCGCCCTGGAACAGCAGGCCGCTTGCGATGCGGCTCATAAGATCGATCCAGTTCTTCACGTTCGGCCTCCATTGGCATGCCCGGTTTGCGTGCCACGCAAGGTACGTGGACGGAAGTCGCCGAAAAAGCGATATGCTCGCAAGCCTGCCTTGAGGAATTTCGAACGTGAGCGGCCTGCCACTCGACTTGCTCGACACCTTCGTCGCCGTCGCGCGCGAAGGCAACCTGACCCGCGCGGCCAAGGCGCGTCACCTGACCGTGAGCGCGCTCAGCCACCGGCTGCGCCAGCTCGAGCAGCGCATCGGCCAGTCGCTGCTCGTCCGCGGACCACGAGGCGTCACGCCCACGCCGGCGGGGGCGCGGCTGCTGGAGCAGGTCGCCCCGGCTTTGGAGACCATTGCGCGCGCGGTGCGCGGCCTGCGGACTCGGGCACGCGACGGCCTCACGATCAGCCTGATGCCGTCGATGGCATCGTCCTGGCTGATTCCGCGGCTGCCGCGCTTTCTCGCTCGGCACCCGGAGATCGGGGTCAACCTGCTGTCGACGTGGGAGCTCGTGGACTTCGCGCGGGAGGACGTCGATTGCGCCCTGCGTTACGGCGCGGGCCAGTGGCCCGGCGTGACCGCCGAACCATTGTTCGACGAATACCTGTCGCCGGTCGCGAGCCCGGCACTGCTGAAACGCATCGGACGCATCAAGACATCCGATCTCGGCCAGGCGCCGCTGCTGGACGATGCGGGCGGCCGCTGGCGCGACTGGTTCGCGCGCTTCGGGGGTGCGCCGCCACGGCACTACGTCGCCGGGTTCGACGATTCCGAGGCCCTGCACCAGGCCGCCGTCGAGGGGCTCGGCGTGGCCCTGGGTCGCACGATGCTCGCGGGCCCGCTGATCGCCGCCGGGCGGTTGCGTTCACTGAGCCGGAATCGCCTGAAATCGGACTGGTCGCATCACCTCGTGTACCCGGCGCGCAGCGCCGACCTGCCGGCCTTTCTCGCCTTCCGGCACTGGCTGCACGATGAGGCGCAAAGTTACGCCACCGAACTCGCGCGCGGGTGACGGCCCTGCGTTCGATTCACTGCGCCTTTTACGGCGGGCACGACACGCGCGGGCGTGATCGCCCCTCGCCGTTGGGTCATTCACTGCGCAACCAGCGGTCGTACCAGTCGAGCAGCCGCTGCATGCGGTCGCGGAGGTAGCTCGGCACACGCAGCGCGTGATGCTCGCCCGGATAGACGACCAGTTGCGTCGGCACGTCGAGCGAACGCAGCGCCTGGTACATCTGTTCCGAACCCTGGCAGGGCACGTTGAAGTCCGCCTCGGCGCAATAGAACAGCGTCGGCGTCGCGATGCGGTCTGCGTGGAAGAACGGATAGCTCAGGCGGTCGTAGACGTCGCGGTTGCGCCACGGCACGCCGAGCTCGGCTTCGTATTCGCGCGTGTACATGTCGTAGCCGTAAAGGCCCGCCCAGTGCGACGCGCCCGCGCCGCTCACGGCGGCCTTGAAACGACGGTCGCTCGCGACGACGTAGTTCGTGAGGATGCCGCCGTAACTGCGGCCGCCGACGCCGAGCCGACCGGGGTCGGCAAGCCCCTGGGCCACGACGTGGTCCACGGCCGCGAGCACGTCCTGCACGTCCTTGTGGCCCCAGTCGGCGAAGATCGCCCGCGCGAAATCGAAACCGCGACCCGAACTGCCGCGCGGGTTCGCGGCCACGACCACATAGCCGCGCGCGGCGTAGGACTGCCAGTCGGGCATGAACTCGTGGCTGTACTGGTAGACCGGCCCGCCGTGGATGCGCAGGACCGTCGGGTACTTGCGCCCGGCGACGTAATCGACCGGCTTCACGACGAAGCCCTCGATCGCCGTGCCGTCGGCGCTGCGGAACGTGATGTCCTCGTAGCGCACGAGCCGCTTCTGCGCGAGCCAGGCGTTGTGCGAGCCGAGCGGCCGCAGCGGCTTGCCGCGCTCCACCGCGGCGAGTTCGTACGGCGTCACGTCGTCGCCGCCGAGCACGACGATGCGACCGTCGGCCGCCACGTCGAAGTCCGCGTCAAACCGCGCGCCGGGGGTCAGCGCCGAAGTCGCACCCGTGCGGGTGTCGATGCGCACCAGATGCGTGACCCGGCTCTGCTCGACCAGCGCGTACACGTGCCGTCCGTCGTGCGACCAGCGCGGCTTGGTGACCCAGCGATCGAGTGGCACGGGCAACGTGCTGCGACCGCTCGCGACGTCGACGATCGCGAGTTCGCTCGGCGAGTAATAGATCCACTTGTCGGCGCCACGCTGCAGGTAGGCGATGCGGCGCGAATCGGGCGACCACTGCGGGCGCGATTCGGTGTCGGGGTCGTTGTCCGCCCCCTCGTACGTGGTCAGCCTGCGCTCGACCGCCCCCGCGCGCGGCTCGATCGTGTAGAGGTCGAAGTTCGCGTGCCGGTCCGGGTCGGCCCCACGCCTGGTCACGAACGCGATCGTCTTGCCATCGGGCGACCACGTCGGGAACCACTGGTCGTGGGCACCCGAGGTGAGCTGCTCGACCTTGCCGTCGTCGAGGTCGACGACGTACAGGTGCTGGCGCAACGCGGTGAGGTAGCCGCTGACGTCCTGCTTGAAGTTGAAACGCTCGGTCACGATCGGCGGCGGGTTCTTCGGCTTCGGCGTCCCCACGGGGCGCGACGGGTCGAACGCGATCACGGCGAGCCGTCGACCGTCGGGCGACCAGTCGAAGTCGTCCACGCCCCCGGCGAAGCTCGTCAACGCGCGCGCCTCGCCACCGCTGGCCGGCATTGCCCAGACCTGCGTCGTCGCGTCTTCGTCGCCACGGTCGGAGAGGAACGCGAGCCAGCGCCCGTCGGGCGACCAGCGTGGCGACCATTCGTCGTGCTGCGGCGTGAACGTAAGCTGCGTGCGTGCGGCGCCGTCGTAGTCGACGCGCCAGAGGTCCGATTGCTGCCGGTCCTCGTCGATGTCGGTTACGGTCACGGTGTAGGCGATCCGTGTGCCGTCGGGTGCGAACGCCGGCTCGGCGACGTCGGCAAGACGGGCGATGTCGGCGGGGCCGAACCGGTCGTCGGGCACCTCCCCGGCGAATGCGCTCGAGACGACGAGGCCGGACAACAACCATCCGGCAACGATGCGGAACGTCGATTTCATGGCGGGCGCGACTCCGGCGGCACGGTCGCGCAATGCTAGCGAATACGCGACACTGACGTCCGGGTCACAGCACGAGGGAGAACCATGGCCAGGAAACGCCCCGTCGGCACGCCCGGCACCGTCGTCGTGCTCGAGCACGAATCGAAGATCCTCGCCGGCAACCCGCTCGGCGACCCGACCACGCGCAGGCTCGCCGTGTGGCTGCCCCCGGGCTACGACCGCGGTGCCACGCAGGGACGTGGCAAGCGCTTCCCGGTGCTGTACGACCTCGTCGGTTTCACGGGCACGGGGCTCGCCCACCTGAACTGGAAGCCCTTCGGCGAAAACGTCGGCGAGCGCGCCGCGCGGCTGATCCACGAGGGCCGCATGGGGCCGGCCATCATCGCGTTTCCCGATTGCTTCACCTCGCTCGGCGGCAACCAGTACGTCAATTCGAGCGCGATCGGCAACTATGCAGACTTCCTCGTCGACGAAGTGATTCCACTCGTCGACCGCGAGTTCCGCACGCTCGCCTCGCGCGAGCATCGCGGCTGCTTCGGCAAGTCCTCGGGCGGGTACGGCGCGATGATCCACGGCATGAAGTACACGGCGCACTGGGGCGCCATCGCAAACCACTCGGGCGATGCGTACTTCGAGTTCGTCTATGGCGCGGACTGGCCCAACACGCTCAACGAGGTCGGCAAGTATCGCAAGCCACCGCGCAAGCCCGGCGCCTACTCGCATCGGCTCGACCGGCCCGAGGAACGCGCACTCACGGAAGGCTTCGACGACGGTCGCATCCGCCGCTTCCTCGAGCACGTCTGGGCCAAGCCCAAGCTGAGCCCGGCCGAAGGCCACGCGATCATGAACCTGTGCATGGCCGCGACCTACGACCCGGACCCGGAAGCGCCCAATGGCTTTCGTGTCCCCTACCACCTCGAGTCCGGCGAACCGCTGCCGGAGCGCTGGAAGCGCTGGCAGCAGCACGACCCGGTGCGGCTCGTGCAACGCCACGCGCGCAACCTGCGCCGGCTCAAGGGGATTTACATCGACTGCGGCTGGCGCGACCAGTACCAGATCCACTACGGCACGCGGCAATTGTCGCGCGCCCTTGAAACGGCAGGCATCGCGCACAACTACGAGGAATTCGACGACGACCACTCGGACGTCGATTACCGGATGGACGTGAGCCTGCCCTTCCTCTATCGCGCACTGCGCCCCTGACGACGAGGACCCTTGCTGACCGAACTGCCCGTCGAGGTATTCCGCTCGCACTGGCGTCCCGCGTGCGACGAGCGTGCGCTGATGCTGCTCGCCGTCGGCATCGAGTCGCAGGTCGTGCCGATCCCCGGGGGCTGGAGCCTCGTCGTGCCGCCGGCGCTAGCGGTCGCGGCGGTGCGCCAGTTGCGCACCTACGAACGCGAGAACCCACCGCGTCGGCGCGTGCTGCAACCCGAGCACGCGTTGCCGCATGCGTGGGTTGGATCGACGGTCTACGTGCTGGTGTTGCTGCTCGTCGCCTGGCTCGCGGGCCAGAGGGCCTGGGCGACGGACTGGCTCGATGCCGGCGCGCTCGACACCACCGCATTTCGCGCGGGTGAAATCTGGCGGGCCGCGACGGCGCTGACACTGCATTTCGACGTCGCCCACCTGCTCGGCAACCTCGGTTTCGGTGCGTTCTTCGGCTGGCTCGCCGCGCAACTGCTCGGCCCCGGCGTCGCGTTCGGTGCCGGCACGCTGGCCGCGGCAGTCGCGAACGCGATCGACGGCTCGTTCCAGCCGGCCAGCCACGTGTCCGCCGGCGCGTCGACCCTCGTGTTCGCGCTGCTGGGATTACTGGCCGCCTACGCCTGGCGACGGCGCGCGGACCAGGGTGAACGCTGGGCCTACCGCTGGGCACCGCTCGTGGCCGGCGTGTTCATGCTCGCGTTCACGGGCGCAGGCGGCGAGCAGACCGACGTGCTCGCGCACCTGAGCGGCTTCGCGATGGGCGCCGCGACCGGGTTCGTGCTGGCACTGCGTGGGCGCGCTCCGGGTCGACTCGCACAATGGATCACCGGTCTCGGCGCGATGGTCTTCGTCGGCACGAGCTGGATGCTGGCCATCAACGCTGGCTGAACTCGCCAGCGCCAGTGGTCCGGCCAGGGCCGCGACCCTTGCCCCTGGTGCTGGCTGCTCTCCGACCGCACCGGCTCGGTTATCCTCCGCGGACTTTTGTCCGCGATCGAGTAGAACCCCGACATGGCGTTGAAGCAGCTGACGGCCGTGAACGCAGAACTGCACGACGCGCTGCCGCTGCTGCACCGCGACGAGCGCATGGTCGTCGTGAACAAGCCGTCGGGCCTGCTCGTGCACCGCTCGCCGATCGACCGGCACGAGACGCGGTTCGCGCTGCAACTCGTGCGCGACCAGCTCGGCCAGCGCGTGCACCCGGTTCACAGGCTCGACAAGCCCACTTCGGGCGCGCTCGTGTTCGCGCTCGACGCCGAGGCCGCCCGCGCGCTGGCCGCGACGTTTGCGACGCGTGACGTGACGAAGACGTACCTCGCGCTGGTGCGCGGCTGGCCCGCGGCGTCAGGCGTGATCGATCGGCCGCTCGCCGCCGTCGAGGACGAGCGCGCCGGTCCACAGTCGCTCGAACCGCGCGAGGCGGTCACGGCTTTTCGCGCCCTGGCTCCTTACGAGCTGCCGGTCCGCGTCGACCGCTACCCGACCTCGCGCTACGCGCTGGTCGAACTGAACCCGCACACCGGGCGGCGACACCAGTTGCGTCGCCACCTCGCGACCGCCTCGCACCCGATCGTCGGCGACTCCACCTACGGCAAGGGCCGTCACAATCGACTGTTCGCGGAGCAGTTCGGCATACGACGCCTGCTGCTCGCGTGCGTGCGGCTGGAGTTCGCCTCGTTGCCGTGGCGTACGACGCCGCTCGTGGTCGACGCGACGCTCGCGCCCGAGTTCGCCGCATTGCTCGCGAAGCTCGACAACGAACACCGCGTGCACGATCCCGCCGCGGCGGCGATGGACTGACACCCGGCCAGGCGCCCGACCGAGCGTTTCAGCCTGCCCCGGCCAGCTTGCGTCGCAACGCGGCCACCTCGCCCTGACGACCGCGGTCGGCGGTCTCGCGGCCGGGACGCGGCGGCGCCTTGGCGGCCCGGTCGAGGTATTGCAGCGCCTCGCGGTCGCGCTCCTGGTCGTGCAGGTACTCGGCGTAGAAATAGTTCGGGTCGATGCCGTTCGGGTTGAGCTCGAGCGCCTTGCGCAGCAGCTCGTCCGCCTTGTCGTCGTTGCCGAAGCCGAGCGGGAAACCCGGCACCTTGAAATAGAGCGTGCCGAGACTCGTGTAGGCCGAGCCGTCGAGCGACCTCGGGTCGATAGCGAGCGCCGCCTCGAGGTTGCCCTTCGCTTCCTTGCAGAGCGAAAGCGCCCCGAGCCCGCCCTTGGCGCCGGCATAGCTGCTCTCGACGATCCCTTCCCAGATCAACGCCTCGGCCCGGCCGGGGTGGTCGTGCGTGAACTTTTCGGCGCGACGCTCGAGTGCCTCGAACTCGCGCACGCGTGCGTCGCCCGCGGGTGTCTCGTAGTTCACGTGCGCCCACGCCTGCTGGATCGCGAGCAGTTCGGCGTCGAACGCCGGATCGGCAGCCGGCGCGGACCAGGCCGACGTCGCGAGCAGCACAGTGACGGGCAACAACAGGGGACGCAGGTAGTTCATCGCAACCTCCAGGACATTCAGGGCGCGGGCGCGCGTTCGGACGCCGCCACGCGCGCGTGACGACGGATGACCGGGAGCTGCCGGCGCAGCGACCCATCGACCATGCCGGGCAACAACGCATTGATGCGGACGAACAGCTTTTCGGGCCAGCCGAGCACGGCCTCGCGGCGCCCGCGCTCGAGCATGTCGCAGGCCGCGTTCGCGACGATTTCCGGCGGGTCCATCGCCACGCCGAGTTCGGCGTTCATGCGCTCGACCGCGGTTGCGTTCATGCCGGTGCGCGTCGCACGCGGCGCGAGGTAGTGCACGTGCACGCGCGTGTCGGCGAGTTCGCGCCGCAACGCCTCGGTGAAGCCGCGCAACGCGAACTTGGTCGCCGAATAGCCGGCGAACCCCGGGTAACCCAGGCTCCCGAACACCGACCCGACGTTGAGCAGGGCCGCCTCGGGCTGTGCGCGCAGGTGCGGCAGCAGCGCGCGCGTGAGCTGCATCGGCGCCAGTGCATTGACCGCAAACAGTCGTTCGAGCCCGGCGTCGGTCTGCTCGTCGACGAACGCGAACTCGCCGAGTCCGGCGTTGTTGATCAGCACGTTGGACCGCCACGCCGCCGCGCGCATGACTAATGCGCAACGCCCGTCAGCCGTCGCGACGTCGGCTGCGAACGCGTCGAGACGCGCCGAAGACCCGCCGAGCCGGTCGAGCACGTGCTCGAGCGACGCCGCGTCGCGCCCCACCAGCAGCACGGCGGCGCCGCGCCGGTGCAGTTCCGCCGCGAGCGCGCCGCCGATGCCACCGCTGCCTCCTGTAACGACCGCGCGCATGTCGGCCGGCCTCATGCCGAACGCCTCGACGGCGCTGTGACGACACGCCGTTGTTCGGCGGCCTCGAGCCCGCGGAACATCTGGCCGTAGAGCCAGAAGATGCCGCGGGCACACCGGACCACCGCCTGCTGGTCTTCGGGATCCGACAGCTGGCCGAGAATGCGCTCGAGATCGCCGACATGCTCCTGGTCGAGGCGACCGTGACTGCGCAGGTAGCCGAACGCATTGCCCGGCAGGTCCAGTGCCGCCTGGATCCGGTCCGCGGCCTGCAGCGCGAGCGCGACGCTCGTGCCCTCGAGCACGTACACCATGCCGAAGAAGCCGACGGGATTGCCGCGGCTCACGGTGTCGTAGGCATACGCCACCATCGCCTCCGTCGCGATCGACGGTGACAAGGCCGCAGCGCCTGCGCGATCGCCGCCCGCGTGGGCGATGTCGTCGAGGATCCACAGGTCGTGGCCGGCTTCCTCTTCGAGGTAGTGGAGGATGGCGTCCTGCAGCGGGCGCTGGCTCGCCGTGAGCCGCGCGCCGACCGCCATCAGCAGCGGCACGGTGTGACGCACGTGGTGATAGGCCTGTGTCAGGAACTCGAGGTACAGCGGCAAGGTAATGTCGCCGCGCAGCGCGCGCTGGATCGCCGGCGCGGCCAGCAGGAATTCGCGGTCGGCCACGGTCTCGGTGTTCAGTCGCTGGTAGAGATGCATGCAGTGCTTCCGTTCGCGGTCAGGAGACGAGGGTCGTAGAGGGCGTCGATCGAGGCGGCGTAACGCGCCTGGATCTCGCGCCGTCGCAGTCGGCCGTTTGCGGTCAGCGTGCCGTCTGCGACCGAGAACGGGCGTGGCGACCGGGCCCAGTGCCGGACCCGCGCGTACGACGGCAGCGTCGTGTTGGCCGCGGCGATGGCCCGTTCGATCGCTGCGTCGCCGATGGCGCTGCCGGCATCGACGAGGGCAACCACGCAGGGCCGTGCCTCGCCGTAAGCGAGCACGTGGCACCCGCCCAACCGTTGCGAGACTTCGCTTTCGACCCACTCGGGCGACACGTTGCGACCGAAGCTGGTGATGAAGCGATTGCCGGCACGGCCGTGCAGGCGCAGGAAGCCGTCCGCATCGAACTCGCCGAGGTCGCCCGTGGCGTAGTCCTCGGTCCGGGCGCGCGGCACTTCGCCGACGTAGCCGAGCATGCCGTTGCCGGCGACGTGCACCTCGCCGTGCTCGTCGACGTGCGCGCGCACGTGCGCCAACGGCCGGCCGACCGTGCCGGCCTTCCGTGCGCCCGGAGTGTTGAGACAGACGACCGACCCGCATTCGCTGAGGCCGTAGCCTTCGTACGCCGGGATGCCCACCGCCACGGCGCGCTCGAGCAGCGAGGCGGAGACGCGCGCACCGCCGACCGCGACCAAACGCAGCGACTCCGGCACGTCCCAGCCACGCTCGGCCGCCAGCACCAGCGCATGCAGCAGTTCGGGCACGAGGATCAGGCTGTTCGGACGATGGCGCGACACGGTGGCGAGCAGTCGCGCGACGTCGGGCGCCGCGTAATCGACGCCGGTCTCGACGCACGAGGGCAGCAGGCAGGTCGCCCCGCGCAGCAGCGGCGCGTAGAGCCCCGCGACGTTCTCGAGCAACGTCGCGAGCGGCAGGACGCACAGGTGTCGCTCGATCGACAGGTCGGCCGTGGCCAGCGCGACCGCCGCGGCGACGGCTTCGAGCGCCTGCGCCGACAGGCAGACGCCTTTCGGACTCGCCGTGCTGCCCGAGGTGTAGGTGACCTTGCGGGTGCCCGGGGGCACCTCCGCGCGCTTCGTCGCCGGCGACGTTCGCCACAGACGGTACAGTCCCGAGGCAGGTGCGACATCGTCGACGCGCCAGTCCGGCAGCGCACGGCATGCGTGGTCCGGATCGTCGGTCAGCAGCGTGGCGACGCCGGCGTCGTCGAGCGCGTGGAGCTGTTGCGCCACCGTGAACGATGCGGGCAACGGCACGGCCAGCACCTCGCCGAAGTGCAGCGCGAGGTCGCCGAGCGCCCACGGCACGCCGTTGTCGGCCAGCAGTGCACAGCGCTCGACGCCGGCCTCGCGCAACCACGCGATCTCACGCTGCAGCAGCGACGGCAACTCGCCATAGCGCACGGCACGATGCCCGTCGCGCAACGCCGTTGCGTCGGGATCGGCGGCGGCGAGCGCCTGCCGCAGCACGTCAGCCACCACGATTCGACCGGACGAAACCGGCGAGCGCGGCCGCGTCGGGCAGGTGGCCCGCATACACCCGTGGGTCGGTTTCGTAATAGCGACCCCAATCGTCGTCGCGGGTCGCGACGCACGCACCGTCGGCGCGCGCCAGTTCGACCAGCGGCGCACCGAGCCCGAGCAGGATCTGGCGCAGCGCGCTGGTCGCCGTGAAGACGATCCACCGGTACCGTTGCGACACCAGCCAGTCGGGAACGTGCGCCACCATGCGCACCGCATCGCGCCGCGTCGCCGCGGCCAGGTTGCCGACCTCGGCGATCTCGTGGCGGCTTGCGGCCGGCGCCGCCCGGGCTGACGCGACACCCGCGAGCACCCGTTCGATCGGACGGTCGAGGTACTGCTCCAGGTACAACGGCTCCTCACCGGCGCAGCGGACGCCGGCAACGCCGTGGAGGGCCCCGGCGCGGTCGCGGAAGCCGAGCAGCGTCGGCATGAACGAGCGAACCGTGGCACCGTGCCGGTGTGCGAACGCGGCCTGCACGTAGCGCTCGAGTTCGGCCCGCCGGGCGTCGTCCCGCCGCAGCGGATCGAACCGGTAGCCGGGCCCGGCCGCCGGCAGGCGGGAGAGCCGCTGGCAGCGACTCCGTGCATCATCGTGGTGCGTCATCGGATCCAAGTGCATCCCTCACTGCGGCCGGACTGGCGGACGCGGACCGACCTGAGACGTCACCTGCGCTGCCGATCAATCGGCCACCGGGCGAAAGCGCATCGGCGATTGATTTGGCGGCCGGCGTCCGTCTTACTGGCGATGTGGCAAGGAACGACGCGATGACCGAGGACCGGCAACTGGTCGACGCGATGCTCGCCGGCGACGAACGGGCGTTTTCGCAGTTCTTCGAGACCTATTTCCCGCGCGTGTACCGCTTTGCCTTGCCGCGGCTCGATCGCAACGTGGACGTGACCAAGGACGTGGTGCAGTCGACGCTGATCAAGGCGATGCGCGCGCTCGGCGACTGGCGCGGCGAGGCGGCGCTGTTCACCTGGCTGTGCCAGATCTGCCGGCGCCAGATCGCCGACCACGTCCGCACGCAGCGGCGGCGCGGCGACAAGGTCGTGCTGATCGACGACAGCGAGGAGGTTCGCGCGGCGCTGGAACTGGTCGAAGCCCCCGCGGCCGACGATCCGTTCCGCGGTGCCGACCGCGCCGAACTGCGCCGGCTCGTGCACGCGGTGCTCGACCGACTTCCGCACCGCTACGGCGAAGCGCTCGAATGGAAGTACGTCGAGGGCCACTCGGTCGAGGAAATCGGCGCGCGGCTCGGCATCGGGCACACGGCGGCGCAGTCGCTGCTCGCGCGCGCACGCGTCGCTTTCCGGGAAGGGGTGGAGGCCGTATTCGGCGCGTCGGCCCCCGACGTGCTGGCGAGCCTCGGAACATGAGCAGACGACCATCATGAACGACCAGCGACGACACACGGATGCCGGCAACGACCCTGGTGAGGGCGACCTCGAGCGCCTGCTGCGCTCCGCAGGCCCGCGCATGGAGCCGCCGCCCGAGGTCGCGGCGGCGGTGCGTGCGGCCGTGGCGCAGGAATGGCGCGCGACGGTGGCCGCGCGCCGGCCGCAGGCGCGCCCGCAGGCACCACGGTGGCTCGTGGCCGCGGCGTCCATTGCCGCGGTCGGCGTCACCGTGTGGCTGGCGGCACCGCGATTCCTGACGCCGGCGACCGTGGCGTCCGTCGCGCGCGTCGAGGGCGGCGTCGAAGTGCGCCGCGGCGACGCCGGCGACTGGGCGCCGCTCGTCGCAAACGCGACACTGCAGGCCGGGGACACGCTGCGTACCGGCACGGACGGTCGCGTCGCGCTGCATCGCGCCGACGGTCTCGATGTCCGCGTCGACGCGACGACGACACTGGTCCTCGCCTCGCTCGACGAGGCCGCATTGCCCGCGGGTCGGATCTACGTCGACGCCGGCGCAGCGCGCGGGCAGGCCGATGCATTCACGGTTGCCACGGCAACAGGGGATGTCCACCACCTGGGGACGCAGTACGGCGTCGCGTTCGAGTCCGGCACGCTCGACGTCGCGGTGCGCGAGGGTAGCGTCGCAATCGACGGTGCTCACGCGCCGGTCGTCGCGAATGCGGGTGACTGGGTACAGCTTGCGGCCGATGGCCAGGTGACACGTGGGCACGTCGCGCCGCAGGCCGAGTCGTGGCGCTGGGCCCAGGCGATCGCACCTGGCTTCGTCATCGAAGGTCGCTCGCTCGACGAGTTCCTCACCTGGGCTGCCCGGGAAACGGGGCATCGGCTCGTCTACGCCTCGGCCGCCGCGGCGCGCACGGCCGAAACGCTCGAGCTGAAAGGCTCGGTGTCGGGACTCGAGCCGGACGCCGCCGTCGCCGCGGTCATGGCGACGACGCCGTCGCTGCGACACCGCTATGCCGGAGCGCAATTGCGGATCGAGCCGGTCGCGGACTGATCCGCGCGCCCTTTCGCGGCGTCACGCTGGACGCAGGCTCGATAGGCGGTCCGCCACGCCTGGGCTAACATCGGCGACGTCCCGGCGCGCTGCCGGGCGTCCGTATGCCCGCCCGCCCTCCACGCTTCCCATCGGTCCGTTCGACGTCGGCTCACGCCGGGCTGCGTCTGTGCGGGTTCGTGGCCTGCGTGCTGACCGGTGCGGGGGCGCACGCGGCGGCACCCTACGCCGGCCGTCCGGTCGACGCCGCATTGCGCGAGCTCGCGACCGAAGCCCAGGTCCAGCTCGTCTACACCTCGGCCCTGGTGCCCGCGACCGCGGTGGTCGCGCGCGAACCGCAAGCTGCATCGCCGCTCGAAGCGATTGGGCGCGTGATCGCACCGCTCGGGCTGACGCTGCAGCCGATCGACGGTCGCACCTACGTCCTCGTGCGCACGGCCGCTGCGGCGCCGGACGCAGACAAGCCGCGGGCGACGACCGTCGCGCCGACGGGACCGCTCGACGAAGTCGTCGTCACGGCGAGCCGCTACTCGCTGGCCGCCGACGTGCCGGACGCGCGCACGCTGCTGACCCAGACCGAGGTCGACGCACTGCCGCGCTTCGCCGAGGACGCGCTCAAGGCCGTGCACCGGTTGCCGGGAGCGGCGAGCAACGGTTTGTCCGGTCTCGCGCACATCCGCGGCGGCGACGCCAACGAGACGCTCGTGCTGCTCGACGGTCTGCCGCTGTACGAGCCGTTCCACCTGCGCCTGCTGCAGAGCCCGGCGAGCGTGATCGACGAACGCATCGTCGGCGGTCTCGACGCCTATGCGGGCGGGTTCACCGCGGAGTTCGGCGACCGCATGAGCGGCATCATCGACGCCCGCTCGCTGCGGCCGGAGCCCGACGCCTATTACGAACTCGGCCTGAGCCTCATGCACGCCAACGGGCTCGCATCGCACCGGTTCGCGGACGCGCGTGGCCAATGGCTGGTGTCGTTCCGGCGCAGCAACCTCGACGAAATCGCCGACGCGATGCGCTCCGACCTCGGCGAGCCG
>DATMIB010000208.1:0-14125 GCA_035554635.1 Steroidobacteraceae bacterium | reverse complement strand
GCCGCTTCCTGCGGCGCGTGGAAGCCCATCGAGTTCTCGGCCGCGATGTAGTCGAGACGCCACTGCGCCTTGCGCTGGAAGTCCAGTGCAGGGGCGAGCTGCTCGTCGGTCGCACCGGCCGCCTTGGCCGCCTGCACCGCGTCGAGCAGGCCCATCAGCGCCGTGCCGCCGCGCTGCATCAGCTCGAAGTTGCGCGTCTGGATCTGGTCGACGCGCGACTTGATCTCCTCTTCCGAGAAGTGGTGGCAGGTCTGGCACGCGCGGTTGACGTTGAGCAGCGGGCTGCGCACCCAGTGGTCGGAGACCTTGGTCGAGCCGTCGCGCATGTACGGCATGTGGCAGTCGGCGCAGGCGACGCCGCTGCGCGCGTGCACGCCCTGGCTCCAGAGCTCGAACTCGGGGTGCTGGGCCTTGAGGACCTTGGCGCCGGTCTCGGCGTGCTTGTAGTCGAAGAACTGCTCGCCATCCGGGAATTTCGTTTCGTTCCAGGACTGCTCCATCTGGTCGACGGTCAGGCCCTTGTTCCAGGGGAACGTGAGCGGCATCTTGGTCGAGCAGTAGTACTCGACGTGGCACTGGCCGCAGACGTAGGAGCGCATTTCGGTGCGCGTGCCGTCGACGTTCGGGTCGTACGGCTTGGCGCGGCTGCCCGCGCGCCACTGCTCGACCGACGGCAGGTGCGGCACCGGCGCGTCGGAGTTGGCCAGCGCCTGGATGCCGAGGATGAAGCCCGGGCGCGTCACGCGCAGTCCCATGGTCTTCGGGTCATGGCAGTCGACGCACGAGACCGGGTGCGCGTGACCCGAGTCGTGCAGCTTCTTGCTCATGTCCTGGTAGCTGAGCTTGTAGCTCTCGAGCATGCCCTTGGTCGCGTCGCCACCGCCCATCTCGCGGTACACCGGCATGAGCGAGGCGTGGCAGTGCATGCAGGAGCCCGACTGCGGCTTGGTCAGCCGCTGCGTCTGCTCCTGGTCCGAAAGCATGTAGGCGTGGCCGCGGCGATCGCGATAGTCGATCGAGAACGCGTAACCCAGGAACATGCGCTTGAGCCACGGATCGCGCTCGATCTTCTCTTCGGGCAGCGCCTCGCTGCCGCCGTGGCCGCCGAAACGCGTGCGCGTCGTGATGGCGGTCTTCAGGTACGAGTCGTACTGCTTCGGCCAGTTGACGCCCCACTTGGCCGGATCGGTGGTGTCCTCGTCGACCTCGACGAGCCGCACGTACGGGTTGCGAGCCTCGTCCTTGCGTTCGTTGATGTTGACGAGCAGCGCAGTCACGGCAGCCGTGAGCGCCGCAACGACGAGTACGACCGCGATCGTGACCGCGAGCGACAACCCCAGCTGACGTTTCCTCATGTCCCCTCACCTCGACGTTCGTCTTCGCGCTCGGGGCCGCCGAGCCCCGTCGTTTCACCGTGGCCCACCCCGACGTGGCAGTGCACGCACTGCACTTCGTCCGGCGCACCGTTCACCCCGCCCACGAGCTCGTGCACGAGATCGCCGTGGCAGGCCAGGCAGTTCTTCTGCAGGATCGCGGCGTTCTTCGCCTTGATCATGATCGGCTCGTGGAAGTCCTGGAACGTGAACCCCTTGGAGTGGTGGTACCCGTTCTCGGCCTTCGCGATGTACTTGCCGATGAAATCGTGCGGCAGGTGGCAGTCGACACACTTCGCCACGTTGTGATGCGAGCTCTTCTGCCAGCTCTCGTACTGCGGCCGCATGATGTGGCAGTTGACGCAGGCCGCCGGGTCCGAGCTCAGGTAGGAGAAACCTTCCGCGTAGTGGAAGGTGAATAGCCCGATGCCCATCAGCACGCCGACCGCGACGGCGAGCAGCGTCACGATGCGGCCTGTCATGGTGGCAGGGCGGTTGTTTTTGCCGACTTCTGTCAATTCATCGCCCCCAATGCTTCCCCGAGGCGCGTGCGCAGGCTACCAGCCTTGGGCCGCCTGGACAATTTTCGTGAAATACACAGAACTGCTGATGGATCATTCCCGGAAAGTATGGGATAGCGACGTGATCCGTGCGTAGGACCGACCCTACGCGGACGATCATCAGTTCAGCGCCTCAGACCTCGGCATCGACGAACGCCCGCAGCGTCACGCCACGGCTGTCCCACACACGCGCCGCGTCCTCGAGCAGCGCGAGCGCGGTGTCCAGCGACTCCGGTGCCGTCTGCTGCAGCCGCAACGCGCGCCGCAGCAGGATCGCGTAGCCGCCGCCGGCCGGCTGCCAGTGCAGGTCGATCAGGCCGTCGAACCAGGCGTCCCACTGTCGCGGCACGTCGTCCGCGAACCCCAGGGCACGGGCCGTGCGGTCGAGCAGCCCGGCCTTGTCGTGGCAACCCGTGAGGTCGACGTCGATCACCCGCAGCCCGAACGTCCGCGCCATCGTCTCGATGCCGGCCACGGCCTCGTCGTCCAGCGCCAACCGTCGCACGCTCGGGCCAGCCTTCAGGTCGTCGTTTCGCAGCCGCATGGCGTTCATCAAGAAAAAGGGTCCTGAACCGGCATTCTCGTGCTCGACGGCCGCGCCGCCCGCGGGTGGGCGTCCGCGCACGCTCCCACCGGTACAAGGTACCGGCCGCAGCCGCCCGGCGGAAGCGTAGCCCTGCGATCAGGGGTGACCGTCACGGTTCGACGCACGTGTCCCGATTGTTGCCCGGCACGCAAGGGTCTTTGCGCGGTCCGGTCGTTAATCCCGGCGAGGCTCTTCCGTACGCTGACTGCCCGATGCCCTTCCGGGCGTCACCGACGCAGGAGTTCCCGTCCCCATGCATGCCAAGTTCGCCGCCATGCTCGCCCTGGCCACGCTCGTCACCGCCCCCGCCCTGGCCGCTGACCGGTTCGTGCTCGACAACGCGCACACCTACCCGCGCTTTTCGTACAGCCACTTCGGCTACTCGACGCAGGTGGCTCGGTTCAACAAGACCAGTGGCGCGATCACGCTCGACGCGGCCAAGCGCATCGCCAGCGTCGAGATCGTCATCGACACCCGCTCCGTGGACACGGGCTTCGGCACCTTCGACGAGCACATCCAGGCCGCCGATTTCCTCGACACCGCGAAGCACCCGACCGCGACGTTCAAGTCGACCTCGGTCAGGTTCGAGGGCGACCAGCCCGTGGCCGTCGAGGGCCAGCTGACGCTCAAGGGCATCACGCGCCCCGTGACCCTGACGATCACCTCGTTCCAGGCCATGCCGCACCCGATGGCAAACAAAGACGCGATCGGCGCCAACGCCTACGCGGTCGTCAAGCGGACGGACTTCGACATGGGGAAATACGCGCCCCACGTTTCGGACGAAGTGCGGATCGAAATCGCGGTCGAGGCCATCAAGGAAGGTTGATCGACGTCATCCCGTGGCGGCGTGGCGTCGGCTCGAGCCGGCGTCGCCGCCGTCCGGGCGCCAGCGGCATTTCGCGCGTGCCACTCGCGCCCAAGCCGACGCTAGCGCCCCCCTGCACGACGGCGCATGATGCCCGCGTCGAAGGCAAGGACGTCATCGATGAAGCCTGGCATCAGCTCCGCCTCCGTCGGCGCCGGTCGGCGTCGACACCTGCGTTTCGATGCGCAGGAGGAAGAGGCGATCACCCCGGAACAATTGCGCGAAAGCAACCTGCGGCTGCGCCTGATGCTGTCTGCGGTCGCGCAGGCGGTGTGGGAGACCGATGCGGAGGGCCGCTGCGTCGTCGACTCGCCGTCGTGGCGGGAATTCACGGGGCAGACGCTCGAGCAGTGGCTCGGCGACGGCTGGATCGACGCCGTGCACCCCGACGACCGCGACTATGCCCTCGCGACGTGGCGCACCGCGGTCCGGAACGAGGCGCTCGTCAACGCCGAATTCCGGCTGCGGCACCGCGACGAGGGCTACTGCTGGACCAACGTGCGCGCGGCGCCGCTGCGCGGCGCGCACGGTCGCGTCGTCAAGTGGCTCGGCATGAACATCGACATCCACGAGCGCAAGCTTGCCGAGCAGGCACTGCGCGAGGCCGACCAGCGCAAGGACGAATTCCTGATGACGTTGGCGCACGAACTGCGCAATCCGCTTGCCCCGATCCGCCACGGCATCGAGACCGCGCGTCGCAAGCCCGTCGGCGATCCCTGCCTGCAGCCGCTGTTCGACATGATGGAACGGCAGGTCCACCACCTGGGCCGGCTCGTCGACGACCTGCTCGACGTCGGCCGCATCAGCTCCGGCAAGCTCGCGCTCGAGCGGTGTCGCATCGACCTCGCCGAGCCGCTCGCACGCAGCCTCGAGGCGATGCGTGCCACGATCGAGTCCCGCCGGCAGACGCTCGAGGTCTGCCTGCCGCCGGCACCGGTGCACGTCGACGGCGACCTCGAGCGCCTCACGCAGGTGTTCATGAACCTGCTCGTCAACGCGACGAAGTTCTCGCGTCCGGATGACCGGATTCGCGTCGTGCTGCGCGCGGCCGACGACACCGCGATCGTCGAGGTGCACGACACCGGCGTCGGCATTCCGCCGGAGCAGCTCGAGCAGGTGTTCGACCTCTTTTCGCAGGTCCGCCAGCACGAGCAGTGTGCAGATGCCGGCCTCGGCATCGGGCTCTCGCTCGTGCAGCGGCTCGTGCGCCTCCACGGCGGCACGGTGGTCGCCGCCAGCGCCGGCGTCGGCCAGGGCAGCACGTTCACGGTGCGCTTGCCGCTCGCTTGAGCCGGTCGGCGATCGTTCGACGATCGGCCACCTCGGCCGCGATCGGCGGCATCGCGGCCCCGCATCGTCATTGGCCGACGCCCGCAGAGCGTCGACCGGCGGCCGGTAGGAGCGCACCGACGCCCCCCGGCTGCCGCGTACGACTGACGCCACCGGCACCACCCCGGACACTGCGTGCATGGACGACGACGCAGCGCGACCCACGCAGCGGCAGCGTCGTGTGCGGGTGTGGCGCGCGGTGCTTGGTGTCACGGGCCTCGCGCTCGCGGCACTGTTGCTGTTCTGGGACTGGAACTGGTTCAAGGGGCCGATCGAACGGCGCGTGACGGCCGCGACCGGTCGCGAGTTCCGCATCGACGGCAACCTCGACGTCGATCTCGGTCGCATCGTCGTCGTGCGGGTCGAGAACCTCTGGCTGGCGAACGTCGCGTGGTCGCTGACGCCCGAGATGGCGAAGGCCGACCTGCTGCGGTTCGAGGTGCCGTTCTGGCCCCTGCTTCGCGGCGAACGGATCCTGCGGCGCGTCGACATCGTGCGACCGGCGTTGTTGCTCGAACGCAATCACCGCAGCACGGCCAATTGGCAGTTCCGCAAGCGCGGGCAAGCCGCCGGGACGGGGCCCGGCTGGTCGTTCGGCGAACTGCGCGTGCACGACGGCAGGCTCGACGTGCGCGACCTGCCGCTCGACACGCACCTGCAGCTCACGATCGATTCGGCCAAGCCCGAACCCGGCGCCGAGAGCGTGCGACTGCTCGCCCGTGGCTCGGGGCGCTACCGCGGTCACCCGTTCCAGCTCGACGGTTGGGCCGATTCCCCGGTCGCTTTGCTGGGGCGTGCCGACGCGGCCTACCGCGTGGACTTCTCCGCACGCGCGGGCGCGACGCGGGCGCGTGCCTACGGTGCGTTGCGCGTGCCGCTCGACCCGGCGGCCTTCACGGTGCACGCGGAGCTGCGCGGCGACGATCTTGGCGACCTGTACGCGCTCGTCGGCCTCGCGGTCCCCGAGACGCCGCCGTATTCGATCCGCGGCCTGTTCGAGCGCAAGGGTCGCGTGCTGTCGTTGCGCGACCTCGAGGGCACGATCGGCGACAGCGACGTCGCGGGCAGCGTGGCGGTCGACCTGTCGGGAGCGAAGCCTTCGCTCAAGGGCGACCTCGTCTCCACGCACCTCGACTTCGACGACGTCGGCGTGGCGTTCGGCCTGCCGCCCTCGGTCGCCGAGGGCGAGTCGGCCTCGCCGGCGCAGCGTGCCGAGGCGAAGGAGCGCGCGGCGGGCACGCGCCTGTTGCCGCACAAGGAATTCAACCTGCGCAAGCTCGGCTCGATGAACGCGGACGTGCACATCCGTGCCGACGACGTCGATGCCGGCAAGTGGCCGATCCAGTCGGTCACGACGCGCGTGCACCTGCGTGACGGCATGCTGCGTCTCGACCCGTTGCAGATCGGCTTTGCCGACGGCGGGGTTGGCGGCGCGATGCAACTCGACGCGAGCCGCGACCCGATCGACGCGGCATTCGGCCTCAAGGTCGCCGCCGTCGACCTCGAGAAAGTCTTTCCCAACATGCAGCCGCCGAACGTCGGCCGCATCAACGGCAACGTCGACCTGCGCGGGCAGGGCAATTCGGTGGCCGCGATGCTGGCGACGGCCGACGGCGAGGTCCAGCTCGGCATGGGCCAGGGGCGCTTCAGCAACCTGTTGCTCGAGCTGGCGGGCCTCGACGTCGCGGAGACGCTCAAGTTCCTGCTCGGCAAGGACAAGACCGTCAAGCTGCGGTGCGCCTACGGCGATTTCGCGGTCGCACAGGGTGTCGTGACCACGCGCTCGATGGTGTTCGACACGAGCGACACCGTCATGTTCGGCGAAGGCAAGGTCAACCTCGGCGAGGAAGCGCTCGCGCTCGAGTTGCGACCGGAGCCCAAGGACGTGAGCCCACTGTCGCTGCGCGGGCCGCTCAAGGTCGGCGGCACCTTCAAGGAGCCGAAGTTCCGCCCCGAGGGCAAGGCGCTCGCGCTGCGCGCCGCCGCCGCTGCGGCGTTGTACGCGATCACGCCCCCGGCCGCGCTGCTGGCCCTGATCGAGACGGGGCCCGGCGAGAACGTCGACTGCTACCAGGGCGGCAAGCCCTCGGCCGGCAAGGACAAGGCGAAGGACACGAAAGGAAAGGACATCTCGGTCAAGGACGCGGGAAGGCAACCCGACGATTCGATGGCCGGCGACGAAGCCGTCGCAGGGGCGAAGAACGAGGACGGGAATCCCAAACGCAAGCCTGGCCCACCCGGAAAAACACCCGTGACCGGCAGCAGCACGCCGCCGCAGTGACAACGCGCCGTATTGCTTACCGGTCGCGTTGGCAGCGTGGAGCAAAGACCGACCCCAACAGCGCCGGCTGCTGGTCCCGCCTATGCGGCGGGCTTGCGCATCAGCGTGCTCTTGCCGAACAGCGACCCGACCAGGTCGACCGCCACTTCGGCCGTGCGGTTGCGCACGTCGAACGCCGGGTTGAGTTCGACGATGTCGAGCGACCCGAGGCGGCCCGTGTCGGCGACCATCTCCATGCAGAGCTGGGCCTCGCGATAGGTCGGCCCGCCGGGCACGGTCGTGCCCACGCCCGGCGCGATGTCGGGATCGAGGAAATCCACGTCGAGGCTCACGTGGATGTGCGTCGCGGCGTCGACGCCGTCGAGCGCGAGTTCCATGACCCGCCGCATGCCCATCTCGTCGATGAACCGCATGTCGAACACTTCGTAGCCGACGTCGTGCACCAATCGTTTTTCGCCGGCGTCGACGCTGCGGATGCCGATCTGGCACAGCTGCGACGGCTCGACCGCGGGCACGGTGCCGCCGAGTGTCACGAGGTCGGCGGGACCGAAGCCGCACAGGCAGGCGACCGGCATGCCGTGCACGTTGCCGCTCGGCGTCAGCGCACTCGTGTTGAAGTCCGCGTGTGCGTCGAACCACAGCACGCGCAGCTTGCGACCGATCGCGCGGCAATGGCTCGCGACGGCGCTGATCGAGCCGATCGCGAGGCAATGATCGCCGCCGAGCAGGATCGGCAAGCGCCCGAGACGGAGGTCCATCAGGACGGCGTCGTGCACGAGTCGGTTCCAGGCGACCACTTCGGACAGGTGCCGGTAGCCGTCGACGGGAGGCAGCCACGGGTTCGCTGGGCCCGCGAGGTTGCCACGGTCGTGCACGACGAGCCCCTGCGCCTGGAGCACGGCCTGAAGGTGCGCGACTCGCAGGGCTTCGGGCCCCATCGAGGCGCCGCGTGCCCCGGCCCCGACGTCCGTCGGCGCGCCGATCAGTGCGACGTTGGTTTCCCCCACGGCCATCCCCTCCTGCCGTCCATCAGTGCGTCATGATCGGCGCACGCCGGGCCAACAGGAAGCCAGCGGATCGATCTATCTGGCTTGAATGTGCGACATATCGACAGGCAGACTGAGCAAAATGACCAAGCCAGTCATTCCGCGATGGACGACCTCGACCGCCGCCTGATCGCGTTGTTGCGCGCCGACGCGCGCCTCCCTGTCGCGACGCTCGCCAAACGGCTCGCGGTCGCACGCGGCACGGTGCAGAACCGGCTCGCCAAGCTCGAGCGCGACGGCGTGATCGCGGGCTACACGGTGCGGCTGCGGGCGCCGGACGCCGACCGGCGCGTCGTCGCACTGATGCTGCTCGCCGTCGAGGGGCCGGCGGTCGAGGACGTGCTGGCCACGTTGCGCGGCGATCCGGCGGTGGCGGCACTGCACACGACCAACGGCCGCTGGGACATCGTGGCCGAGCTGCGCGCGGACACGCTCGAGGAGTTCGATCGCGTGCTCGGCCGTATCCGGCGCATCGCCGGCGTCGCAACGTCGGAGACCAACCTGCTGCTGTCGACGTTCAAGTACTGAAGCGGCGCGGCCGGGTATCATGCGGCCCCCGCCCGCGTCGACGTCACGCCCGGGCATCGTGAAGGGGGCTCCATGTACGAACTCTTCATCGGCAACAAGAACTACTCGTCCTGGTCGCTGCGGCCGTGGGTGCTCATGCAGGCACGCGACATCGCGTTCACAGAGCACGTCATGCCGTTCCAGCCCGGCTCGAGCTACGAGTCGTTCCGCAAGTTCTCGCCGACCGGCAAGGTGCCGTGCCTGCGCCACGACGACCTCGTGGTCTGGGACACGATCGGCATCGCCGGTTACCTCGCCGAGCGGCACGCCGGCCTCTGGCCCGACGACCGCCGGGCACGCACGTGGGCACGCTGCGCGGCGGCGGAAATGCACTCGAGCTTCATGGCGTTGCGCAACACCTGCGGCATGAGCGTCGGCGTGCGGGTGCGGTTGCGCGCCTGGCCCGACGCGCTCAAGGCGGACATCCGTCGCATCGACGAATTGTGGAACGAAGGGCTCACGCGCTTCGGCGGCCCGTTCCTTGCCGGCGAACAGTTTTCGATCGTCGACGCGTTCTACTGCCCGGTGGCGTTCCGCGTGCAGACGTACGACATCCCGCTGAGCCCGCGCGCCGCGGAGTATGCGTCGCGGCTGTTGCAGCTGCCGGCGATGCGCGCGTGGGAAGCCGCGGGGCTCGCCGAACCCTGGCGCGACCAGGCCCACGACGACGAAGTGCTGCAGTACGGCGACGTCGTCGCCGACCTGCGCGCGCCCGTGGCGGCGTGACGTGGAGCTCGATGTCCGCATCGAACAGCTCGAGTTCAAGGTCGCCCACCTCGAACGCGCGCTGCAGGAACTGAGCGACGTGCTCTATCGCCAGCAGCGCGAGCTCGACTCGGCGCGGGCCCGCGCGCAGCAGCTCATCGAGCAGGTGCAGCAGCTCGAGGGCCGCGACGCGGACCCGAACCGCGTCGAAATCCCGCCGCACTACTGAGCGTCGATGGGCGAGCACAGGCGCAAACCCGGCTGGATCGTCTACGCCACGTTGCTGACGCTGGCCGTGGTCGCCGGCGAGCTGTCCCGCGGCGAGGCGCCGGACGCGGTCGCGCTGGCAAACTGGGTGCTGTCCGCGGCCCTGCTCGTCGCGCTGTGGTGCCATGCGCTGCAACGCCGGCTCGGCAGCGAACGTTACTGGCGCATCGTCTTCTGGCTGGTCAGCGTCACGAACGCGTTGCTGCTCGTGCCAGTGCTGCTGCGCGGCGGCACGGTCGCGCTCGTCACGGCCTGCCTGACGCTGCTGATCGTGCCGGCCTACGTCGCGGCATGGATCTACGCCTTCCGCTCGCCATCGCTCTGGACGGAGCCCGCACCATGATCCGGTTGTACCACGCGCCCCGCACGCGATCGGTCCGCGTTCGCTGGCTGCTCGAAGAACTCGGCTTGCCGTACGAACTCGTCACGCGCGAGTACCAGCGCCAGGGACAGCCGTTTGCGCAGGACGCGCCGCTCGGCAAGTTCCCGAGCCTCGAGGACGGCGACACCGTCATGATCGAGTCCGGCGCGATCGTCGAGTACCTGCTCGAGCGGTACGGCGAAGGCCGGCTCGGCCCGCGCGCGGGCGAGCCGCTGCGTCCGCGGTTCCTGCAGTGGCTCTATTTCGCCGAGGCGACGCTGTTGCCGCCGCTGCTCGACGTGCTGCGACACACGCTGATCAAACCCGAGGCCGAACGCATCCCCGCGGTGGTCGCGGACGGACGTGCGCGTGCGGGCAAGACGCTCGACATGCTCGAGCGTGAACTGGGCGATGCGCCCCACCTGCTCGGCGAGGAATTCACGGCCGCGGACATCATGATGGCGTATGGACTGCAGTGGGCCGAAAACTTCGGCTTGCTCGAGGGCCGGTCGCGACTCGCGGCGTATTTGCAGCGGATCGTGTCGCGGCCTGCGGCCCAGCGCGCGCTGGCCTGACGCCGCGCGACTCAGGCGAGCGCGGCCTCGGGCTTCGCCGTCGTCTCGAGCACGCTGCCCACGACGAGCGTGGCGCCGTCGCCCGCTTCGACGATGGCGTTCTGCGCGAATGCGACACCGCGCAGTTCCGAGTTCCAGCGATAGGTCTTGAGCGTCTTGAGGGGCTCGTCGCCGGTCGGAGTGCCGGTGAGCTGGTCGACGGTCGTGATGCTGCAGCGCGTGCACGGCTTGACGAGGCGCAGGCGCACGCTGTCGCTCGTGAGCGTCGCGATGCGGTCCTCGCCGTACGGCTCGCAGCCGTCGATCAGCACGTTCGGGCGGAAGCGGTCGACCGGCAACGGCGGCACCGGCAGTCGCGCGTTGAGGTCGTCGAGCGACGCCTGCGACAGCACGAGGATCGGGAACCCGTCGGAGAACAGCGCCTCGCCGTCGAGGCCCTGCGACCAGCTCGGGTCGGTCGGCCGGCGACGCGAACGGTCGAAGCGCACGAGCCGCACGGTGCGTCCGAGCACCGTCGAGAACCACTTCGCCGCGTCGTCACCCTCGTCGCGCGCGAGACACTTGGCGCCCCACACGGTCACTTCGAGCTGCACGGCGTCCGGCGCTTCGCGCAACGAGACGTTGAGCGGTGCGATGCCGGGTGCGCCGAGGGTCAGCTGCCCCTCGTCGAGCGCGGGCACGACCAGCGCCAGTCGCGGCAGCTCGCGCTGCGTGAGGAAACGGCCCTCGGGCGTGACGACCATCCACTCGCGGTCGTGCTGGAGCCCGGCGGGTGTGACCCGGGCACGCGAGAGCGCGATGCCGCGGCAGGATTTGATCGGGTAGACGTAGAGACCGGCGATGGTGATCAAGGGAAGTGGTCAGTGGTTAGGGGTCAGTGGCTAGTGTAAGAAAGTTTCGCCGGTCATGCCGACCGACTAGAGCCAACTTCGAACTGACGGGGCATTTCCGGCGCGACTGCGCCTCCGACTGGACTCTGAACTCTAGACTCTGAACTCTCTCCGGCCACTAACCACTAGCCACTAGCCACTTCTTTCAGCTTGCCAGTGGCAGCGGCGTCGGGCGGCCGACCTGGTAGCCCTGCACGAAGTCGACGCCCATGCGTCGCGCCGAGTCGAGCGCGCTCAGGTCCTCGACCTGCTCGGCGATGACCTGGAAGTTGAGCGACCGCGCGAGCTTGATCATCGCGGTCACCATCGCCTGGTTGACGTTGTCGCTCGCGAGGTTGCGGATGAACGAGCCGTCGATCTTGAGGTAATCGAGCGGCAGGTTCTTCAGGTTCGCGAACGAGCTCAGGCCGCGACCGAAATCGTCGAGCGCGAACCGGCAGCCCATGCCGTGCAGCACGCCGATGAAGCGCCGTGCGTGCTCGATGTTGGTGATGACCGAGGTCTCGGTCACCTCGAAGCAGATGCGGTCGGGCGCGACACCGGTGCGGTCGAGGCATTCGACGACGAACTCGAGGAAGCCGGCGTCGCCGAGCGTCTGGCCCGACAGGTTGATGCACATGCTGCGGTCGGGCGCGAGCCGCACGGCACCGCGAGCGAGCGCGGTAAGCGCGGTCTGCACGACCCATCGGTCGACGTGCGGCATCAGGCGGTAACGCTCGGCCGCCCGCATGAAGTCAGCGGGCGTGACCGAGGCGCCCTTGTCGTCCTTCAGACGCAGCAGCACCTCGACACCGGGGCCGCCGCCGCCCATGCCCGTGCCGGTCGCGTGCACGATCGGCTGTGCATGCAGCTCGAAGCGGCTTTCCTTGAGCGCCGTCTGCAGCAGCTGCAGCCAGACGATCTCGCCGCGCTGGCGCATGTCGGCCTCGTCGCGGGCGGAGTAGACGTGGACGTGCGTGCCCTGGTTCTTCGCGATGTAGCAGGCCGTGTCGGCCGCGTGCATCAGGTCCTCGAGCACGGCGCTCTCGCCGGTGACCTCGACCAGGCCGACGCTGACGCCGACGGTGAAGATCTTGTCCTTCCAGACGAAGCGATGGTCGTTGACCGCGCGCACGACGTCGTCCGCGATCTGGCGCGCCTTCTCGAGCGGGCAGCCCGCGAGCAGGATGCCGAACTCGTCGCCGCCGAGCCGGCCGACGGTGTCCGAGTCGCGCACCGCGTCCTTGATCAGCGTGGCGATCTCGCGCAACAGGTTGTCGCCGGCGACGTGGGTGCCACTTTCGTCGTTGACCGCCTTGAAGCGGTCGAGGTCGAGGTAGCACAGCACGTGCCGCGTGCCACCCGCGGTCGCGGCGAGCGCTTCCTCGAGCCGGCGCTCGAACTCGCGCCGGTTGAAGAGCCCGGTCAGGCCGTCGTGGCTCGCGTGGTACGACATGGCGCGCGTGAGGCCGCGCAGGTCGCTCACGTCGCGCAGTGCGATCACCGTGCCGTCGACCTTCCCGAGCGCGTCGCGCATCGGCGAGACCGTGACCTCGATCGAACGCTCGCCCTCGGTGCCCGCGGCGACCAGCATGCCGCGCCGACCGAGGCTGACGCGCGTGCCGGTGGCGATGGTCTGGCGCACGGGGTCGCCGAGCACCTTGCGGTCGCCTTCGTCGACGAGCTCGATCACTTCGCCGAGCGTGCGGCCCATGATGTCGCCGGCGCTCTTGCCGATCAGGTGCTCGCCGGCCTTGTTGATGTAGACGATGCGGCCGTCCGCGTCGGTCGTCAGTACGCTCTCGGCGAGCGAATCGAGCGCCTCCCAGGCGTTCGCCTGGCCGCGCGGCGCCGGCGCCGATGCCGTCTCGTTCTTGCGCGACGACATCTCCACGCCCGTCACCATGACGGCCGGCTGGCCGTCGTAGGTCGTGCGCGCGAACGTGAGTTCCAGGCGATGCGAGGTCACGGCATCGCCCGCAAGTTCCACTTCGAGCCGCGGCGGCGCACTGTGGCCCGCGAGGTGCCGGCGCAGGGATTCGCGGACGAGCTCGGCATAGTCCGGATGCACGAGCGCGTCGAGACGGCGGCCCACCAGCTTTGCCGGGCTCGGCACTCCACACAGCTCTGCGAACCGCGGATTGGCGAGCAGGATGCCGTCGCGCTCGATCAGCAGCGCCTCGTGCATCGTCTCGAGCATGCGGCGATAGACGTCCTCGCGTTCCTGGCGCGCGGCGCTCTCGACCTGCATCCGCTCGATGAGCCGGTCGACGCCGACGGCGAGTTCGGCCGTGTCGCCTTCACCGGCGTGCGGCGCGAGGCGTTCGCCGAGGTCGCCGTTCGCGGCGACGACCTGCAGGCGCTCGGCGAGGTCGCGCAGGCGGCGGATCTCGCGCGAACGCCGGGCCAGCACGACCGCCAGAACGGCCGCGACGGTTCCCAGCAGGATCGACGCCAGCATCAAGATGTCGCTCTCCGGAACGGCCATGTCCTTCCGGGCCCTCGGCCCTGCAAGGCTTCTAGTACTTGTTATCCACGACCCAGACCTTGCGGGTGAGCATACGCCAACGAGTCGCAGCGGCCCGCTGGATTCACCATAATGCGAAACCCTTTCGGCTTGTCGCGCGCAACCCGTGCCCGTAACCTTCGCGCCGGTCGATCGTCCGCGTTCCCTGCCCCGACGTTTTGGAAGCACGCCCATGTTCGACGTCCAGTTCGCCCGCCGCCAGATGATCGAGCAG
>DATMIB010000207.1:0-6991 GCA_035554635.1 Steroidobacteraceae bacterium | reverse complement strand
GACAACCACTACCCGACGTTCGGCGACGACGGCGTGGTCGAGGAAATGGCGCCGACCCTCGGCAAGTTCTACGTCAAGGCGAGCAACGGCCAGAACTACGGCCTGTGGGGCAATTTCAAGGTCGGCTACGTCGGCAACGACCTCGCGCACGTCGACCGCGGGCTGTACGGCGCGAACGCGCACTACGTCTCCGAGGACACCACGACGTTCGGCGAACGAAGGCTCTCGCTCGACGGCTTCGCGGCGGAACCGGGCACGCTCGCGAGTTACGAGGAGTTCCGCGGCACCGGCGGCTCGCTGTATTACCTGCACCACCAGGACGTGCTCGGCGGCTCGGAGCGCGTGCGCATCGAAGTGCGCGACAAGGTGTCCGGCATCGTGCACGGCGTCGTCAACCTGCGTCCGGGCATGGACTACGATGTCGACTACCTGCAGGGCCGCCTGCTGCTCACCGAGCCGTTGTCGTCGACCGCCGGCGACAGCCTGCTGGTGCGTACGAGCGGCGTGAGCGGCGACGAGGCCTACCTCGTGGTCCGTTACGAGTACACGCCGGGCTTCGACGAGATCGACGCGGTCGCGGTCGGCGGGCAGGGGCAGTACTGGCTCAACGACCACGTCAAGCTCGGCATGACGGCCGCCTCGAACGAGGAAGGCGACACCGACAACAGCCTCAACGCGGCCGACCTGACGCTGCGGCTGAGTTCCGAGTCCTGGGTGAAGGTGCAGGCCGGTCGCAGCCAGGGGCTGGTGTCGGGAACACTGCAGTCGGGCGACGGCGGCTTCGGCTTTACCGGCGACGACGCGGCGTCGTTCGTCGATGCCGACGCCGGCGCCTACCGCGCCGACCTGAGCGTCGGCCTCGGCGACTTCCTCGAAGGGCGGCGCGAGCAGCTGAGCCTGTACGTGCAGAACCTCGAGGCGGGGTACTCGGCGCCGGGCCAGACCACGCTCAAGGACACGAGCTTCTTCGGCGGGCGCCTGACCCTGCCGTTGACCGACCGCGTCGACGTGACGGCGAAGGGCGATCGCATGAGCCAGGATCACGGCGTCGAATCGTCGGCGCTCGAGCTCGACGTCGGCTACCAGGTCACCGAGCTGTGGAGCGTGAGCACCGGGCTGCGCAACGACCTGCGCAAGGACCGCTCCGCCGTCGTGCCGCTGACGCAGGAGGAAGGCGAGCGCACCGATGCGGTCGTGCAGGTCACCTACGACCCGCAGGCGGCCTGGCGCGCCTACGGATTCGTGCAGGAGACGCTCGCCTCGAGCGGCGAGCGAGAGGACAACGGCCGCGTCGGCGCCGGCGGCAGCTATCGGATCACCGAGCGCTTCAAGCTCGACGCCGAGGTTTCCTCGGGCGACCTCGGGCCCGGCGCGCGGATCGGCAGCAACTTCCTCTATTCCGAACGCACCAACCTGTACCTGAACTACGCGCTCGAAAACGAACGGACCGACAATGGCCTGCAGGCGCGGCGGGGCAACCTCGTCTCGGGCGTCAAGATGCGCTACTCGGACAGCGCGAGCGTGTACGTCGAGGAGCGCTACCAGGACACCGAATCGTTGACGGGGCTCACGCACGCCACCGGCATCAACCTCACCGCCAGCGAACGCTGGACGTTGAGTGCCAACGCGGACGTGGGCACGTTGACGGACGCGCTCACCGGCGCCGAGACCGACCGCAAGGCCGGCGGCGTGCGGGTCGGCTACGGCTTCGAGAAGGCGCAGCTGTCGAGCGCGATCGAGTATCGCCTCGACGACACGGAGCAGGCCGATGCCACGCTCACCGAGCGCACGACCTGGCTGTTCCGCAACACCTTCAAGTACCAGCTGAACGCGGACTGGCGCATCGTCGGCAAGTTCAACCACTCGACCAGCGAGAGCTCCGAGGGCAACTTCTACGATGGCGGCTACACGGAAGCCGTGGTCGGCTATGCGTACCGGCCCATCGACAACGACCGCCTGAACGCGCTCGCCAAGTACACGTACTTCCACAACGTGCCGACGACCGACCAGGTGCTGCAGGCGAACGAATCCACCGAGTTCGTGCAGAAGAGCCACATCGTCGCGCTCGACCTGACCTACGAACTCAGCCCGGACTGGACGCTCGGCGGCAAGTACGCCTGGCGTCTCGGCCAGGTGAGCCTCGACCGCGAGGACCCGCAGTTCTTCGACAACTCGGCGCACCTGGTCGTCCTGCGTGCCGACTGGCGGTTCCTCGCCGACTGGGAAGCCGTGACCGAGGCGCGCGTGCTGGCTCTGCCCGACGTCGAGCAACGGCGCAGCGGCGCCCTCGTGGGGGTCTACCGCGCCATGGGCGAGAACCTGAAGCTCGGGATCGGTTACAACTTCACCGACTTCTCGGACGACCTGACCGACTTGAGCTACGACCACCAGGGGGCGTTCTTCAACGTCGTCGGCGTGCTTTGAGCCTCTCCCGGCGGGCCGGTGCGCCCGCCGGGCCAGACGCGTTATGAGCCGATAACCACCCGGCCTTTCCGGACGCGGGGTCGGTCTCCCTAGGATGCCTTCCTGCCGCAGTGCCGGCAGGCGAGGTGTTCCCATGAGTTCCAATCCCGTCGCCGCCTTGCCGCTCGGTCCGCTGGACCTGGAGCGGTCCGAGCTGTTGTTGCGCGTGGTCGACGGGCTGGAACCGTCCACGCTGCAATGGTTGTCGGGCTTTGCGGCCGGCGTCGCGCACGAGCGCGCGTTGGCGGGCGGCGCTGTTCCGGCGGCGCTCGCGACCAACCCGCAGACGGCGCCGCGATCGGAACCCACGGCACGCCTGACGATCGTCTACGGCTCCCAGACGGGCAACAGCAAGCGCATCGCCGAGCGTCTCGGTCGTGCGGCCGAGGCGGCCGGACTCGCGGCGCGCGTTTACGCGTCGGGCAGCTATCCGCTCAAGGACCTCGCCAAGGAACGCCTGATGGTCGTGGTCGTCAGTACGCAGGGCGACGGCGACCCGCCCGACGACGCACGCGGCTTCATCGAGTTCCTGCAGTCGCGCAAGGCGCCGAAGCTGGAGCAGCTGTCGTTCTCGGTGCTCGCGCTCGGCGATTCGAGCTATCCGAAGTTCTGCGAGACTGGCCGGCAGGTCGACGAGCGTCTCGCCGCACTCGGCGCCAGGCGTTTGCTCGACCGCGTCGACTGCGACGTCGACTACGACACGCTCGCCACCCCGTGGCTCGACCGCGTCGTCACCGGCGCGCGCGACACGCTCGGCGGCCCGCAGGTCGCCACGGTCACGCGGCTGCGGACCGCGCCCGTGGCGCCGCAGTTCTCGCGCGAGCAGCCGTTCGCCGCCGAGATTGTCGGCAACCAGCGCATCACGGCCCGCGACGCGACCAAGGACGTCCGGCACCTCGAGCTCGGGCTCGCCGGCTCCGGTCTGGCATACACGCCCGGCGATGCGCTCGGCGTCTGGCACGAAAACCCCAGGGCGGTCGTCGACGACTTGCTGCAGGCGCTGCGGCTCGACGGCGAACAGGCCGTCGAACTCGACGGGCAGGGCAAGACGCTGCGTGAGTGGCTCACGACGTCGCGCGAAGTGACACGGCTGACGCGTCCGTTCCTGGCGCAGCAGGCGGAGCGCTCGAAGGATGCGGCGCTCGCGGCCATCCTGCAGCCCGGCCACGAGGCAGACCTGCGACGCACGCTCACGGACCTGCAGGTCGTCGACGTGCTGCAGCGTCACGGCGGCGACTGGGACGCGAAGACATTCGTGCAGGCCCTGCGCCCGCTCGCGCCGCGGCTGTATTCGATCGCCTCGAGCCAGGAGGCGGTCGGTGAAGAAGCGCACCTGACCGTCGCCGTGGTCGATTACGAACTCGCGGGCAAGCGTCGTTACGGCGCGGCCTCGACCTACCTTGCCGGCCTCGACGGTGAGGCGGCGCGCGCACGCGTCTTCATCGAGCACAACGAACGCTTCCGGCTGCCACACGACACGTCGCGGGACGTGATCATGATCGGTCCGGGCACCGGCGTCGCGCCGTTCCGTGGCTTCGTGCAGCACCGCGAGGCGCAGGCCGCCACGGGTCGCAACTGGCTCTTCTTTGGCGCGCGGCATTTCCAGAGCGAATTCCTGTACCAGACCGAATGGCAGGACGCGCTGAAGCAAGGCGTGCTGACGCGTCTCGACGTCGCGTTCTCGCGCGATCGCGGCACGCCACGCACTTACGTGCAGGACCGCCTGCGTGCCGCCGGTCGCGACATCTACGCGTGGCTCGACGGTGGCGCGTACGTCTACGTCTGCGGCGACGCCGAGCAGATGGCGCCTGACGTCAACACGGCGCTGATCGACATCGTCGCGGAGCACGGCGCACGCAGCCGCGATGACGCCGAAGCCTACGTGCGCAAGCTGGCGGACGACCGTCGTTACCTGCGTGACGTCTACTGAACACCGAGCACCGCCATGGCCGAACTGTCCCACGTCGAGAAGATCAAGCGCGAGAGCCGCCACCTGCGCGGCACGCTCGTGGAGAGCCTGCAGGACGACCTCACGGGCGCGATCCGCGAGGACGACACCGTCCTGATCAAGTTCCACGGCACCTACCAGCAGGACGACCGCGACGTCCGCGACGAGCGGCGTCGGCAGAAGCTCGAGCCGGCCTACAGCTTCATGATCCGCACGCGCCTGCCGGGCGGCGTCTGCACGCCACAGCAGTGGCTGCAGCTCGACGACATCGCGCGCCGCTACGGCAACGGCACGCTGCGGCTCACGACGCGGCAGACCTTCCAGTTCCACGGCGTAGTCAAGACCGAACTCAAGACGACGATGCAGGCAATCAACGCGGCGTTGATCGACACGATCGCGGCCTGCGGCGACGTCAACCGCAACGTGCTCGCGAGCGCCAATCCGGTCGAGACGCGCGCGCACCCGGTCGTGCACGAGTGGGCGAAGACGCTCTCGGAACACCTGTTGCCGAAGACGCGCGCCTACCACGAGATCTGGCTCGACGGCGAGAGAGTGCTCGGCACCGACGAGGCCGAGCCGCTCTACGGCGACACCTACCTGCCGCGCAAGTTCAAGACGGCAATCGTCGTGCCGCCGGTCAACGACGTCGACGTGTTCGCGCACGACCTCGGCTTCATCGCGATCGTCGAGGGCGGCGAGCTGCAGGGTTTCAACGTCACGGTGGGCGGCGGCATGGGCGCCTCGCACAACGATCCGGAGACGTTCCCGCGCCTGGCCGATGTGGTCGGGTTCGCGCGGCCCGAGCAGCTGCTGGCGGTCGCCGAGGCCGTGCTCACGACGCAGCGCGACTTCGGCAACCGTGCCGTGCGCAAGCGCGCGCGGCTCAAGTACACCATCGAAGACCGCGGGCTCGACTGGTTCGTCGCCGAAATCACGCGTCGGCAGGGTTTCGCGCTCGAGCCGGCGCGGCCGTTCCAGTTCACGCAGCAGGGCGACCGCTTCGGCTGGATCGAAGGGCACGACGGTCGCTGGCACCTGACCCTGCGCATCGAGGCGGGCCGCATCGCCGACAACGAATTCGGTGCGCGACTCACGGGCCTGCGCGAGATCGCGAAGGTTCACCGTGGCGACTTCCGCCTGACGCCGAACCAGAACCTGACCATCGCCAACGTCGACCCGGCCGCGAAGGCGTTCATCAACGGGCTCGTGGCGCGCTACGGCCTCAATCGTCACGAGCAGGCGAGCCCCGTGGCGCGCGATGCGCTCGCCTGCGTTGCGTTGCCGACCTGCGGGCTCGCGATGGCCGAGGCCGAACGTTACCTGCCGCGGCTCACGCAACTGGTGGACGAGCAGCTGGCGAAGAACGGCCTCGCCGGCGCGCCGCTGGTGCTGCGCATCACGGGCTGCCCGAACGGCTGCGCGCGGCCGTACCTGGCCGAGGTCGCGCTCGTCGGCAAGGCGCCCGGCCGTTACAACCTGTTTCTCGGCGGCGACGGGCGCGGCCAGCGCCTGAACGTGCTGCACCTGGAGAATGTGGATGAACCCACGATCGTCGCTGCGCTCGACGCAGCTTTCGCCCGTTACGCGCGTGAGCGTACGGACGGCGAACGGTTCGGCGATTTCGCCTGGCGCGCGGGCCTCGTCGGCGCCCAGGCGGCGTGACGGCAACGGAGCGGCAAGGATGAGAGCCCTGGCCTGGAACCCCGAGATCGCGATGCACGAACCCGCCGTGCTCGACGAGATCAACCGCGACCTCGAACGGCGCAGCGCCGACGAACGCGTGCGCTGGGCGCTCGAGCATTTGCCCGGCGAGCATGCGCTGTCGTCGAGTTTCGGCGCGCAGGCCGCGGTGTCGCTGCACATGGCGACGCGGCAGCTGCCGTCGATGCCGGTCGTGCTGATCGACACCGGCTACCTGTTCCCGGAAACCTATCGCTTCATCGACCAGCTCGTCGAGAAGCTCGAGCTCAACCTCAAGGTGTACCAGTCGAGCGTGTCGCCGGCCTGGCTCGAGGCGCGGCACGGGCGCCTGTGGGAGCAGGGCCTCGACGGCATCGAGCGCTACAACGACCTGCGCAAGACCGAGCCGATGCGACGCGCACTGGCCGAGCTCGGCGTGCAGACCTGGTTCGCCGGGCTGCGGCGCGACCAGTCGCAGAGCCGTCGCGCGATCCGCCCGCTGGAGTGGCGCGACGGCCGCTGGAAAGTGCATCCGATCTTCGACTGGAACGACCGCATGGTCTTCGATTACCTGCGTGCGCACGACCTGCCGTACCACCCGCTCTGGCACGAAGGCTACGTTTCGATCGGCGACTGGCACACGACGCGGTCGCTGGCCGAGGCCGGTGACGCCGAGGCGACGCGCTTCTTCGGCCTCAAGCGCGAGTGCGGCATCCACGGGCTCGAGGGCTGAGGACCGGCATGCGCTATTTCCCGCTGTTCGCCGATCTCCGCGGGCGCCGCGTGCTCGTCGTCGGCGGTGGCGTCGTGGCCGAGCGCAAGGTGCGGCTACTGCTCGCGGCCGGGGCGCAGGTCACGGTCGTCGCCCCTGACATCTCGCCCAACCTCGAGGGTGAGGTT
>DATMIB010000206.1:0-6158 GCA_035554635.1 Steroidobacteraceae bacterium | reverse complement strand
TAGAAGCCGTCGCGCGCGCCCTTGAACTGCGCGAGTGTCTGGCCCACGTCGTCGAACGTGAACTTGACCGACTGGTAGATCGGTGCGACGAGCGGCCGGTTGTCCGGCGGCACCGGCACCTCGGGCGGGTGCGTGACGCGCGTGCGCTTTTTCATCGTCAGGCGCTGCCGGCTTGCAGCGTAAACGGGTCCGCGTCGAGGTGCGCCGGGAATTCCTTGCGATAGGTGTCGAGCGCCTCGCGATCGAGCACGACGGTCTCGACGCAGTCGCCGCCGTGGTCGCCGCCGAGCGACTCGCCGAGGAAGTCGTACACTGCGCTGTCGCCGTTGTAGGTCGTGCCGTTGCCGTCCTTGCCGACGCGATTGACGCCGACCGTGTAGCAGAGGTTCTCGATGGCGCGCGCCTTGAGCAGGGCCGACCACGCGACGCGGCGACGCGACGGCCAGTTCGCGACATAGATCAGCGCGTCGTAGTCGCCGCGGTTGCGGCTCCAGACCGGGAAGCGCAGGTCGTAGCAGACCTGCGGGCAGATGCGCCAGCCCTTGAACTCGATCACCTTGCGATGCACGCCGGGGCGATAGTGCTGGTTTTCCTGCGCGAGGCGGAACAGGTGCCGCTTGTCGTAGTGCTCGATCGTGCCGTCGGGTTTCGCGAACACGAGCCGGTTGTAGTGGCGCCCGGCTTCTCGCACGATCAGGCTGCCCGTGATCGCGCAGCCCCACGCCGCCGCCTCTTCGCGCAGCCAGTGCACCGTCTCGCCGTCCATCGTCTCGGCCAGCCCTTCCGCGTCCATCGTGAAGCCGGTCGTGAACATCTCGGGCAGCACGATCAGGTCGGTGTGACCGGCGAGGCCACGGAAGTGGGCCGCCAGCGTGCGGCGATTGGTCGTCGGGGCCTGCCAGGCGAGGTCCGCCTGGATCATCGTCACGCGCAGGTTCGCAGTCATAGCTTCCTCAGTTTGTCGGCGGCCGCGTCGAGCGTGGCCTCGTGCTTGGCGAAGCAGAAACGGACGATCCGTTCGTCGGATGGCGGCCGTTCGGAGAAGACCGAAATCGGGATGGCGGCGACGCCGTGCTCGGCGGTCAGGCGGTGCGCGAACTCGACGTCGCGTGCGTCGCTGATCGCCGAGTAGTCGACCAGCTGGAAATAGGTGCTCGCCGAGGGCACGAAGCGGAAGCGCGTGTCGCGGAGCAACCGCGTGAAATGGTCGCGCTTGGCCTGGTAGAACGCCGGCAACTCGCGCGCGTGCCCGGGGCATTCGCCCATGAAGTCGGCGATCGCCGCCTGCATCGGCGAGGAGACGGCGAACTGCACGAACTGGTGGACCTTGCGGAACTCCGTCGTGAGCGCGGAAGGCGCGATGCAGTAGCCGACCTTCCAGCCCGTGGCATGGTAGGTCTTGCCGAACGACGAGACGACGAAGCTGCGCTCGGCGAGTTCGGCGTGCGTGAGCAGGCTTGCGTGGCGCCGGCCGTCGAACAGCATGTGCTCGTAGACTTCGTCGGAGAGCACGAACACGCCCGTGTCGCGCAGCGCGAACGCGAGCGTGTCGAGGTCGTCCCGGCTCAGCACTGCGCCACTGGGGTTGTGCGGGAAATTGACGATCAGCAGCCGCGTGCGCGGCGTGATCGCGTCGCGGACGCGCTGCCAGTCGACGCCGAAGTCGGGCCGGCGCAAGGGCACGTGCACTGCGCGTCCGCCCGCGAGCCTGACCGCGGGCGCGTACGAATCGTACGAAGGGTCGAGCAGGATCGCCTCGTCGCCCGGATGCACGACCGCCTGGATGGCGCAGAACAGCGCCTCGGTGCCGCCAGCCGTGACCGTGACCTCGTGCTCGGCGTCGACGCCGCGGGCGTAGCAATCCGCCACCTTGGCAACGATCGCGGCGCGCAGCGACGGCAGGCCGGCCATCGGCGCGTACTGGTTCTGCGGTGCGCCGTCGCGGCGCAGGTGGTGGCCGACGAGCTCGACGAGGCGCGCGGGAGGCTCGAAGTCCGGAAAGCCCTGCGACAGGTTGATTGCGCCGTGCTCGGCCGCGAGACGTGACATGACCGTAAAAATGGTCGTGCCAACGGCCGGCAACTTGCTGTCGAGCGGCGGTCGCATCGGGTCGATTCTAGCAGCGCAGCCGCGGCGGGCATTTCGCAAAGCGCGACACCGCTGGCCTCGCACCTGAGCGCAGCGTCCGAACGCTGTACCTGAAGGCGGTGACGCTGTCGCCGGGTCTCGGTCGGGGGAGACGCCGGTAGAAGCCATCCCTGGCGGCTCGCACTCGCCGTCCATGGCTCGTGACGCTCCCCCGACCGAAGACCCGACGCCAGCATCGCCGCTGCGTGGTCGCGGCGTCGGGGTCGTTCGCGTCGGGTGCTTCGCACCGGCGGCTCGCTGTGCGCCATCGCCGCCTCGCGCAGCAAGCGCAGCTATCGCAGTGCAGCGGGCGGGCCGCCGATCGGCCGTTCGGGATGGGTTGGGCGGACCGTCACTCGCCATGGACGGCGAGTGACGAGCCTACAGGGACGTACTTGCGGCGTGTCCGCCCAGCCCTTCCCGGACGGGCGAATCGCGCGGCGACGCAAATCAGCCGCGGCCGAGGCGAGCCGCCGCCATCGCGGCGCCGACGATGCCCGCATCGTTGCCGAACGCCGCCCGCACGATCTCGGCACGGCTGTCGAGCAGCGAGCCGAACTCACTCCAGTTTTCGGTCACGCCGCCACCGATGACGAAGACGTCCGGCCAGAACAGCGCGTCGTAGGCCGCGAGCACCGCATTGACCTCCGCCGTCCACTCGACCCAGTCCAGCTTGCGGGCTGTGCGCACCTTCGCCGAGGCGCGATGCTCCGCCTCGCGGCCACCGATCTCGAGATGGCCGAGTTCGGTGTTCGGCACGAGCCGGCCGTCGACGAAGATCGCCGAGCCGATGCCGGTGCCGAACGTGAGCACCATGACCGTGCCTTGATGCCGGTCACGCCCGGCTCCGAGCGTCATTTCGGCGACACCGGCCGCATCGGCGTCGTTCAGGAACGCGACCGGCCGCTGCAGGCGTGCCTGCAGCCTCGCCTGCACGTTGATTCCGATCCACCGCTTGTCGATGTTGGCGGCGGTCCAGGCGACACCGTTCTTGGCGACGGTCGGGAACGCGAGCCCGACCGGACCCGACGTCGGAAGTTCGCGCGCGATGTCCACGAGCAGGTCGAGGACCGCGTCGGGCTCCGCTCCCGGTGGCGTCGGGCGACGCAACACCTCGCTGAGCAGCAGGCCCGAATCGACGGCGACGAGCCCCGCCTTCACGAACGAGCCGCCGACATCGAACGCAAGTATCACGTCTTCGCTCACGGCAGCGTCAGCCCTTCTTGAGGCTCTCGATCATCTGCTGGTTGGCCGCCAGCGCCATCTGTGCGTCGCGGTCGCGTGCCTTCTGCTGCCGTGCCATCACGACGCCGGCGATGAGCGCGCCGATGGCCACGACGGCCACCAGGATCGTCGCGAGCGCGTTGATGTCCGGGCTGACGCCGAGGCGCACCTTCGAGAAGATCACCATCGGCAGCGTGCTCGAGCCGGGGCCGGCGACGAAGCTCGTGATCACGAGGTCGTCGAGCGACAGCGTGAAGGCGAGCAGCCAGCCCGATAGCAGCGCCGGCGAGATGATCGGCAGCGTGATCAGGAAGAAGACCTTGTGCGGGCGCGCGCCGAGGTCCATCGCCGCCTCTTCGAGCGAGTCGTCCATTTGCGACAGCCGCGACTGCACGACGACCGTCACGAACGCCATCGTGAACGTGATGTGCGAGATCACGATCGTCGTCATGCCGCGGCCTTCGGGCCAGCCGAGCAGCTGTTCCATGGTCACGAACAGCAGCAGCAGCGACAGGCCCGTGATCACCTCGGGCATCACGAGCGGCGCGGTCGTCAGGCCCGAGAGCAGCGTGCGGCCCTTGAAGGGGCCGAACCGCGCGAGCGCCATGCCCGCCAGCGTGCCGAGCACGACCGCGAGCGTCGCGGACAGCACGGCCACCTTCACGCTGAGCCAGGCCGCGTTGAGGATCTGCTCGTTCTGCAGCAGCGCGCCGTACCACTTGGTCGAAAACCCGCCCCACACGGTGACGAGCCGGGACTCGTTGAACGAGTAGACGATCAGCGACACGATCGGGATGTACAGGAACGCAAACCCGAGCGTCAGCACGATCGCGCGGAAGACGTTCAGGCCCTGCTTCATAGCCGATGCACCCCGCCGCCGGCCTCGGCGTCCTGCGCACGCTGGTAGAACATGATCGGGATCACGAGGAACAGCAGCAGCGCGATGGCAACCGCGCTCGCGACCGGCCAGTCACGGTTGTTGAAGAATTCTGTCCAGAGCACCTTGCCGATCATGAGCATGCCCGGATCGCCGAGCAGCGACGGGATCACGAACTCGCCCACGGCCGGAATGAAGACCAGCAGGCAGCCGGCGATGATGCCGGGCCGAGCGAGCGGCAGCGTGATCTTGTAGAAGGACTGCCAGGGCTTGCAGCCGAGGTCGGCCGCCGCCTCGAGCAGCGTCAGGTCCATCTTCTCGAGGTTGGCGTAGAGCGGCAGGATCATGAACGGCAGGTACGAGTAGACGATGCCGACGTAGACCGCGAAGTCGGTCTGCAGCATCTGGATCGGCTGGTCGATCACGCCGGTCGAGATCAGGAAGTTGTTGAGCAGGCCGTTGTTCTTGAGGATGCCGATCCAGGCGTACACGCGCAGCAGGAACGAGGTCCAGAACGGCAGCACGACCAGCAGCATCAGGATGTTGCGCGTCGCGGGGTTGCTGCGCGCGATCGCATAGGCGACCGGGAAGCCGATCAGCAGGCAGATCACGGTCGAGACGCCCGCGACGAAAATCGAGTTCAGGTACGCCATCCAGTAGAGGTTGTCCTCGACCAGGAAGGCGAAGTTGCCCAGGTTCAGCTTGATCTGCAGCAGCTTCTCGCCGGTCCAGTGCAGCAGCGGCTCGTACGGCGGCATCGCGATCTGGGTGCTCGAGAAACTGATCTTGAGCACGATCGCGAACGGGATCAGGAAAAAGACGATCAGCCACAGGTAAGGCACCGCGGTGACCGCATTGCGACCACGCACGCCGAGCCGCTTGAGCAACCCCCTCACTTGGTCACCACGACCGGGCTTGCGGCGTCCCACTGCACGAACACGCGCTCTTCCCAGGTCACGCGGTCCTCGGTCTTGCGCGAGATGTTCGGCTGCGTGACGCGTACGACCTTGCCGGAAGGCAGCCGCAGCAGGTAGATCGAGACGTCGCCCATGTACGCGATGTCCTGCACCGTGGCGCTCGACCAGTTGTCGCCATCGGCGGGCTGCTCGCGCGTGATGGTGATCTTTTCCGGACGGATCGCGGCCCAGACCGTCGCGCCCGGCGCCGAGCTGACGCCGTGGTCGACGTAGATCGGGGCGTCGAGGTCGTCGCTTTCGATGCGCACGTAGGACGGCTCGTCCTCGATCAGGCGCCCCTCGAACATGTTGACGGAGCCGATGAACTCGGCCGCGAAACGCGACGCCGGGTACTCGTACATCTCGCTCGGCGTGCCGACCTGGATGATCTCGCCGTGGTTCATGAGGCCGATGCGCGTCGACAGCGTCATGGCCTCCTCCTGGTCGTGCGTGACGACGATGAACGTGACGCCGAGCGTCTCCTGAATGTTGATCAGCTCGAACTGCGTGTGCTCGCGCAGCTTCTTGTCGAGCGCCGCGAGCGGCTCGTCGAGCAGCAGCAGCTTGGGCTTCTTGACCAGGGCGCGCGCGAGCGCGACGCGCTGGCGCTGGCCGCCCGAGAGCTGGTGCGGCTTGCGCTTCGCGAACTGCCCGAGCCGGACCAGTTCGAGCATGTCGCCGACACGCTTGGTGATCTCCGTCTTGGCCACGCCTTCCTGCTTGAGCCCGAACGCCACGTTCTGCTCGACCGTCATGTGCGGGAACACCGCGTACGACTGGAACATCATGTTGACGGGCCGCTCGTACGGCGGGTTCGACGTCATGTCGACGCCGTCGATGAAGATCTTGCCGGACGTCGGCCGCTCGAACCCCGCGAGCATGCGCAGCAGCGTGGTCTTGCCGCAGCCCGAGGCCCCGAGCAGGCAGAAGATCTCCTTCTTGTAGATGTCGAGCGTGACCTCGTCGACCGCGAC
>DATMIB010000205.1:0-14941 GCA_035554635.1 Steroidobacteraceae bacterium | reverse complement strand
GATCTCGCTGCGTCGCGCGTCGGGCAGCACCACGGTCTTGATCGGCGTGCGCCCCGGTGGCAACTCGTCGATGACCGAGACGTCGAGGTCGGCGTAGGCGGTCATCGCGAGCGTGCGCGGGATCGGCGTCGCGGTCATCACGAGCTGGTGCGGGTAGCGGCCGTCGGTCCGGCCCTTTTCGCGCAGCTGCAGCCGCTGGTGCACGCCGAAACGGTGCTGCTCGTCGACGATCACGAGCGCGAGCTGCCGGAACACGACGCCTTCCTGGAACAGTGCATGCGTGCCCACGGCCACCTGCACGTCGCCCGACGCGAGGTCGGTTTCGAGCGCCGTGCGAGTCTTTGCGGCCTGGCGGCCCGTCAGCAGCGCGACGCGGATGCCGAGCGGTTCGAGCCAGGCATTGAAGTTGCGCGCATGCTGCTCGGCCAGCAGCTCGGTCGGGGCCATGACCGCCGCCTGCGCGCCGTGCTCGACCGCGCGCAGCGCGGCGAGCGCGGCGACGACGGTCTTGCCGGAGCCGACGTCGCCCTGCACGAGCCGCATCATCGGGTGCTCGCGCGCGACGTCGTCGGCGATCTCGTGCCAGACACGGGTCTGTGCACCCGTGAGCGCGAACGGCAATTGCGCGAGACAGCGATCGGTCAGGTCGGTGCGCCGCGGCAGCGGCCAGCCGAGGTCGCGCGCGGCCGTCTGCCGCAACAGGCGCAGGCTCAACTGGTGCGCGAGCAGTTCCTCGAACGCAAGCCGTCGTTGCGCGGGGTGGCGGCCGAGCGCGAGTTGCGCGACGTCGGCGTCGGGCGGGGGGCGATGCACGTACCGCAGCGCGGCTTCGAGCGACGGCAGCTCGAACGCATCGAGCACGCCGGCGGGCACGTAATCGACGATCTCCCCCTGCGACAGCAGGCCGAGCGCGAGCTCGGTCAGCGCACGCAGCCGTCCCTGCTGCACGCCCTCGGTCGTCGGATAGATCGGCGTGAGACAGTCGGTGGCGCCGCCGTTGGCATCGCCCTGCACGCGCCGGTACTCCGGGTGCACGATCTCGAGCCCGCCCGGACCCATTCGCACCTCGCCGAAACAGCGCAGCCGCAAGCCGCGCGCGAGCTGCGATTGCTGCGCGGCCGAGAAATGAAAGAACCTGAGCGTGACGTAGCCGGTGCCGTCGGCGAGCCGCACGAGCAGCGTGCGCCGCCGCCGGAACGCCACCTCGCTCAACTGGATTTCGCCTTCGACGACGGCACGATCGCCGTGACGCAGGCTGCCGATCGGCACGACGCGCGTGCGGTCCTCGTAACGCAGCGGCAGGTGGAACAGCACGTCCTGCACGGTCTGCAGGCCGAGCCGCGCGAGCGACTCGGCCAGTGCCGGGCCGACGCCACGCAGCGCCGTGACCGGTCGTTCGGCGAGCGAGGCCACGTTCATCGGTACGAGCGTCAGGCCGTAGCCGGCGGTCTGCTCAGACCACGAGCACCGCGTCGATCTCGACTGCAGCCCCGCGCGGCAATGCGGCGACGCCCACCGCGGCGCGCGCCGGGTAGGGCTGTGCGAAGTACTCCGCCATGACCTTGTTGACGGTCTGGAAGTTGCCGAGGTCGGTCAGGTAGACGTTGACCTTGACCGCATGGGCGAGATCGCCACCGGCCGCCTGCGCGACCGCACGCAGGTTGTCGAACACCCGGCGGACCTGCGCCTCGACGTCGCCCGCGACGAGTTCCATCGTCTGCGGATCGAGCGGGATCTGGCCGGACAGGTAGACGGTGTTGCCGGCCCGGGCGGCCTGCGAGTACGTGCCGATGGCGCCGGGGGCGTCGGGGGTCGAGACGGGCGTGAAGGACACGGGGCTGGCTCCGCGGGACGGAGCGCGAAGCGTATCACCGTCGACGCGCGCACAGCGCGTCGGGCGGTCCCGGCATCACGGCATCAGGGCGTGAACGACGACGCGCGCGTCAGGAACGTGTAGTCGCCCTCGATCGCCATCAGCCCGATCAGCACCAGCAGGCACAGCGGGGGCACCAGGATCGCGAGCTTGAGCGCGAGCCGCTCCCATTTCATGTGCATGAACACGGCGACGATGAAGCCCGCCTTGAGGAACATGAACAGCAGGATCAGCGACCAGCGCAGCATCCCCTGCAGGTGGAGGTAGTCCACCATGTACGAGAACGCGCTGAACACGAACAGCAGGGCCCAGATCAGCAGGTAGATCCGGATCGGGTGCTGGGCGCCCTCGTGTGCGGTTGCCATCGCGGTGCTCTCCTACCAGAGATAGAAAAACGCGAAGATGAAGACCCAGACGAGGTCGACGAAGTGCCAGTACAGGCCCGCGATCTCGACGATCTCGTAGTTGCCGCCGGCGCGTTCGTAATCGCCGCGCCAGACCTTGAGTGCCACGATCACCAGGTAGACCACGCCGGCCGAGACGTGCATGCCATGGAAGCCGGTGATCATGAAGAACGAGGCGCCGAACTGCTCCGCACCGAGCGGGTTGCCCCACGGCCGGATGCCTTCGTCGACGATGAGCTTGGTCCACTCGAACGCCTGCATGCCGACGAAGGTGGCGCCGAACCCTGCCGTGACCAGCATCAGCGAGGCCGTGCGCGCGCGATTGCGCCGGTAGCCGTAGTTGACGGCCATCGCCATCGTGCCGCTGCTCGAAATCAGGATGAAGGTCATGATCGCGATCAGGATCAGCGGGATCGGTTCGCCGCCGAGGCTCAGTGCGAAGACCTCGCTCGGGTTCGGCCACGGCACGGTCGTCGACATCCGCACGTGCATGTATGCGGTCAGGAAGCACGTGAAGATGAACGTGTCGCTGAGCAGGAAGATCCACATCATCGCCTTGCCCCAGGGCACGGGGAAGGCCTGCTTGTCCGCCGCGAAATCGGCCGACACGCCCGGCAAGCCCGCAACGGTGCCGGACGACTCGATCGGATGCGTCGGGACCTCGACTGCCATGGGCGTATGCATGCTCGCCTCGTTCGTCAGGTGACCAGCAGCAGGCCGAACAGGACGACCCACACCGCCAGCAGGTAGTGCCAGTAGACGGTGCAGAGCTCCACGCTGAGCCGAACGGCTTCGAGCGTGGTGCGGCCGCGCGCCATGCGCGTCAGCGCCCGCGCCCACACCACCAGCCCGCCGAGCAGGTGCAGCGCGTGCAGGCCGGTCAGCACGAAGAAGAACGCATTGGCCGGATTGGCGGCCGCGTACAAGCCCGCCGCGTGCAGCTGTCGCCACGCGAACCACTGGCCCAGCAGGAACGCGAGCGCGAACGCGCCGCCGGCCGCGAGGCCCCACGCCGCGAGCGTGAACCGCCAGCGACGCAACGCGGTGCTCGCGACCTGCATGCCGACGCTGCCGGCGAGCAGCAGCAGCGTGTTGAACCAGAGGATCGACGGTTCCGCGACGGGTCGCCAGTCGCGCAGGCCGACACCCTGCACGGGCTCCGGGCTCATGCGCATGAAATAGGCGGTCATGAACAACGCGAAGAACGACGTCACCACCGCGAGCAGCACCCAGAGGCCGACGCGCGCGGGCGCGGGCGCGCTGTGCAACTCAGCCGCGTCGCGGCCGTCGAACGTGCCCTGCCCCTCCCAGGACCGGGACGTCAGCCGGCGCGCCGCCATCCACCAGACGAGCAGGCCCGCGACGAGCGCGACCGTGGCGACGACGAGGTTCATCCGACGTTGCGTCCGTGGCCGACCGCGACGGCCGTCTGCGTCGTCGGCGGCTCGTTCTGCGGCACGAAGTCCTCGCGGTTGCCGGGGGCGCCGTATTCGTACGCCCAGCGATAGACGACCGGCAGTTCCGGGCCCCAGTTGCCGTGTCGCGGCGGCGTCTCGGGCGTCTGCCACTCGAGCGTGGTCGCGCGCCAGGGATTGCCGCCCGCCGGTTTGCCGTGCCGCAGGCTCCAGAGCATGTTGAAGATGAAGATCAGCTGCGCAGCGGCCACGATCATCGCCGCGATGCTGATCGCCGCGTTCATCGAGTGCACGGAGTCGGGGACGAAGTACGTGTCGCCGAGCGCGAAATAGCGCCGCGGCACGCCGAGGATGCCGAGGTAGTGCATCGGCAGGAAGATCGCGTAGGTGCCGACGAGCGTGAGCCAGAAGTGCAGCCGGCCGAGCCTGTCGTCCATCATCCGGCCCGTCATCTTCGGGTACCAGTGGTAGAGCGCGCCGCAGACCACCAGCACCGGCGAGACACCCATGACCATGTGGAAGTGCGCGACGACGAACATCGTGTCGGAGAGCGGCACGTCGACCGTGACGTTGCCGAGGAAGAGCCCGGTCAGGCCGCCGTTGATGAACGTGAAGACGAAGCCGATCGCGAACAGCATCGGCACGGTCAAGTGCACGTCGCCCCGCCACAGCGTCAGCACCCAGTTGTAGACCTTGAGCGCGGTCGGGATCGCGATGATCAGCGTGGTCGTCGCGAAGAAGAACCCGAAGTACGGGTTCATGCCGCTCACGTACATGTGGTGCGCCCAGACGACGAAGCTCAGGATGCCGATCGCGAGGATTGCCCAGACCATCATGCGGTAGCCGAAGATGTGCCGGCGCGCGTGCGTGCTGATCAGGTCGGAGACGATGCCGAACGCCGGCAGCGCGACGATGTAGACCTCGGGGTGGCCGAAGAACCAGAACAGATGCTGGAACAGCAGCGGACTGCCGCCCTTGTGCACGGTCTCCTGCCCGAGCGACACGAGCGCGGGCATGAAGAAGCTCGTGCCGAGGTGGTTGTCGAGCGCCATCATGATCGAGCTGACGAGCAGCGCGGGGAACGCGAGCAGCGCGAGGATCGTCGCCATGAAGATGCCCCAGATCGACAGCGGCATGCGCATGAGCGTCATGCCGCGGCAGCGCGCCTGCAGCACGGTCACGACGTAGTTGAGGCCGCCCATCGTGAAGCCGACGATGAAGATCACGAGCGACACCAGCATCAGCGTGATGCCCCAGTCGGCGCCCGGCGTGCCGGCGAGGATCGCCTGCGGCGGGTACAGCGTCCAGCCCGCGCCGGTCGGCCCGCCCGGCACGAAAAAGCTCGCGACCAGCACGAGCACCGCGAGCAGGTACACCCAGTAGCTGAGCATGTTCAGGTACGGGAAGACCATGTCGCGCGCGCCGCACATCAGCGGGATCAGGTAGTTGCCGAAGCCGCCGAGGAACAACGCAGTCAGCAGGTAGATCACCATGATCATGCCGTGCATGCTGACGAACTGGTAATAGTTGCTGGGGTTGATGAAGTGGAACGTGCCCGGGAAACCCAGCTGCAGCCGCATCAGGATCGACAACGCGATCGCGACCACGCCGATCGCCATCGCGGTCGCCATGTACTGGATCGCGATCACCTTGTGGTCCTGGCTCCAGACGTACTTCGTGATGAAGGTCTGCGGGTCGTGCAGGTGCGCGTGCTGGTCGGCGATCGCGACGTATGACATCAGAGCCTCTCCATGGCCGGCATGCGCGGGTGCGTCGTCAGCGCAAGGTGTTGATGTAGGCGAGCAGGTCGAGCGTCGGCGCGCCGTCGGGCACGACCGTGCTCATGCGGGCCATCTGCGCACCGTGGAAATCCTGCGGGTGGCGGCCGCGATGGCCTTCGCGAAACTGCTGCAGCTGTCGGGCGAGGTACCAGTCGCTGCGACCGGCGAGCGGTGGCGCGTTGGTCGACCACGAGCCCTGGCCGCGCGCGCCGTGGCAGTAACCGCAGGTCGTGTAGCCGCGCGCCCCCGCACCGGCGTTGCCCTGGACGGTCGTGGCGGTCGGCGTGTCGGGCAGCTTTGCGATGTAGGCGACGACGTCGTCGAGCGTCGTCGCGTCGAGCGGCTGTGCGATGGCCGCCATCTGCGCGGCAATGGCGTCGCCCGGCGTGCCGCCGCGCACGCCCTCCTTGAAGTTCTGCAACTGCCGTGAGAGGTACCAGGCGGGCAGGCCTGCGAGCTTCGGCGCGTTGAGCGCCCGGTTGCCCTCGGCCTGTGCGCCGTGACAGGCGCTGCAGACGGCGTACGCGGTGGCGCCGGCGACCGGGTCGCCCGCCGGCCGTGCCTGCAGCTGCGCGAACGTGCGTTGCGTGGCGAGCCAGCGCGAGTAGTCAGCCGCCGTGTCGACGACGACGCGGCCGCGCATCGCGAAGTGCCCCATGCCGCAGAGTTCCTCGCAGAGGATCTCGTACGCGCCCGCCTTGGTCGGCGTGAGCCAGAGGTAGGTGACCATGCCCGGGACCATGTCCATCTTCACGCGGAACTGTGGCACCGTGAAATCGTGCAGCACGTCCTTGGATCGGAGCAGCACCTTGACCGGACGGTCGAGCGGCAGGTGCAGCTCCGCACCGGGGACGAGCACGTCGTCCTGCCCGCGCGGATCGTTGAGGTCCATTCCGAAAGGGTTGTCGACGCTGATCAGCGACGTATCGACGGCGCCAAGCACGCCGTCCGCACCGGGCAAGCGGTAACTCCACGACCATTGCTGCCCGACCGCTTCGACGACGTCGGCCTCGTCGGGCACCGTGACGAACTTGGCCCACACCGCGAGGCCCGGCGCGAGCATCGCCACGACGCCGAGCGAGGTGAGGCCGATCAGCCACCATTCGAGCCGCTTGTACTCGGGCTCGTACTCGGCGCGGCGTTCCGTGCCCTTGCGGTGCCGGTAGCGCACGATCGCGTAGGCCATGAACAGGTTCACGCCGACGAAGACCGCGCCGGTGACCCAGAAGGTCAGGTTCACCGTGTCGTCCATCGTGCTCCAGTTCGACGCGATCGGCGTGAACCACCACGGATTGAGCACGTGAAAAGCAACCGTCCCGAGCACCAGCAGGACGAGCACGACAGCGATCGCCATCGCGGTTACTCCTTCTGCAGGAGCCGGTCGTTCGGAGGGACGGGCTGCCGCCGGGGCGAGCTGAACGGATTGATGAAGTGCCGGTCGACACCGGCCAGTTCGGCTTCCGGATGACGCTCGCGCATCATCTGCGTGACGGCCGCCTCCTGCTCCTTGAGCGCATAGATCAGCACCAGGAACCGGCCGGACTCGATCGCGTCGTGGAACTTCGCGAGCTTGCGGTTCTCCATGCCGATGCCGATCAGACCGCCTTCCCAGGCGCCGAACAAGGTCGCGACCGCGACGATCGCGAAGTAGACGAACGCTGGCACCTCGACGCCGAACGGATCGAAGCGCTCGATGAGCCAGACGCCGAGCAGCCCGACGCAGAAGCCGGCCGCGGCGCCGATCACGCCGTCGCGGACGACGTCGAGCGTCTCGAGGTAATTGCTCGAGTGGATGTGCTGCTGCTTGAGGCCGGCCTCGTCACGCGAAACGACGTGCAGGAAATAGTCGTTGACGCCGACGGCGTGCAGGTCGTCCGAGATCCCGTGGGTGCTTTCGAGAGTAGGCGCCAGGTAATAGAGGCACTTCATAACTCCCCCGCTGCGTGTGGACTCGGTCGCGTGATTCGATCGGGTCGGACGTTCCTCGTCGAAGGGTCGCTACGGCCGGTCCTCGCCCCAGAACCAGGCGAGGACGCCGAAGCAGAACAATGTGACGGCGATGACCCCGAACGGCAGGGCAGGTACCCACACCGGCATGTGGTCAAAGTTCGGGGCGGACTGTAGGAAGAGGCTGCCGAGCAGCACGCACGCGCCGCCGATCGCGAGGCCGATGGCAAAGCGCGACCGGTGCTGCCAGGCGCGCACCCAGAGCACCAGGCAGCCCAGCAACACGACGGTGACCAGGGATGCCCACATGGCGCCGAAACTCGCGCAGAAAATCCCGGCCGTCAAGGGCAATGCAAATACGAAGCATTTTGCGTCGCAAACGGACTTGACCGGACGCGTCCCGGCGCCGACGCCGCGCGGGGTCGGGTCAGTGCCTGCGGCGGCTGGCGTACGCAATGGCGGCGGCCACCATCGCGAGCACGAGCAACGCGGGGATCCCCGCCACGAGCATCGAATAGTCGAACCGGTACCTGCGCGAGTCGGGGTCGTAGACGGAGCAGTAGAGCCGCACGCGCTCGATCAGCCCCTGCACCGACACGCGCTCCAGGCCCTGCCTGAGCACGACCCGCTTGAGCGGTTCGACCAGTTCCGGCGGCTCGAAGGCCTCGCCGTAGACCTGTCGCACCACGACGCCACCGGCGTCGAGCAGCGTGACCTGCGCGACGTGGTCGAAGCCGCGCGGTGACGGCGTCCAGGTGAAGCCGAGGTCGTCGGTGAATTGGCGCACCGTGACCGGGTCCGCCGTCACGAACCGCCAGTGCGGGTCGTCGACGATGCCGCGGTCGCGGCCGTAGGCCAGCAGGCGCGAGGGCGTGTCGTTGGCGCTGTCGAAGCCGACGGTCAGCACGTCGAAACTGTCGCTGCCCAGGGCGTCGCGTGCGATCCGGACCACGTCGCGCAGGTGCAGCGTGAGGCCCGAGCAGAACACGTAGCAGTTGGTGAACACGAAGCTGACCACCACCGGACGTCCGCGCAGGTCGGCCAGGCGCAAGGGGCGACCGTGCTCGTCGATGAGCACGAGATCGTGCACACGCTGGCCGATCGCTGCCTGGCTCGTCCGCAGCGCCGCGGCGTCGGCGTCGTTGCCGGCGGGCAGCGCGGTGCCGTGGGCGAAAGCGCAGAGCAACGTTGCAGCGGCTCCGGCCAGCCCACGGACCCAGGCCGAGGCGGCGGCGGGCCGCGGCATCGTCGCGGTCGCCCTCACGCGAGGGTCCGGGACACCTTGAGCACCTCGGGCATCGTGCGCACCGCGCGCATGACGCTCGCGAGCTGCTTGCGGTCGCGCACCAGCAACTCGAAGATCAGGGTCGAGGTGTCGGTGTCGCGCTCGACCACCGAGACGCGGTCGATGTTGGTCTGCGTGCCGGCGATCGCCGAGGCGACCGAGGCGAGCACGCCCATCCGGTTGGTGACGTCGGCGCGGATCTCGACGTGGAACAGGCGGTCGGTGTCGGGCTGCCAGGTCACCGGGATCCACTTCTCCGGCTGCTTGCGGAACGACGCGAGGTTGCCGCAGGCCTCGCGATGGATCACGACGCCGCGCCCGCTCGACAGGCTCGCGAGGATCGGGTCGTTCGGGATCGGGAAGCAGCAGCGCGCGTACGAGACCACGAGCCCTTCGGTGCCGGCGATCGCGAGAGGGCCGGCCGTGCCTTCCGCCACCGCATCGGCATCGCCCGGCAGCAGGCGGCGCGCGATGAACGGCGCGACACGTTCGCCAAGCCCGATCCGCTCGTAGAGTTCTTCCGGCGACTTGAGGCCCAGCTCGGCCACGACCGCACCGAGCGACGCCGCCGAGACCTTGCGCAGCGTCAGCGAAAACTCCTCGAGCGCCTGGTTCAGCAGCCGCTTGCCGAGTTCGATGGCCTCGCTGCGCTTGAGGTTCTTGAGGTACTGGCGGATCGATGCGCGGGCCTTCGCGGTCACGACGAAGTTGACCCAGGCCGGGTTCGGCGTCGCGCCTTTCGCCGTGATGATCTCGACCGTCTGCCCGTTGCGCAGCGGCGTGCGCAGCGGCACCAGGCGACGGTCGACCTTGGCGGCGACGCAGCGGTTGCCGACGTCGGTGTGCACGGCGTACGCGAAGTCGACGCAAGTCGCGCCGCGCGGCAGGCGCCGGATCTCGCCCTTGGGCGTGAACACGAACACCTTGTCCGGGAACAGGTCGACCTTGACGCTCTCGAGGAACTCCTCGGGGTTGCCGCCCTGCTGGATCTCGACCAGCTGCTGCAGCCATTCGCGCGCGCGGTCGCCCTGCAGGCCGACCTCGCCGCCGCCCTCCTTGTACTGCCAGTGTGCCGCGATGCCGGACTCGGCGATCCGGTGCATCTGCTCGGTGCGGATCTGCACCTCGATCGGCGTGCTGTTCGGCCCGAACAGCGTCGTGTGCACCGACTGGTAGCCGTTGACGCGCGGGATCGCGATGTAGTCCTTGAAGCGGCCCGGCATCGGCTTGAACACCGAGTGGACCACGCCGAGCGTGCGATAGCAGGTGTCGGCCTTGTCGACGATCAGCCGGAAGCCGTACACGTCGACGATCTCCCCGAGCGAGACCTTCTTGCGCCGCATCTTCTCGTAGATGCTGTAGACGTCCTTTTCGCGACCCTCGATGCGCGCGGGGATTCCGGCCTGGTCGAGCGCGTCCTTGAGCGAGGCGGCGATGCGCCCGACGAACTGCTTCTGGTTGCCCTTGGCCGCCTTCACCGCGGTCTCGATGACCTTGTAACGCTTCGGGTACAGCGCGCGGAAGCCGAGGTCCTCGAGTTCGCGCTTGATCGCGTGCATGCCGAGCCGGTTCGCGATCGGCGCGTAGATCTCGAGCGTCTCGCGCGCGATCGTGCGGCGCTTGGCCGGCGGCATCGCACCGAGCGTGCGCATGTTGTGCGTGCGGTCGGCGAGCTTGACCATGATCACGCGGATGTCGCGCACCATGGCCAGCAGCATCTTGCGGAAGCTCTCGGCCTGCGCCTCGGCCCGGCTGCGGAACTGGATCTGGTCGAGCTTGCTGACGCCGTCGACGAGTTCGGCGACTTCGCGGCCGAATCGCGCCGTGATCTCTTCCTTGGTGTTCGGCGTGTCCTCCATGACGTCGTGGAGGATCGCGGCGATCAGCGTCTGCGCGTCGAGCCGCAGGTCCGCGAGCAGGTCGGCGACCGCGACCGGATGGGTGATGTAGGGCTCGCCCGAGCGGCGGCGTTGGCCGTCATGGGCCTGGAACGCGAAGTCGTACGCCTCCTGGACCCGCTCGACCTGTTCGGGCGGGAGGTAGGTCTCGAGCTTCGAAATGAGCTGGTTGATCCCTATGGAGCGTCTTCCGTAGGGCAGCAGGCTGCGCAGGGAAGACGTGACGTCCATATGGGATCAGGCGCGCGCGCCGGGGATCAGTCTCCCAGCCCGATCTGCGGTGCGCGGAACTCGCCCATGAACTCCGGTTCCGGCAGCAGTTCCGGCGGGGGCGGGGGCGGCAGGTCCGGCTCTTCGAGGATTTCGACGCCGACGTGACCGGCCGCGATCTCGCGCAGGGCCAGCACCGTCGGCTTGTCGTTCTCCCAGTCGAGCGTCGCCTCGGCGCCGTTCGCGAGCTTGCGCGAGCGGCGCGCGGCCACCAGCACGAGCTGGAACAGGTTCGGGACGTTCTGCAGGCAGTCTTCGACGGTGATGCGGGCCATGGACTCGGTCGATCGCGCGGGAAAAGGGTTGAAAGCATAGCACGACTGCGTCCAGACCCCGCCAGCGGGCGGCATGGCTCGAATACGACCCACGGCATCCGCGGGTGCGCGGGCACGCAAGGGCATGGGCAACCGTTTTTGTGACGTCCATCAAGGATTCGATCCGGGCAACTTGCCGTTCGTCGGCGTTTAGCTACCGTTCGTCGTCCGTACACCAACAAAAACAACCCAGACTCCGATGTTGAGGAGCCCGGACAGTTCGTTGACGAGGTGGGGCGCCGCAGGCACCACGTCGCCGGGCTTCACGCTCGTCGAACTGCTGGTCGCGATCGCGATCGTCGGCATTCTTGCGTCGATCGCGGTGCCTTCGTACCAGGAACATCTGCGTCGCGGCGCAATGATGGACATGACGGCATCGCTTGGCACGGGCCGCGTAGCCATCGAGCAGTTCTACCTCGACAACCGCACCTACGTCGGCGGCCCGTGCCCCGCTGCCACCAGGCGCTTCAACGTCGCCTGCGAGTTCGCTGCGGGGTCGTACACCGTGACGGCCACCGGCACCGGGCTCATGGACGCGTTCGTCCTGACGCTGGACGAGACCGGTGCCCAGACGACCGCGGGCCCCTGGGGCAAGGCGGACTGCTGGCTGGATCGGAAGGGGGACACGTGCTCCTGAACCGGCCCCGCGGTTTCAGCCTCGTCGAACTGATGGTCACGGTCGCCGTGCTGGCGACCGTGCTCGCGATCGGTGTTCCGTCGATGCGCACGTTCGTCGAGAACGGTCGTATCCGGGCGGCCGGGGAATCCTGGCAGTACGGCCTGACGCTCGCGCGCAACGAGGCCGTGCGCCTGAACCTGCCGGTGGCGTTCGTCGTCGACGTCTCTGGCTGGCGGGTGCAACGCGCGACCGACAACACCGTCCTGCACCGAGGCAGCGGCAAGGAAAGTACCAAGGGCCTGGACCTCCGGATCGATCCGGAGGACGCGAGCACGGTCACCTACGACTCGTTCAGCCGCGTCATCCCCAATCGCGACGGCAGCGAACCGATCGAGATGGTCGACATCGGCGCCGCGCGTCCGCCGGGGTCCGCAGGCTACCGGCCGTTGCGTCTGCAATTGCTCTCCGGCGGGCTCGTGCGTTTGTGCGATCCCGCCGCGGAAGACGACGACCCGAGGAAGTGCCTGTGAACGCGGTGCGCACTCCGGGACGCGACGGGCAGCGCGGCTCGGCCATGGTCGAAGTGCTCGTCTCGATGCTGCTGTTCTCGATGTCGGTGCTGGCGCTCGTGCGCGCGCTCGGCATCAGCGTGCGCGACGCGGGTGAACTCGAATACCGGGCTGTCGCCGCGACGGTCGCGGACACGACGATCGGCCGCATGTGGATCGACCGCGAGCACCTCGTCGATTACGCAGTCGACGAAGAGGAAGTGCCGCAATTGCCGAACGGCACGCAGACCGTCACGGTCGACGGCAACGTCGTGCAGGTCACCGTGCGCTGGCAACCGCCCGGTGCCGACTCCCGTCGCGCCCACAGCGTCAGCGCGACGCTTGCAGGCAACTGACATGACGCGCCAGCGTGGCTCGTCGCTGGTCGAGCTCATGGTCGCGGTCACGCTCGCGCTGTTGACGGCGCTCGTCGTGCTTCAGGTACTGAGCGTGTTCGAGGCGCGCAAGCGCACGACCACGACCGGCAACGACGCCCAGGTCGGTGCGGCGATCGGCCTGTTCATGGTCGAGCGCCAGCTGCGCTCGGCCGGCGCGGGGCTGATGCGGCCGGGCGGCTTCGCCTGCAACGCGGGCATCAACGTCTACTTCGACGACGGCGTGGTGCTCGATGCCCAGCCACTGGCGCCCGTGATCGTCACCGACGGTGGAGACGGCGTCGATACGGTGCGCACGGTGCACAGCTCCGCGCCGTTCGGTACGGCGCACGCGACGATCGTGAAGAGCATGCCGACGCCCTCGTCGATCCTCACGGTCGGCGGCAATGCCGGGCTCGTGGAGGGCGACCTGTTCATCGCGGGCAGCCCCGACGGCAACAAGATCTGCACGCTCATGCAGATGACCAAGGACGCGCAGGCGACCGGCAACGGCTGGAACCTCACGCACAACTCCGGCGAGTCGGACTACAACCCGCCGAACCCCGACCACGTCTTCGCAAATCCCGTCGCCTACGACATCGGCGACATCGTGTTCAATCTCGGCTCGCTCGGCATGCGCGCCGTCAGCGTCGTCTGCGACGACGGTGGCGAGCCGTCCGCTTCGAATCGCTGCGACCTGGCAGGGTTCGACCCGCTGATCGCACCGGACAATCCCACGCTCGACGACGTGGAGTCGATCGTCGGCCAGGTCGTCGACTTCCAGGTCCAGTACGGTGTCGCGCCGGCGGGCAGTCAGTCCGTCGACGAATGGGTCGATGCCGAGGGCGCGACCTGGGGCAATCCGGACATGACCGCCATCGCGCGGATCAAGGCACTGCGCATCGCGGTCGTGACGCGCGGCAACCGCGAGCCGCAGATGGTGAGCCCGGAGGAGATCGTGCTCTGGGATCCCGGCGAAGCCACCGAGCGCGTGCGGGCGCTCAGCGACGAGGAGCGTCGTTACCGCTACCGCGTGCTGACCTCGGTCGTGCCCCTCGTCAACGTCATCTGGGCCGGTATATGAACCGTCACCCTGCAGCGAGCCGCCCCGTCGGGACCGGGCGTCAGCGCGGGCTGTCGCTGATCGTCGTGCTGGTCGCGCTCGTGGTCATGAGCTTCGCGGCGGTAGCGCTGTTGCGCTCGAGTGACACGAGCACGCTCGTGTCGGGCAACCTCGCCTTCCAGCGGACCGCCCTGCAGTCGGGCGACGCCGGAATCGAAGCCGCGATCGAGTGGCTCGAGGACAACGCGGGCGGCGGCGTGCTGCACGACGACGACGTGGCGAACGGGTACTACGCGACCACGGCGGATGCCTGCGACCTGACCGGAACGCGTACGCCTGGGAATGCGAAAGACGACGCGGACTGGCTTGCGATCGACTCCGGGAACGACCCCACCGACCAGTGCCACATGCAGGCACGGCAGGTGGTGCGCGCGGGGATCGCCGACGGCTTCGACGTGCGCTACGCGATCAATCGCGTCTGCAACTCCGAGGGCGACCCGAACAATGTGTTTGCCGCGGACGGCAAATCGCCGATGACCTGCTCGCAGGTCGGCGGCGGCACGAGCGAAGGCAGCACGCGCAGCGGCGGCTCCTACAACAACCTGCCGCTGTCCGGCGAGACCCAGACGTACTACCGCATCACCGTCCGGATCGCCGGCCCGCGCAACACCGTGCGGTTCGTGCAGGCCTTCGTGGTGCAGTGAGGAAGAACGACATGGCTGCCACGGCAATCACGCGCCTCGCACTGCTGGCACTCGTCATCGCGCCTTCGTTGCCGGCCGACACGGTCGACCTCGCCAGCGTCCCGCTGGTTTCGGGCGTCACCAAGACGGTGCGGCCCAATGTCTATTTCATCCTCGACGACTCGTCGAGCATGAACTACGACTACATGCCCGACAGCGTCGACGACAACGACGACCGGAACTGCTTCAGGAACTTCGGCTACAACAAGATCTACTACAACCCGACCGTGAAGTATCCGGCACCCAAGCGGGCCGACGGCACCAGTTTCGACGATTCGAACACGATCTTCACGGCGGCGAGGAGCAACGGCTTCAGCCAGAGTTCGGCCACCGTCGACCTGTCGGCGACCGCGACACAGACCGTCACGGAAGGCGTCTCCGAACCGCTCAGGAACAACCCGTTCACG
>DATMIB010000204.1:0-6094 GCA_035554635.1 Steroidobacteraceae bacterium | reverse complement strand
CGATCTTGGCTTCGAGCTCGGCGATCGGCTGCTCGAAATCGAGGAAACTCAATGGCATAGGGCGCGAAGGATGCCGGACCCGGGCGGGGGGCGCAAATCGGGGTGTGTGGCGCCTCGCCCGGCCACGTCCGCCGCCGCCTGAGCCAGGCCGGTGCCGGACGGTCGAACTGCGGCGCCGGGCGCATCCGGCTGGCACGGCGTGCCGTCGAGCCACAAAAGGCTCGTCGAAATATGCTCCCGTATATCCCAGCCCTCGGCCTACGGGTTTGCCGCGGCAGCTTCCCGCTCCCGCTGCAACTGTTCGCGAAACTGCTTCTGCTCTCGATATTTCCGTTCTTCGTCCGGGCCGCCCCCTCCGTGAGGCACCTTGTCACGATCGACCCAGTACACGAGGTGATACCGTGGATCGTCCGTGATGGGCTCGATCTGGATCTGGACTCCGCGAGCGGCAAGCCACATTCCATAAAGCGTGCGCAAGTCGAGCTTGGTAATCACGCCTGGAGCATCGGGCGCCCCGGAGGCCACCGGACGCGGGCCAAATGCGATCACTTCGCCGCCGGTTTCGGCCGCGACCTTGCGCGCCGCCTTGGGTGAGACCTGCTGCGGCCCCGAGATGATCCAGAGCGAGAACTCCTGGTTGGAAATCCAGATGGGTTCGCCGTCGAGCTTGTATCCCCAGCCCGCGCTGTCCTCGATTTCGCCGTACCACTGACGCCGCTCGTCCTGGATGGGATCCAGATCCGTCGTCTTCGTCCGCACCGTGATCGCGAGGTCCGCCAATTCCGGGTCCTCGAAAGGCGTGATGGTGAATCGGGCGCCTTCCTGTTCCAGCAACGCCCAATCGATGTCGACGATCCGGAAGCGCTTGGCCGTATAACGTTGCTGGCGAAAGTCGAAGTTCGTCTTCGCCATCAATTCCGCTTCCACGGCCGGATCGACCGGCTTCAGCAGTTCCGGCAGCGATTCGGCCGCGGCAGGAAGTGCTCCGACCAGCAGCGGCAAAACGGCCAACAACATCGAGCGGAACGAAAGCATGTCCATTGCCTCCGGTTGCGTTCGTGCATGGCGCCGCAAGGAAGACGCCCGTGGTCGAGCGTACGCCTGTCTGTCCAAGCTGGCGCTTGTCATTTCGCGCCCGGCGCCGCGCCCTCACCCGCGCTTCGCGCGACCTCTCCCGCGAGCGGGCGAGCTGGGGGAGCTACTCGCGCGGTGCGTAGTAGAGCTCGACCGCGTCGCGGCCGACGAGCCTGCCGAGGTGCTCGATCAATTCGCGCGAGGGACGCACGCGCCACTGCTGGCTGAACTGCAGGATCGCCGAGGCCTCGTCCGTCGCGTAGCGCACGGCGACGTTGCAGCTTCCGCCCGTGTTGGGCTTCAGCGCGCTCGCGAGCGCCGCGACCAGTTTCGTCGCGTCGCCGTTGCGGTTACGGCCCGCGGGCCAGCGCAGCACGAGGTTGCGCGCGTACTGCTCGCGCGCCTGCGTGACGTCGAGGATCTTCTTTGCCTGCAGCCGCCAGCCGTCGATGAAGTCGTCCCAGCGCAGGCCGCCTTCGACGACCAAAATCGCGTCCTTGCTGACGAGCGTGCGGTACTGCTGGAAGACGTCCTCGAACATCGTCACTTCGAGACGCGCGCTGCGGTCGTCGAGGATGAAGCTCGTGCGGCCGCCGCGCTTGCGGATCTCGAGCACGAGCCCGGCGACCGTGACGGGGCGCCCGGGACCGCGCCAGGCGTTGCCCTTCTCCTCGCCGCCACCGATCGGTTTGGCACCGCCAACGTCGACGATACGGCCGCTGATGATCGGTCGCAGCTCCCGCTCGTATTCGGCGATCGGGTGACCGGTCAGGTACAGGCCGAGCGTCTCGCGTTCGCCCGCAAGCCGGACGGCTTCGCTCCACTCGGGAAGGCTGTCGTCGCCCTCGCCCGTGCTGCCCTCACCCGCACTTCGTGCGACCTCTCCCACTGGCGTGGGAGAGGTGAAGGCGAGGCCGAAGAGGTCGGTCTGGCCGGCCTCCTTGGCCTTGGAGGACTGGTCCGCCGCCTGCATCGCCGCGGGCAATTGATGCATCAGCGTCGCGCGTTTGCCACTGCCGCCGAAAGAATCGCAGGCGCCCGCGCGGATCAGCGCCTCGAGCACGCGCCGATTGACCTTCGCGAGGTCGAGCCGGCGGCAGAAGTCGCGCAGGTCGCGGAACGGACCGCCGGCTTCACGCACCTGGATCATGTTCTCGACCGCGGCCTGCCCGACGCCCTTGATCGCGCCGAGCCCGTAGCGAATCGACTTCGGCCCCGACACCGTGAACATGTACTGCGAGGCATTGATGTCCGGAGGCTCGACCTTGAGCCTCATGTCGTTGCACTCGTCGATCAGCGTGACGACCTTGTCGGTCTTGTCCATGTCCGACGACAGCACCGCGGCCATGAACGCGGCCGGGTAATGCGTCTTGAGCCACGCGGTCTGGTACGAGAGGACCGCGTAGGCCGCGGAGTGCGACTTGTTGAAGCCGTACCCCGCGAACTTCTCCATCAGGTCGAAGATGTGCGTGGCGACCGATTCCGCCACGCCGCGCGCGGTGGCGCCTTCGACGAAGATCGAGCGCTGCTTGGCCATCTCCTCGGGCTTCTTCTTGCCCATCGCGCGACGCAGCAGGTCGGCGCCACCGAGCGAATAGCCGGCCAGCACCTGCGCGATCTGCATGACCTGTTCCTGGTACAGGATCACGCCGTAGGTCGGGAACAGCACCGGCTTCAGGTCCGGGTGCAGGTAATCGATCTCGCCGCCGGTCTTGTCGTGCTTGCGCTGGATGAAGTCGTCGACCATGCCCGACTCGAGCGGGCCCGGGCGGAACAGCGCCACGAGTGCGACGATGTCCTCGAACGTGTCGGGCTGCAGGCGCTTGATCAGGTCCTTCATGCCGCGCGATTCGAGCTGGAACACCGCGGTCGTCTTGCTGCTCTTGAGCAGCGCATACGTCGCGGCGTCGTCCATCGGCAGCGTGGCCATGTCGAGCGGCGGCTCGCCCGCGGCCGCGCGCGCCGCGTTGATCGTGCGCAATGCCCAGTCGATGATCGTCAGCGTGCGCAGGCCGAGGAAGTCGAACTTGACCAGCCCCGCCGCCTCGACGTCGTCCTTGTCGAACTGCGTGACGATGCTCGAGCCGTTCGCGTCGCAATAGAGCGGCGCGAAGTCGGTCAGCACCGACGGTGCGATCACGACGCCGCCCGCGTGCATGCCTGCATTGCGCACGAGGCCCTCGAGCGAACGGGCCATGTCGAGGACTTCGCGAACCTCGCCTTCGTTGCGGTAGCGCTTGCGGAGTTCCTCTTCCTTCTCGAGCGCGTCGTCGAGCGTGATGCCGAGCTCGAACGGGATCAGCTTGGCGATGCTGTCTGCAAAACCGTAGGACAGCCCCTGCACGCGCGCGACGTCGCGCACGACGGCCTTCGCCGCCATCGTGCCGTAGGTGATGATCTGCGAGACACGGTCGCGGCCGTAGCGCTGCGCGACGTAGTCGATGACGCGGTCGCGGCCTTCCATGCAGAAGTCGACGTCGAAGTCGGGCATCGACACGCGTTCGGGATTGAGGAAACGCTCGAACAGCAGGTCGTAGCGCAGCGGGTCGAGGTCGGTGATGCCGAGCGCGTAGGCCACGAGCGACCCGGCGCCCGAACCGCGCCCCGGCCCCACCGGCACGCCGTTCTCGCGTGCCCAGCGGATGAAGTCGGCGACGATCAGGAAGTAGCCCGCGAACCCCATCTGGCAGATGACGTCGAGCTCGATCGCCAGACGCTCGTCGTAGGCCTCGCGCGTGATCTTCGCGCCCGGCGCATTCTCTAGTATGGGCCAGCGACCCTCGAGACCGGCCCGCGACTCCTCGCGCAGGTGGTCCTCGGTCGTGCGACCGGCCGGCACCGGATAGGCCGGCAACGACGGCTTGCCGAGCTTGATCTCGAGGTTGAGCCGGCGCGCGATCTCGACCGAGTTCTCGAGCGCTTCGGGCAAGTCTGCAAAGAGCTGCGCCATTTCCTCGGGCGAACGCAGGTACTGCTCTTCGCTGTAGCGGCGCGGCCGCGAGGCGTCGGCGAGCAGCACGCCTTCGTGGATGCAGACGCGCGCCTCGTGCGATTCGAAATCCCCGGGCTTCAGGAAGCGCACGTCGTTGGTCGCGACGACCGGCACGCCGAGCGTGACTGCGAGTTGCAGAGAGCCGGCGATGCAGTCTTCCTCGCCCGGGCGGCCCGTGCGCTGCAACTCGAGGTAGTAGCGGTCGCCGAACAACGCGAGCCAGTCGTCGAGCAGCGCGCGTGCCTCGGGCTCCTTGCCGGCCACGAGCGCACGGCCGATGTCGCCTTCGCGCGCGCCCGACAGCGCGATCAGGCCGGAGGTCGTCTCGGCATCGAGCCACGAGCGCAGCAAGGTCGGGCCGTGGCTGCCCTGCCCTTCGAGGTAACTGCGCGTGACCAGGCGCGTCAGGTTGTTGTACCCGCGCGCGTTCTGGCACAGGAGCACGAGCCGGTGCGGCTCGGCCTTGTCGCTTTCGTCGCTGCGCACGAGCGCGTCGACGCCGATCAGCGGCTTGACGCCCTTCGACTGCGCGGTCTTGTAGAACTTGACCAGCGCGAACAGGTTGGCCTGGTCCGTGAGCGCGACGGCCGGCATGCCGAGGCGCGCGGTCGCGTCGATCAGTCCCTCGCGAACGAGCTTGCCGTCGTCGCCCTTTTCGCTCTCGATGCGGACGACGCCGTCGACGAGCGAGTATTCGGTGTGGACGTGGAGATGGACGAAACGGGCCATCGGCGGCTCAATCGACGAGGGCAGACGATTGTACCGGCGCAAAGCTGCGACGGTGCACCGGGGAAGGCCCCAGTCGACGCAGCGCGTCGAGGTGCTCCGGCGTGCCGTAGCCCTTGTGCGCCGAGAAGCCGTATCCGGGATACCGCCCGCACAACTCGCGCATGAACCCGTCGCGTGCGGTCTTGGCCAGGATCGACGCCGCGCCGACGCAGGTCACGCTCGCATCGCCGGCCACGACCGCCTCGACGCTGCAGTCGAACGCGAGCCCGGCGAGGTTCGGGCAGCGGTCGCCGTCGACGATGACGTGGGCCGGGGGCAGGTGCAGGCCGAGCAACGCGCGTCGCATCGCGAGCATCGTCGCCTGCAGGATGTTGATCGCGTCGATCTCGCAGGGGTCGGCCCAGCCGACGCCCCACGCGACGCTGCGGTCGCGGATCTTGATCGCGAGTTCCTCGCGCACTTCCGCCGTGAGCGCTTTGGAGTCGGCGATGCCGCGGATCGGCCGCCGGCGGTCGAGGATCACGGCAGCCGCGACGACCGGGCCTGCGAGCGGCCCGCGTCCGGCTTCGTCGACGCCGGCCGTCAGCCCGACCTTGCGCAGGTCGAACGACGACTGCTGCGGGCAGGCGCGCGTCATGCCGGCCGCCGGTGCCGTTCGCGCAGTTCCAGCACCGCCTCGGCCGCGCGCGCGCTCGCATCGCGCCGCAACGTCCGGTGAATGTCACCGAAGGCGCGGACGAGTTCGTCGCGATCGGGTCGCTCGAGTTGCTCGAGCAGCGCCGGCCCGAGCACGTCGGGCCGCACCTCGTCCTGGAAATACTCGGGCACGAGACGCCGGCCGGCGAGCAGGTTCGGTTGGGCGAAGAACTCGGCCTTCATGAGCTTGAGGTCGCGCAGCAGCCAGCTCGTGAGCGGCGCGACGCGGTAGGCGACGACCATCGGCCGCTTGATCAACGCAGTCTCGAGCGTCGCCGTGCCCGATGCAACGAGGACTGCGTCGGCCGCGGCCTGTGCCTCCTGGGCGCGACCGTCGACGAGCCGGACCTTAACGCCCGGGGCGTGCAGCGCCAGCGCCTGCTCGAACGCGGCACGGGCCGCAGGGTTCGCCATCGGCGCCACGAACTGCAGCTGTGGTCGCCGGGCGTGCAGCCACGCGATCGTCGCGGCAAACGGCTCGCCGAGCTTGCCCACCTCGGCGCGGCGGCTGCCGGGCAGCACCGCAACGACGGGCGCGTCGGGGTAGAGGCCGAGCGCCAACCGGGCCGGCCGCGGGGGCGACTCGAACGGGATGCGGTCGGC
>DATMIB010000203.1:0-15626 GCA_035554635.1 Steroidobacteraceae bacterium | reverse complement strand
GGCGACGTGGTCGTGATTGTCGGTACGCAGCCAAACCGGGGTGGCTTGGTCCTGGCAACACGAATTGAAGGTCGCTGAGGCTTTCTCGTAATGAAAAAGGGGCGCGCCTGACTCCAGGTGCGCCCTTTTTCATTCCTGCGTCACGCGTTCGGTCCCGACTGCGTTTTGACGTTCTCAACGAGCACATCGCCGAACGACAGGCGATCAAAACTTGAAGCAGATCCCGGTGCGCGGCCCGCTGTGTTCGCGAGGGCGCAACCGTCTTCTTGCCGCGCCCCTAGAGTGGGAGTCCTTACGCTGGGTGGATAAGAAAGCTGACCTGCCGCGCTCATAACGTCGATCAGTCGCAGCTAGCCCTCTTGCTCCGGTTTGGGCAGGCTGTCGGCCGACAGTCCTTCGTAGAAAAAGACGCCCACACCGCTGATCAGATCACGCTCGCCGGCATCTTCAGGCGGGATCTTGTCCCGATTCAATCGGTCATTGATCATTTCGATGAACTGGGTCGCCTCTTCGCGCGACCACTCTCTAAACTCAGCGCGACGATGCTCCGGCAGCGGCGCAAACGCGAATCTCTGAATGAACCCACCCGATGTGCGATTTGGATTCGCGTTGTGATCCACGCCGGCAATCATCGGAAAGAGAATGCCCGATAGAATCGTGATTGCCTTCTCGTCAAAATCACCAGGGACAAAGTATCGCTTGGTCGGCCGCAGGTGACCGTTTTCCAGTTCCAAGACCGCAGCTGCTCGAATCAACTCAGCACGCACGGCACCGGGCGGAACATCGCCACCCGCGGCACGGACGACATCCGAAAAACTGTGGACACCGCCTTCGAACGGCAAGTCTTTCGGCAAGCCGCTGCTATCCACGAAACGTGAATCCGAGTGCCACGCATCCAAGGCGCGTGCAGGCGTCCCAAAGTGCCCCATGCGGACGGTCTCACCCCGAGCTGTCGTCAGTGCTTCCTCACTGATGCGACGCACTTCCTTTCGTGAGAGCCCAGTCCGAACGGCTACGCGCGATGTATTCGTCAATCGTCCTTTCGAATCGCGCTCGAGCAGCGCCTCATGTACAAACGCTGCTTTGGCAATCTCTTCAAAAGTTTTGAATGCCACACCGGAGCGAAGGAGCAATCTTGCGAGTGGGCGAAGGCACGCGTAAACGGCCCTGAGCAGTCGAGTTTGCGACTCGGTATTCATGCAATGCCGACCGGTTATCCAGCTACGCGACGCGCAAGAAATGGCGGCGATAGTGTTCGAGTTCGCGGATGGATTCGCGGATATCGTCCAGCGCGAGGTGCGTGGACGCCTTTTTCACGCCTTCGAGCACGGACGGGGCCCACCTTCGCGCAAGTTCCTTCACCGTGCTCACGTCGAGATTGCGGTAGTGGAAATACTTTTCGAGCGCCGGCATCTCACGGGCAAGGAAGCGCCGATCCTGGCAGATGCTGTTCCCGCACATCGGTGACACGCCGGCGTCGACGTGCGCCGCAAGAAACCGAAGCGTCTGCTCCTCCGCCCCGGCCGCGGTCAGGGTGCTTTCGCGCACGCGCTGCAGCAGGCCTGACGCACCGTGCGTCTTGCGGTTCCAGTCGTCCATCGCAGACAGCACGTCGTCCGGCTGATGGACGGCCAGCACGGGCCCTTCTGCCACCAGGTTCAAGGCTGCATCGGTGACGATCGTCGCGATTTCGATGATGTGATCGGACTGCGTGTCGAGCCCGGTCATTTCGAGGTCGATCCAGATGAGATTGTCGGCTTTCACTCGTGCCCGGCGCGTAAGACAGAACAAGGAAACGTACCGCGCTCGGCCCTGCTCACTGGGCCGCCGGCACTCGATTGTGGCGCATTCTAGCAAACGCTAAGCTGCCGCCCCCACGCTCTGCCCCGCCTCGCGGGGTTGGTACCCTTCCCGACATGGCGCACTGGTTCACCGTCGTCTTCGTGGCCGCCCTCGCAGCACACCTGCTGCTGCAGTTGTGGTTATCCTCGCGCCAGGTCAGGCAGGTCGTGGCGCGACGTGATGCGGTCCCGGCTTCGTTTGCCGACGCCGTGAGCCTCGCCGAGCACCAGAAGGCCGCGGACTACACCGTGGCCAGGCAGAAATTCGGTCGCGTGGAAATCCTCTACGATGCGGTGATCCTGCTCGGGTTGACGCTCGGTGGTGGCCTCCAGGCCGTCGCGGGGATGGTCGCGGCGTGGCAGTTGCCGCCCCCCTGGGACGGCGTGGTCCACGTACTGCTCGTCATGCTCGTACTGGCGGTGCTGGGCCTGCCCTGCTCGTTGTGGCGTACCTTCGTTCTGGAGCAGCGGTTCGGTTTCAATAACACGACGGTCCGCACCTTCGTCATCGACCTCTTCAAAGGACTCGTGCTGGGCGGCCTGCTCGGTCTCGCGGTGGTCGCCACCATCCTGTGGGTGATGGATGCGGCCGGTCGACTCTGGTGGCTGGTCGCCTGGGCCACCTGGATGACCTTCTCGCTGGTGCTGCTGTGGGCATGGCCGCGGTGGATCGCGGGGCTTTTCAACCGCTTCACGCCGCTGCAGGACACCGCACTGCGCGAGCGGATCGACGCGTTGCTTGCCCGCTGCGAATTTCACGCACGTGATGTCTACGTGATGGATGGATCGCGGCGCTCTGCACACGGCAACGCCTATTTCACCGGTCTTGGTCGCGAAAAGCGGATTGTTTTCTTCGACACGTTGTTGACCTCGCTGTCGCCGATCCAGGTCGAAGCGGTGCTCGCGCACGAGCTGGCGCACTTCAAGCTGCGACACATTCCGCAGCGCCTGGTCGTGAGTGGAGCCGCTTCGCTCGCTGGCTTCGCCCTGCTCGGCTGGCTGGCCCGGCAGGACTGGTTCTACCGGTCGCTCGGTGTCGTCGATGCCAGTGACTCCGCCGCTTTGCTGCTGTTCATGCTGGGGCTGCCGGTCTTCACCTGGGTCTTCACGCCGCTGGCATCCGCCTGGTCGCGCAAGCACGAGTTCGAGGCCGATGCCTTTGCCGCACAGCACAGTGACGGCCCTGAACTCGCACGCGCGCTGGTGACGATGTACCGCGACAACGCGAGCACGCTGACCCCTGACCCGCTGCACTCCGCCTTTTACGACTCCCACCCACCGCCCGTCGCGCGCATCGCACGCCTCGTTCCCGGCCATGCCGCTCCGCTGCTCGCGAACACGGGCCCCGTCGCCTCGTGAACCGGCGGGAACGGCACCCGAAGCACAAGTTGAGGGCCGCCGAAGAGGCGGCCGCAGCCGGCTCCGCTCGCACGGGCACGGTCGTCGAGTCGTACGGTCGCCGTGTCGTGGTGCTTGCGCGCGATAGCGGGGAGCGACTCGGCTGCAAGATTCGCGGTCGGCGCCTCGAGGTCGTCGCGGGCGACGAGGTGCTGCTGGAGCCCGAAGAAGCTGGCGGTGAGGTCTGGGTCGTCCGCGACCGCCAGCCACGCCGCAACGTGCTGATGCGCACCGACAGCCGCGGCGTCGACGAAGCGATCGCTGCCAACCTCGATCAGCTCGGCATCGTCGTCGCACCGCGTCCCACCTGTGACCCGTTCATCGTCGACCGCTACATGGCCGGCGCAGGGTACGCCGGGATTGCTCCGCTGCTGATCCTGAACAAGCAGGACCTGCTCGACGAGGGACAGTTCGCCGCCGCGGACTTCGATTTCCTCGAGACCTACCGCCGCATGGGCGTGCCCGTCGTGCAGGTTTCGGCCAAGCAGCAGTCAGGCCTCGACGGGCTGATCGAGCGACTGCGCGGCAAGCGCACGTTGCTCGCCGGCCAGTCCGGCGTGGGCAAGTCGTCATTGACCAACGCCTTGTGTGGCGATGCCTACCGTGCGACCTCCGAGCTCTCCGCCGCGACCGGGGAAGGTCGGCACACGACCGTCGCCTCCGCCATCGTGCAGCGTCCGTGGGGCGAACTCGCCGACTCGCCGGGCGTGCGCGATTACGCGCCACCCGTCGTCGAACCGAAGATGGTCCAGACCGGCTTCGTGGAGATCGCGACGCGGGCCGCCGGATGCCGCTTCCTCGACTGCCTGCACCTGCGCGAACCGCAGTGCGCGGTCCAGGCCGCGGCGCGGTCGGGCGACATCGATCCGCGCCGTCTCGAAAGCTACCGACGCCTGCTGAACCTGACGCGGCAACTGGACGACAAGCGCGGCTGGTGAGGCCGGGGCCGCCTCCGTCCGGACCCGGTCCGGCGAGCGTTCCGGCGCGGCCGGACTGGTATGATGCTGCGTTGCAAGACTAAGCCATCTGCAGAGGAGTGAGCGCGTGCGCAGAATCATGGTCGGGGTCAAACGCGTGGTGGACTACAACGTCCGCGTCCGGGTCAAGCCGGACAACACGGGCGTCATCACCGAAGGCGTCAAGATGAGCATCAACCCCTTCGACGAGATCGCGCTCGAAGAAGCGCTCCGCATCAAGGAAAAGGGTCTGGCGGACGAAGTCGTCGCAGTCAGCATTGGGCCGGCAGACACCCAGCAGCAGCTGCGCACGGCGCTGGCGATGGGCGCGGACCGCGCGATCCTCGTGCAGACGGACGCCAACCTGCCGCCGCTGTCGGTGGCGAAGGTTTTCCACGGGATCGCGCAGGCCGAACAGCCGTTCCTGGTCCTGCTCGGCAAGCAGGCCATCGACGAAGACAACGGCCAGACCGCGCAGATGCTCGCGGCTCTGCTCGACCGTCCGCAGGCCGTTTCCTGTTCCAAGGTCGAAGTGACCGACGGCAAGGCCACCGTCACGCGTGAAGTCGACGCCGGTCTCGAGACGCTCGAGATCGACCTGCCGGCCGTGCTCTCGGTCGACCTGCGCCTGAACGAGCCACGCTACGTCAAGCTGCCGGACATCATGAAGGCGAAGAAGAAACCGCTCGACACGAAGAACCTGGGCGATTACGGCGTCACCGAAGGCAGTCCGTTCAAGACCGTCAAGGTCGAGCCGCCGCCGGCCCGCTCGAAGGGCATCATGGTCAAGGACGTCGCCGAACTCGTCGGTGTGCTGAAGCAGAAGGGGTTGGTCTGATGAGCAGCAAGATCCTCGTCGTCGCCGAGCATGACGGCGCCAAGCTGAACGCCAGCACGCTCAAGGCGGTTGCCTGTGCGGCGAAAGTCCCCGGCGCGTCGATCGACGTCGCCGTGCTCGCCGCCGACGCCTCGGCCGTGGCGCAGCAGGCCGCCGCTGTCACGGGCGTCGCGAAGGTCGTCGTGGTCGAGAACCCGGCGAACCAGGAGCCGCTCGCGGCGGTCTACGCACCGCAGGTGGCGAAGCTCGCCACGGCCGGCGGTTACACGCACGTGTTCGGCCCGTCGACCACGTTCGGCAAGGACGTGATGCCGCGCGTGGCCGCCCTGCTCGGCGTGAGCCAGGTGTCGGACGTCATGGCGGTCGAGGGCTCGCACGTGTTCAAGCGGCCGGTCTACGCCGGCAACGCGATCCTCACGGTCGAAGTGCCTGCCGACGCGCCCGTCGTCGCCACGGTGCGCGTGGCCTCGTTCGAGGCGGCCCCGCTCGGGGGCAGCGCCCCGATCGAAAAGACGAGTGTCGACGTGGCCCTGCCCGGCCACACGCGCTTCGTGTCGCGTTCGGGCGCCACGACCGGCCGCCCTGACCTGCAGGCCGCCTCGCGTGTCGTGTCGGGCGGTCGCGCGCTCGGCAGCGCCGACAACTTCAAGCTGATCTACGCGCTGGCGGACAAGATCGGCGCGGCCGTCGGTGCGTCGCGAGCCGCGGTTGATGCCGGGTATGTGCCCAACGACCTCCAGGTCGGCCAGACCGGCAAGATCATCGCGCCGGAACTGTACTTCGCGATCGGCATTTCGGGCGCGATCCAGCACATGACGGGCATCAAGGACGCGCGCACGATCGTCGCGATCAACAAGGACGCCGAAGCACCGATTTTCGAGAGCGCGGACATCGGCCTGGTCGGTGACTTGTTCCAGATCGTGCCGGAGCTCGAGAAAGCGCTCGGCTGAGGCCATAGCCTCTCGTCCCCGTCCTTCGAGGCGGCACGGGCGGGCGATCCTCACCAGGAAAAGGCCGGGTTCACAGCCCGGCTTTTTTCGTTGGCCGACGCAACCCGCGCCGCGACACGGCGCCCCTAGCTTCAGCCCTTCAGCGCCCCCGGGCAGCAGCCGGTCAGTGCCCCAGGGTCTGCACCAGCAGATAGCCGCTGAGCGCGAGGATCACCGTCCAGGTGCCGGCCGAACCGAGGAAACGGCCGGGCGTGCGGCCCGGGCTCGAGCCGAGCCCGAACGCGTGCGCCAGTCGCGCCGCCAGGAAGACCACGCCTGCGGCGTGCAGCCAACCGGCGGCCAGGCCCGCGAGTTCGGCCAGCAGCAACAGCACCAGGAACACCGGGGCGTTCTCGGCAAAATTGGCGTGCACGCGCACGGGCTGCTCGAGAATCCCGTCGGCGCCGAAGCCGAGGCCGACGCGACGGCCCAGCCGGAAGCGCACGACGTTGAGCGCGAGCGCGACGAGCAGGATTCCGGCCAGCGCTGCATAGAGCATCGTCACGGCCGGCGGCTTCAGGATCAGGTCCATGTCGTCTCCCTGACGGCATCGCGGCGCCCTGGGGCGCCGCGATCCTTTCGTGCGGCAGCTGGAGCTGCCTTGTCTGGTTGTCTCAGAGCTGGCCCAGCACGTAGTCGGCGCTGGAGACCTTGAACTCGCCCGGCCCCTCGACCAGCACCTGCCGGGCAACGCCGTCCTCGACCACCACGGCGAAGCGCTGGCCACGCACGCCCATGCCGAAGCCCTTCGCATCGAGTTCGAGCCCCAGCGCCTTCGCGTACTCGGCGTTGCCGTCCGCCAGCATCAACACGTTGTCGCCGACGTTCGAATGCTTGCCCCAGGCATTCATCACGAACACGTCGTTGACGGCCATGCACGCGACCGTGTCGACGCCCTTGGCCTTGAGCTCGCCCGCCTTCTCGACGAAGCCCGGCAGGTGCTTGGCATCGCAGGTCGGCGTGAACGCCCCCGGCACGGAAAACAGCACGACCTTCTTGCCGGCGAAAAGCTGGTCCGTCGTGAGGTTCTGCGGGCCGTCCTTGGTCATCGTCTTGAACGTGCCGGCGGGCATCCTGTCGCCCACTTTGATGGTCATGTCGGTTTCTCCTTGCGTTCGGTGTCGTTCGTTGGTTCGTTGGCGACCGCGTGGTCTTGCCGGCGATGTTAGCAGCCCACACCGGGCTCGCGCCGCCCGCCCGGCCCGGTGCAGCAGCGGGGCGGCTCCTACGCCCCAGTGCGGTGGCGGTTGGCTTCGCAATCCCCCGGGCGCCTGCGTAACATACCGGCCCCCTTCCCCCCGTTCGACGCCCCGAGGTTGCGCTACATGACAGGCTTGTCCTTGCGAGAGCAGCTGCTGCAGGCCGGGCTGGTCAGCGAAAAGCAGGTCCGGCAGGCCGAGCAGCAGAAGCAACGCCAGAACTTCAACGACCGCAAGCAGGTTGGCAAGAAGGAGCGAGACCAGCGCGAGGCTGCGCGTGTCGCGGAACAGCAGCGTGCGGCGGCGGCCAAGGCCGCCAAGGACGCCGAGCTCAACCGCAAGCGCGAGGAAAAGGCGGCCGCGAAGGCCCGCTGGGCCGAGATTCGCCAGCTCGTCGAGCAGCATCGCATCGCGAAGCCGGAGAGCGACGAGTACTACAACTTCATGATGAACGGCAAGATCGGCCGGGTCGCCGTCGACGCGCCGTTGCGCGAACGGATCGTGCGCGGCGAGGTCGGCATCGTCCGGTGCGACGGCCGTTACGAGTTGCTGCCGAGCGAGGTCACCGCGCGCATCAAGGAACGCGAAGCGCGCGCTGTCGTGCCGCCGCCGTCCGAGCAGCCTGCTGGCACACCCGTCGACGAGGCATACAAGGACTTCGTGGTACCCGACGACCTGATGTGGTGAGACCACGCCCTCGATGGACGTGGTCGACTACAACAAGCAGGCCTGGGACCACCCGGTTCGCCACGGCAATTGATGGACGTTGCCCGTCGGCAGCGCGGAAATTGCGCAGGCCCGCATGGGACGCTGGAGCGTCGTCCTGACGCCAACCAGGCGGGTGCCCTATGAAACCGCCTCGCAGGCGACCTTCACGTCGATCCGGAACCACTGGCGCTTGGCGCCGAACACGCTCTGCTCCATCTTGCCGGCTTCGACGTAGACCGTCCGCCGACCGATCGGCTGTGGCGGCGCGTCGTACCGCAGGTTGCAGCGTATTTTCGTGGCGCTGTCGTTCTGCAGCCGCACGACGATGCCGCCGGGGTTCTCGACCGTCGAGACCTTGACGTCGAGGCCATTCAGTTCCGACTCGACCTTGACATGGTACGTCGAGGCGGCCGCGGCAACTCCGGCCAGCAACGGCAGGCTCGCCATCCCGGCGAGAACGAGGATCGAACCCGTGTTACACCTTCGCTGCAGCAGCATCGTGAATGACCTCGTGCAGGCCACGCAGTCGCGCCTGGGGCGTCAGGCGGCCGCGGTGTCCTTCGCAAAACGCGGCGCCGTGCGCAGTCGCTCGTCGACCGCCAGCAGCACCTGTTCCGTCGCGGCCCAGTCGATGCAGGCGTCGGTCACCGAGACGCCATAGCGGAGCTGGCTGCGGTCGCCGCTCAACGGCTGGCTGCCCCAGTTCAGGTGGCTCTCGAGCATGAACCCGACGATCGAGCGGTTGCCTTCGAGGACCTGGTTGGCGAGATTCTCGGCCACCAGCGGCTGCAGCCCCGGGTCCTTGTTGGAATTGCCATGGCTGCAGTCGACGACGATGTTGGCCGGCAGCCCGGCCTTCTCCAGCTCACGCTCGCACAATGCGACGCTCACGGAATCGTAGTTCGTCCGCGACCCGCCCCCGCGCAGCACGATGTGGCCGTAACGGTTGCCGCGCGTGCGAAACACGGCGGACTGGCCCCGTTGCGTGATGCCGAGGAAATGGTGCGGGTGGCGCACCGACTGCAGCGCGTTGATCGCCACGGTCAGCGACCCGTCGGTGCCGTTCTTGAATCCGACCGGGGTCGACAACCCGCTCGCCATCTCGCGGTGCGTCTGCGACTCCGTAGTGCGCGCACCGATCGCGGTCCAGGTGATCAGCTCGGACAGGTACTGCGGCATGATCGGATCGAGCGCCTCGGTCGCCGCGGGCAGGCCGAGGCTCGCCAGGTGCAGCAGCAGCTCGCGCGCCGTGCGGATGCCCTTTTCGATGTGGAACGAGTCGTCCATGTCGGGGTCGTTGATGAGCCCCTTCCAGCCGACCGTCGTGCGCGGCTTCTCGAAATAGACCCGCATGATGAGCAACATCGAGCGCTCGACCTTCGCCGCCAGCGTCTTGAGCCGCTCGGCGTACTCGTGCGCCGCGGCCGGGTCGTGGATCGAGCAGGGCCCGACGACGACGAACAGCCGCGGGTCTTCGCGGTCGAGGATCCGGCGCACGGCGTGCCGACTGCGGTAGACGAATTCTTCGGACGCCGGTGGCAACGGCAGGTCGCGCTTGATGTCCTCGGGCGTCGGCAGCAGCTCGCTCGAGAGGACGTTAATGTTGTGAAGGCGTTCCTGCATGTCGGCATCCGGCGCGGGCGACGGCCCGGGGTCGCCCGATTCTACACACCTTCAGATCGAGGTCCGGACGCTCCAGAGCTCGGGGAAGAACCGCAATTCCAGCGCTTTCGCCAGGTATGCCGCGCCGCTGGTGCCGCCGGTGCCGCGCTTGAAGCCGATGATCCGCTCCACCGTCTTGAGGTGCGCGAAGCGCCACAGCTGGAACCGCTGGTCGAGGTCGACGAGCTTTTCGGCGAGTTCGTAGAGGTCCCAGTGCCGGTCGGTGCGGCGATAGACCTCGAGCCAAACGGCCGTGACCCGCGGGTCCTCGACGTACGGCTGGCTCCAGTCGCGCTCGAGGTGGCTCGGGGGCACGGCGAAGCCGCGTCGCCCGAGCAGGCGCAGGCTTTCGTCGTAGAGGCTCGGTTCGTGCAACACCGCCTTCAGTTCTGCGTACAGCTCCGGCGTCCTTCGGTGCACCTCGATCATCGCTGCATTCCGGTTGCCAATCAGGAACTCCAGAGTGCGGTACTGGAAGCTCTGGAAGCCCGAGGACTTGCCGAGCGCCTCGCGGAACGCCGAATAGTCGGACGGCGTCATCGTGCTCAGCACGTCCCACGACTGCGCCAGCTGGATCTGCACGCGCGAGACGCGTGCGAGCATCTTGAACGCCGGCCCGAGGTCGTCGCGGCGGACCTGCCCGATCGCGGCGCGCAGCTCGTGGATGCAGAGCTTCATCCAGAGCTCGCTCGCCTGGTGCATCACGATGAACAGCATCTCGTCGTGATGCGGCGACAGCGGCTGCTGCGCACCGAGGACCCGATCGAGGTGCAGGTACTCGCCGTAGCTCACCGACTCGCCGAGGTCCCAGTGGATGCCCTCGCCTTCCATTGCGTCCCGCGCGGCTGGCGCGCGCGTGCCCGCGGTCGCGTCGTCGTCGTCGTCGCGCGGCGTGCTCATGCGCACACCCAGGCCGGCACGTGACGCCAGCCCTGCAGCAGCTCGACGTCGAGCGGTTTCCAGTCGGGCTGGTGCGTCGCCACGAGCGCCCAGAAGCGTCGGGAATGGTTCATGTGGCGACGGTGACAGAGCTCGTGGACCATGAGGTAGCGGACCACTTCGGGCCGCTGGAACATCAGGCAGACGTTGAGGCTGATCGTGCCGCGCGTCGAGCAACTGCCCCAGCGCGTGCGCTGGCGACGCACGCTCATGCGCGCGTAGTCGATGTCGATCTCCGCCGCGAGCGGCGCAAGCCGAGCCGACAGTTCGTGGGCTGCCGTCCGCATGAGCCACGGCACGAGTGCCTGGCTGGCGTGGCGATCGGTCAGGCTCGGTGCATGCACGCGCAGGTTGTGCTCGTCCACTTCCTCGGCACGGACGCGCCGGCCTGCGACGTACTCGACGCCCAGCGTCCGGCCGAGCAAGCCGAGTTCGATCGTGCGCGGCTGCCGGTCCGCCGCTTTGGGCGCCAGCCGCAGCAGCTCTTGCGAGCGTCGCTCCGCCCACTCGCGGTGTCGTGCGACGAAGCGCTCGATCGCCGGCACGCCCGCGCCGGGCGGCACGACGACCTCGACGCGGCCGCCGGGAAACACGCGCATCGACATGCGCCGCGCGCGCCGGCTGATCCGCACGTTCCAGGCCGTGCCGACTTCGCGTTCGGACCACAATGTCAGTTGCGTCGGCTGGCCGACCGGCGTTCCGCCGGGCCCGCCACGCCCCAGGCTGCTCATCGACTACAGTTCCCTCAGTCCGGCCGTCACGGGCATGCGCGCTGCCCGCAATCCCGGGAGCAGCCCGCCCACTAGACCGAGTATGAGCGAATACCAGAGACCGGTCACGAGCAGCCGTGGCGTCACGGTGAACGCGAAGGTGAGCTGGCTGAAGCTGCCCCAATTGAGCGTCGACGCCTGGTAGCCGTTGAGCGCGAAATAGACGAGCACGCCACCCAGCACGCCACCGATCAGGCCGAGCAGCGCGGCCTCCAGCAGCACCGAGGTCAGCACCGGCGCCGCTCCGAAGCCGAGCGCACGGAGCGTTGCGATCTCGCGCGTGCGCGAAGACACGGCCGAGTACATCGTGTTGAGCGCGGCGAACACGGCGCCGACGCCCATCAGCACCGCGAGCGTGGTACCGACGTACTTGATCAGCGCGAGCAGGATCCGCGACTGGTCGGCATAGAATGCCCGCTCGCTGCGCACCGACACATTGAGCCGCGGGTCGTGCTCGAGGCGCGCGCGAACTTGCGCCAGCGCGGCGGGCGACTCCAGCTGTGCACGCACGATCTGCACGGTGTTGCCCCGCCGGTAGACGCCGCGCAGCACGACGATGTCGGTCCACACCTCCGACTCCGAGACGCTGCCGCCGGCGGAGAACACGCCGACGATGCGCCAGGTCTGCGAGCCCCACGTGACTTCCTGGCCCAGGTCGACGTTTCCGAACTGCGCAAAGACGCCGCGACCGACGATCACCTCGTTCTGGCCGGGCCGGAACATGCGCCCGGCGACGATGCGGAAGTCCTCGCGCAACGCCGGCGCGCGCTCGCCGACGCCGCGGAACGGCACGTTGGCGCCGGTGCCGGTGCTGCGCATCGGCAGGTCGACGATCGTGTAGAGCTCGCCCGACGCAATCGGCCCCCGCGCATCGTGGACGATGCCCGGTGCCAGCACGATCACGTCGTGCTCCTCGCGCGTGAGATTGCTCGACAGCTCGTCGGCCGAGCCGCCACGCAGGATCATCGCGACGTCGTCGCGGCCCGAGAGGTCGAGCGCGGCGCGGAACCCCTCCCCCATCGACAGCAGCGAGACGAGCACGGCGACGACGCCACCGATGCCGACCACGGCGACCAGCGAGGTGCCGAGCCGCGACGGCAGGTTGCGCACGTTCATGGCCGTGACCGCGAGGAACTGGTTGACGGTGGCGGTGAGGCGCATGCGCATCAATCCCGGCGCAATGCTTCGACGATGCGCAAGCGCATCGCCTGCCACGCTGGGGCCGCGCCCGCGACCAGGCCCAGCGCCACCATGTACAGCGTCGCCTCGACGAACGCCGACGGCGGCACGCGGAACCCCGGCAGGTATTGCTTGAGCACCGGCTCGAACTGCACGCCGATCCACAGCGCCAGCAGCATGCCGGTCATGCCGCCGATCACGGTCACGAGCACCGACTCGCCGAGCACCATGCCGAGCACGCCCGGGTTGCTGAAGCCGAGTGTCTTGAGCACGCCGATCTCGTTGGTGCGCTCGCGCACCGACTGCGCCATGGTGTTCCCCGTGACCAGCAACATCGTGAAGAACACCGCGGCAACGATTGCCGAAAGGATCGCGCCGATGTTGCCGATCTGGTTCATGAACGACTGCGCCATCGCGCGCTCCGACGAGGTCTTGGTCTCGGCCGGCGAGTTCGCGAACATCGCATCGATCTGCCGGCCGATGGCCTGCGCGCGATCGACGTCGGCTACCTTGATGACGTACCAGCCGATCAGGCCCTTCGTGTACTGCTTGCCTTCGTCGAAGTAGTCCTGGTGCATGACGATCTGGCGCGTGTCGCCGCCGTTCGGCAGGTCGAAGATCGCGCGCACGGTGACGTCCCAGGTTTCCGAGCCGTCCTCGCGCGGCCAGATCGCCGAACGCAACGGCACGGTGTCTCCCACCTTCCAGCCGAACAGGTCGGCGATGCTGCGACCGATCAGGATGCCCGCGCGGTCGGCGATCCAGGCCTGTTTCTGGTCCTCGGGCAGGCGGATCTCGGGGTAGATCCGGAGGTACGCCTCGGGCTTGCTCGGGAACGTCGGGATCTGGTTGCGCTCGTCCTGGAACCAGCCGCCGAACCAGGTCTGCGGCGTGACCGCGACGACGCCGTCGATCGACTTGATGCGGCTTTCGTAGCTCGCCGGCAGCAGCTGCGTGAACGAGACCTTGTGCATGGTCATCAGCCGGTCGGCCCCCGCGACTTCGACGCCCGACTGCAGCGCGAAGCGCATCGACTCGGCCAGGCCGAACAGCAGGAACGCGACGAGGATCGAGGCGACCGTGAAGAACGTCCGCAGCCGCTTGCGTCGCAGGCTCGCCGCGAGCAGCGGCAGGTACCTCGCGAGGGCGATCATCGGCGGTCTTCGCTCAGCAAGCCCTTGTCGAGGTGGATCACGCGGTGCGCGCGCTCGGCCGCGTGCGGGTCGTGCGTGACCATGATGATGGTCTTGCCGTATTCGTCGTTGAGCGCCTCGAGCAGCGTCAGGACTTCGTCGCCGGACTTGCGGTCGAGGTCGCCGGTCGGCTCGTCGCACAGCAACAGGGTCGGGTCGGTGACGATGGCGCGCGCGATGCCGACACGCTGCTCCTGGCCACCGGAGAGCTCGCGTGGCCGGTGCTTCGCGCGGTGCTCGAGCCCGACGAGCTTGAGCGCCGCATCGACCCGGCGCTGACGCTGCTCGCGATCGAGGTTTGTGAGCAGCAACGGCAACTCGACGTTGCGCTCGGCCGTGAGCACGGGCAGCAGGTTGTACATCTGGAAAATGAAGCCGACGTGGTCCGCACGCCAGCGCGTGAGCGAGCCCTCGGTGAGCTGGTCGATGCGCAGGCCCTCCACCTCGAGCGAACCCGAGGTCGGCCGGTCGAGCCCGCCGATCAGGTTCAGCAGCGTCGACTTGCCGGAGCCGGACGGCCCCATCAGCGCGACGAAATCGCCCTGCGCGATGTCGAGCGACAGCCCGTCGAGCACGCGCACGACCTCTGCCCCGCGCCGGTATTCCTTGACGAGGTCGCGGATGCGGACGATCGCTGGCCGGCCGTCGACCGGCGCCGGTTGCGCACTCATGAGGCCGCCTTGAGCTCCACGGCGCGGCCGTCGCGCAGTCGCCCCGGGGCATCGACCACGAGTGTTTCCCCGCCCTGCAGGCCATCCATGACCGACACCTGGCCGTCGCGCTCCTCGCCGGTCTTGACCGCGCGGCGCTCCACCTTGCCGTCACGCACGACCCAGACCCAGGTGGCCTCGTCCTTGCGTACCAGCGCGTTGGTCGGCACGCGGATCTGCGGTGCCGCGACCGCCGCGGCCTGGTCTTCCAAGAAACTGACCTTGATACCCATGTCGGGCAGGATGCGCGGGTCGAGCTGGTCGAGCCCGATGCGCACGCGCACGGTCGCCTTCTGCCGGTCCGCGGTCGGCACGATGCTGATCACGTGCGCCGGGATTTTCCAGTCCGGGTAGGCGTCGAGCACGCACTCGGCCTTCTGCCCCGGTTGCACGCGATTGATGTAGGCCTCGTTGACGTCGACCTCGACCTCGCGCGAGTCCATGTCGACGATGGTCGCGATGCCCGTGCGCGTGTAGCCGCCGCCGGCCGACATCGGCGACACGGTCTCGCCCGGTTGCGCGTCCTTCGAGATCACGACGCCGGCGAACGGCGCGCGGATCTCGAGGTCGGCGAGCCCCTGCCGACTGAGGCCCACCTGCGCCTGTGCGACGTCGACCTCGGCCCGCGCGGCCTCCAGTCGTGCCGCGAGCGCGCCGACCTCGGCCTCCGCCGTGTCGAGCACGCTCTGCGCGACGAGCTTGCGTTCGACCAGCGAACGCGTGCGCGTGAGCGTGCGTCGTGCATCCGCCAGGCGCACTTCGATCTCACGCAGGTTGCGACGCGCGGCTTCGAGGCCGTTGGCCGCGACCGCATATTCGGCACGCACCGTGGCCGGGTCGAGCCGCGCGAGCAGCTGCCCGTCGGAGACTTCCGTGCCCTCCTCGAACAGCACTTCGGCGACGCGCCCCGTCACCTTCGAGCTGACCGTGGCCAGGCGACGCGCGACGACATAGCCCGACGCGTTCAGCACGGCGCCGTTCGCCGCCGGCGCCTCGATCGTGACCGTCTGCACTTCGACGGCACTGTTCGACCCACGCCACGCGAACAGCGCGCCTAAGACCACGACCGCGACGAGCCCGATCCAGAGCCAGCGACGGGAGCCGCCGCGTTCGTGGTACCGGCCCTCGTCGGGCTCGCGGTCGATGCGCAGGCTGTCGAGGGCCGCCTTGTCCAATGCCATGGGAAATCGCTAGTCTGAAAGCCGCAAACGTTAACACAGCCCGGTACATGGCCCTGCATCCCC
>DATMIB010000202.1:0-7295 GCA_035554635.1 Steroidobacteraceae bacterium | reverse complement strand
CGGATCACGCCGTTGCCGCCCGCGTTGGTCGCCACGGTACCGCCGATGTGCGCCGAACCGCGCGCGCCGAAATCGACCGGGTACAGCAACCCGTGACGTTCGGCCTCCTCCTGGATCGCCTGCAACGGCACGCCGGCTTCGACGGTGATCGTGCGTCCGACGACGTCGACCTCCTCGATGCGGTGCATTCGCTCGAGCGACAGGCCGAGCTCGTCAGGCCCGGCCTCGCAGCCTCGCACCAGTCCCGTGAGCCCGCCGAGCGTCACCACGGGTTGCCCTGCCGCGTGACACGCAGCGAGCACACGCGACACTTCGTCGGTGCTGCCCGGACGCACGATCGCGCCGGCCTGGCACGGTGCGTGGTTGCCCCAGCTGGTCGAGCGCGTGCTCACGCGATCCCCGGTCAGGACGTGGTCGGCGCCGACGATGGCGGCGAGGCGTTCGAGCAGCGGGGTGTCGATCGGCATGACAGGGATCCTCGTGCGGATCTGCAGGCGGTGGTTCAGTCGGCGGCCGTCAGTCGCGCCAGCACGTTCTCGAAGGCCTCGCACAGGCTTCCGACCTGGTCGTCGGTCGTCGCCGGGCACACGAGCATCATGTTGTGGAACGGCGCGATCAGGCAGCCGGCGTTCAGCAGCGACAGGTGAACGGCGCGTTCGAGTGCCGGCGCATGCGCGGCTTCGGCCTCGCTGCCGTTGCGCAACGGGCCGGGCGCGCAGACGAACTCGACGCGGGCGCCGACGCGAACGACGTGCCAGGGCAGGCCGTACTCGTCGATGGCCTGTTCGAGGTTCAGTGCCAGCACGCCCGCGAGGCGTTCCATGTGCGAGTACGCCGCCGGCGTCATCACGTGCTCGAGCGTCGCGCGCATGGCCGCGAGTGACAGTGCGTTGGCCGACAGGGTCGTGCCCATGCCCGAATGGCCGGCCGGTGTCCGGGCACGCACGGCGTCGAGACACCGCGCCACCTCGTCGGTGAAGCCCCAGACACTCGCGGGCACGCCGCCCGCGATCGGCTTGCCGAGCACGTACAGGTCGGGCTCGAGCCCGTACGCGCGCGCGTAGCCGCCGGGGCCGGTCGAGATCGTGTGGGTCTCGTCGATCAGCAGCAGCGTGCCGGTCTCACGCGTGAGACGACGCAGTTCGTCGTGAAATCCCGGGTCCGGCAGCACCATGCAGGAGTTGGTCATCACCGGTTCGGCGATGACGCAGGCGACGTCGCCGTGAGCGAGCGCCTCGCGCAACGCCTCGACGTCGTTGAACTCGACGACTCGCGCGCCTTGCGTCAGGTCGACCGCCTGTCCGAGCAGGCCCGGTCGCGGCACCACCCGGCCGTCGACGAGCCGCACGAACGTCTCGTCGACCGTGCCGTGGTAACAGCCGTTGAACACGACGATCTTCGGCCGACCCGTGACCGCCCGGGCCACGCGCAACGCGAAGCGATTCGCGTCGGTTGCGGTCGTCGCAATCTGCCAGTGGGGTAGCCCGAAGCGTTCGGCGAGCAGTCGTCCGACGACGAGCGCGTCTTCGGTCGGCAGCATGTACGTGAGCCCGCGCGTCGCCTGTCGCACGATCGCCTCCGCCACGGCGGGCGGCGAGTGGCCGAACATCGCGCCCGTGTCGCCGAGACAGAAGTCGACGTACGTGTGACCGTCGATGTCGCGCAGCGTCGAGCCCTGCGCCGACTCGACGACGAACGGGAACGGCATCGACCAGTCGCGCATCCAGTGCAGCGGCACGCCGTCGTAATAACCCGCGATGCCGCGCGCGGTCCGTTGCTGCGACTCCGGATGCGCCGCGACGTACTCGCGGCAGGCCGCCTCGAAGACCGTCGCGATGCGATCGAGCGTTACGCCACCGACTGAGCTCGCTGCCAAGGCGTGCGTCCGGCAAAGGAAAGCGACATTTTAGGCGCGTGCGCGCGTGCCGGCGCAGCGCTCGCGCATTCACGCCCCGGCCCCTTCCTTGACGCTCTCGGTGCCGCCGTGGATACTGCGGTGCGACATGAACGCGGGCTGCACGAAGCATCGTTGGTGGTGGCGCCACTTCTAGGAGTGGGGCCGGACGCGTTTACGCCCGTTCGAAGGATTCCAGGACCCATCTCCGCGAGCACCGTGGGATGGGTTTTTTGTTGTCCGTCCCCCGGGTTCCGCGCCAGAGGAGCCGTGTGTGACGACGACCTTGTTCGACATCGCCGCCGACCTCGACACCCCGGTGTCGGCCTACTTGAAGCTCAAGCCGTTCCGGCCGCGCTTCCTGCTCGAGAGCGTCGAGGGTGGCGAGCGTCTCGCACGCTATTCGTTCATCGGCTTCGGTGACTGCCTCGAATACCGGCTCGACGCGTCGGGGCTGGCCGTCAATGGCGTTCGCCAGGCGCGACCCGTCGACCAGGCCGCGCTGCTGGTGTCCTTGCGCGACGCGCTCGCCCAGGCACCGCGGCCCGAGACGGCGCACGACGGCTTCCCGTTGCTGGGCGGCCTGGTCGGTGTCGCGGGCTACGACCTCGTGCGTTATTTCGAACGGCTGCCCGCAAGAGCGAGTCTCGAGGGCGATGCGCCGGACGCGCATTACCTGGCGCCGCGTTCGCTGCTGGTGTTCGACCACCTGACGCGCAAGGCGGCGCTGCTGCACGCGGGCTCGGACCAGGAACGCCTGTCGTTGCGGCGCGAGGTGATCCGCGCGCTCCGAGGCGGCTTGCCGGGCCCCGCCTGGCAGCAGAACTACAGCGCGCCGGAAGCGAGCCTCTCGGAAGCAGACTTCCTGCGGAACGTCGCGCGCACCAAGGAATACATCGCCTCCGGCGACGTCTACCAGCTCGTGCTCTCTGTGCGGTTTGCCGGGCGTTGCGACCTGGACCCGTTCGAGGCCTATCGCGCCCTGCGGCTGTTGAACCCGTCGCCGTACATGTATTACTGCGAACTGGGCGATCGCACGGTCGTGGGTTCCTCGCCCGAGGCGCTGGTCAAGCTCAACGGCGGGCTCGCGCAGATGCGACCGATCGCCGGCACGCTGCCGCGTGGCGCCGACGCGGCCGAGGACAAGGACAACGAAACGCGGCTGCTCGCGGACCCGAAGGAGAATGCCGAGCACGTCATGCTGGTCGACCTCGCGCGCAACGACCTCGGTCGTGTCGCGCAGGCGGGCAGCGTGCACGTCGACCCGTACCGCTCGATCGAACGCTACAGCCACGTGATGCACATCGTGAGCGGCGTCAACGGCCGGCTCGCGCCGGGCAAGGACGCTTTCGACCTCTTTGCGGCCGCGTTCCCGGCCGGCACGCTGGTCGGCGCGCCGAAGGTGCGCGCGATGGAGATCATCGACGAGCTCGAACCGGTGCGTCGCGGCTTCTACGGCGGCACGGTGGGTTACTTCGGCCACGGCGGCGACATGGACCACGCGATCGCGATCCGCACGATGGTGTTCCACGGCGACACCTACAGCTTCCAGGCCGGCGCCGGCATCGTCGCCGACAGCGTGCCGCTCAACGAATACCGCGAAGTGTTCGCGAAAAGCGCTGCGCTGCGACGCGCGCTCGAACTCGCGCGGGAGGGACTCTGATGACTGCCGCGACACCGCGCCTGCTGCTGGTCGACAACTACGACAGCTTCACCTACAACCTCGTGCAGGCGTTCCTCGTGCTCGGTGCCGACGTGCTCGTGCATCGCAACGACCGGATCACGGTCGAGCAGGCGCGCGCGCTCGCACCGACGCACCTGTGCATTTCGCCGGGGCCCGGCACACCGCTCGACGCAGGTGTCTCGATGGACATGATCCGCGCGTTCGCCGGCGAGTTGCCCGTGCTGGGCGTCTGTCTCGGCCACCAGTCGATCGTCGAGGTGTTCGGCGGCAAGGTCGTGCGCGCCGGACGCCTGATGCACGGCAAGACTTCACCGGTGCAGCACGACGGTCGCGGCGTGTTTGCCGATGCGCCGCAGCCGTTGCAGGTCGGTCGCTACCACTCGCTGATCGCGCAACCCGAGACGCTGCCGCCGCTGCTCGAAGTCACCGCGCGCACGGCCGAAGGCGAGATCATGGGCGTGCGCCACCGCGAACTCGTCGTCGAGGGCGTGCAGTTCCATCCGGAGAGCGTGTTGACGCCGGAAGGGCCGCGGCTGATGGGCAACTTCCTGCGGTTCCAGGGCGGACGCCGGGCGCGCTGAAGCAAGGCAACGACACCATGGCCGAACTCCGCGACACGCTCGAACGGCTCTTGAACCGGCAGGACCTCGCCGAACCCGAGGCGGCCGGTTTGCTGGTCGCGCTGACCGATCCCGCGATGCCACCGGCGATGGCCGGTGCGATGCTCGCGGCGCTGCGGTCGAAGGGACTCACGGCCGACGAAGTGCGTGGCTTCGCCTCGGCGATGCGCAAGCTCGCGCGTCGGCCTTCGCTGCCGGCGGTGGGCCCCACCGTCGACATCGTCGGCACCGGCGGCGATGCCTCCGGCAGCTTCAACATTTCCACCGGTGCTTCGCTGCTGAGCGCGGCGCTCGGTGCGCGCGTGGTCAAGCACGGCAACCGGTCGGTCTCGAGCCGTTCGGGCAGCGCGGACCTGCTCGAGTGTCTTGGCTTGCCGCTGCCGCTCGACGAGAAGCGCGCCGGCGAATGTCTCGCCGCGACTGGCTTCACGTTCCTGTTCGCGCCGCATTACCACCCGGCGATGAAGGAAGTCGCGCCGGTGCGTCGTGCGCTGGGCGTGCGTACCGTGTTCAACCTGCTCGGGCCGCTGACCAACCCGGCGGCACCGCCGTTCGGGCTGATCGGTGCCTACAGCCGCGACGCCGCGAAGCTCATGGCCGACACGCTCGCGGGCATGCCGATCGAACGTGTGTTCGTCGTGCACGGCGAGCCCGGCTGGGACGAGCCGACGCCGTGCGGACCGTTCGAGCTCTACGACGTGCGGCCCGGGCGTGTCGAGCGCACGGAGCGCGATCCGCTCGCATACGGCTTGCGGCGCTGCGCCCCGGCGGATCTCGCGGGCGGCGACGCGGCCCACAACGCGGTCGCGCTGCGCGCCGTGTTCGCGGGCGAAGACCGCGGCGCGCATCGCGACGCGCTGGTGCTCAACGCCGCGCTCGTGCTCGAGGTCACCGGTGCGGTGGCCGACCCGCGCGCGGCCATCGATGCGGCGCAGTCGGCGCTCGATCGCGGCGACGGCCTGCGGCTGCTCGAACGGCTGGCCGCTTTCGGCACGACTACGCGCGAGGCGAGCTGAGATGGGGCTGCTGTCGGACATGGCGGCGAGCAGCGCGCAACGTTCACGCGAGGCGCAGTCGCGGATCGGCGAGGCCGCGTTGCGGGCGCATTGCGCCGCGCTGCCGCCGGTGCCGCGTCTGCGACTGTCCGCTATGGGCTTCGACCTGATCGCCGAACTCAAGCTGCGCTCGCCGTCGCTCGGCGACCTCTCGGCGCAGACGCTCGATCCCGTGGCACGGCTCGACGGCTACGCGCGTGGCGGTGCGGCCGTCTGCTCGATCCTGACCGAGCCGTCGCGTTTCGATGGCCAGCTCGAACATCTTCGGGTCGCGGCCGAGGCGTTGCGCGCGCACGGCGTGCCGGCGATGCGCAAGGACTTCCTCGTCGATCCGTACCAGGTGCTCGAGGCGCGAGCGCACGGCGCGGGCGGCGTACTGCTGATCGTGCGCATGGTGCCGCGCGACACGCTCGTCGCAATGCTCGACGAGGCGGCCGCGCAAGGTTTGTTCGTGTTGCTCGAGGCATTCGACGCCGAGGACTTGCGGCTGGCCGGCGAGCTTGCACGCGAGCGTCGCGGCCGCGACGAACAGGTGCTGATGGGCCTCAACTGCCGCGACCTGCAGAGCCTCGCGATCGACTTCGCCCGGTTCGAGCAGTTGCGGCCGTTGTTGCCGCCTGAGTGGCCCGCCGTCGCCGAGAGCGGCGTCCTCGTGGCCGAGGATGCGGCGCGGGTCGCGGCGCTCGGCTACCGGCTCGCGCTCGTCGGCACGAGCCTGATGCGCAGCGCCGACCCGGCGCAGGGCGTGCGCGATCTGCTCGCGGCGGGTCGGGCGGCCGTGCCGCACGGTTTGAAGACGACATGAACGGCAACCGCGGGCTCTGGATCAAGGTCTGCGGGCTGCGCACGCGCGAAGCCATCGAGGCCGCGTCGAGCGCGGGGGCCGATGCGATCGGCTTCGTGTTCCACGAAGCGTCGCCGCGCAATCTCCCGCTGGAGGAGGCACGCGCGCTCGTCGCGGGTGTGCCGGTGGGCATCGAAACGGTCGCAGTGTTCCTGCATCCGTCGCAAGCGCTGGTCACGAGCGTCCTCGACGCGATCCGGCCCGACTGGGTCCAGGCCGATGCCGCCGACCTCGACGGCCTGCGGCTGCCGGTCGGGCAGAAGACGCTGCCGGTGTTTCGCACGGGCGGCGGGGCTCCGGCAGAAGTGGACGCGATGCGCGGCCGGCGCTTCCTGCTCGAGAGCGCGCAGAGCGGAGCGGGCGAGCTTGCGGACTGGACGGCGGCTGCGTCGCTCGCGTCCCGCGGCGAACTCGTGCTGGCGGGCGGTCTCGACGTCGCCAACGTCGGCGCCGCGATCGCACGCGTGCGGCCGTTCGGCGTCGACGTGAGTTCGGGCGTCGAACGCAGCCGCGGCGTCAAGGACGTGGCGCTGATCCGCGACTTCGTCGCCGCCGCCCGTAAATGGGGACACTCTCCATTTTCCGGCGACACGGCGTCCGCGTGACGAGAGAGAGAGCCACGAGAACGATGGTGAGCGAGAAATAGGAGAGTGTCCCCTATTTCCCCGGAGGCATGATGAAGCTTGAAGCCCTGAAGATCGATCGCGAAGCACTGCTCGAGCAGACGCTCGCGGGCGCGTTTCCCGATGCACGCGGACGCTTTGGCCCGTTCGGCGGTCGTTACGTGCCCGAGACGCTCGTGCCCGCGCTCGACCGGCTCGAACAGGGCATCCGCGACATCCTGCCGGACCCCGCGTTCAAGGCCGAACTCGACCAGCAGCTGCGCACGTGGGTCGGCCGTCCGACGCCATTGACGTTCGCCTCCGCACTGTCGCGCCGCTGGGGCGCCGAGGTCTGGCTCAAGCGCGAGGACCTCGCGCACACGGGCGCGCACAAGATCAACAACGCGATCGGCCAGGCACTGCTCGCACAACGGCTCGGCGCCAGGCGCATCGTCGCCGAAACCGGCGCGGGCCAGCACGGCGTCGCCACGGCGGCCGCGTGCGCACGTCTCGGCATGCCGTGCACCGTGTACATGGGTTCGATCGACATGGAGCGCCAGGCGCCCAACGTCGGACGCATGAAACTGCTCGGCGCC
>DATMIB010000201.1:0-12322 GCA_035554635.1 Steroidobacteraceae bacterium | reverse complement strand
TCGCCCGTGCACGCGGCGCGTATGGCGGAGAGCGCCTGTTACTTGCGCTGGTCGACCGGGATGTACTGGCGCTCGGTCGCGCCGGTGTAGATCTGACGGGGACGGCCGATCTTCGTCGAGGTGTCCTCCATCATCTCCTTCCAGTGCGCGATCCAGCCCGGCAGGCGGCCGATGGCGAAGAGCACCGTGAACATCGTCGTCGGGAAGCCGAGCGCGCGATAGATGATGCCCGAGTAGAAGTCGACGTTCGGGTAGAGCTTCTTCGAGATGAAGTAGTCGTCCTTGAGCGCGACCTCTTCCATCGACTTTGCGATGTCGAGGAGCGGATCCTTGACGCCCATGTACTGAAGAACCTCGTCGCACATCTTCTTGAGGATCTTCGCGCGCGGGTCGAAGTTCTTGTAGACGCGGTGGCCAAAGCCCATCAGGCGGACGTTGTCGTCCTTGTCCTTGACGCGCGCGAGGAACTTCGTGATGTTGTCGACGGTGCCGATTTCCTCGAGCATCTCGAGCACGGCTTCGTTCGCGCCGCCGTGCGCCGGGCCCCAGAGCGCCGAGACGCCGGCCGAGATCGCCGCGTACGGGTTCGTGCCCGTGCTGCCCGCCAGGCGCACGGTGGACGTGCTCGCGTTCTGCTCGTGGTCGGCGTGCAGGATCAGCAGCAGGTCGAGCGCCTGGGCCGCGATCGGGTCGACGACGTAGTCCTCCGCGGGCACCGCGAAGAACATGTGCAGCATGTTCGCGCAGTAATCCATGTCGTTGCGCGGGTAGACGAACGGCTGGCCGAGCATGTGCTTGAAGGCGGCCGCCGAGACCGTCGGGATCTTGGCGAGGATGCGGTGCGCGAAGATCTCCCGGTGGCGCGGGTTATGGTTGTCCATCGAGTCGTGGTAGAACGCCGCCATCGACGAGACCACGGCCGACACCATCGCCATCGGGTGCGCGTCGTAGTGGAAGCCGTTGAAGAAACGCAGCAGCGTTTCGTTGAGCATCGTGTGGTAGCGGATCGAGTGGTCGAAGTGCTCGAGCTGCCCACGCGTCGGCAGGTCGCCGTTGATCAGCAGGTAGGCGGTTTCCAGGAACGTGGACTTGGTCGCGATCTGCTCGATCGGATAGCCGCGGTAGAGCAGCACGCCGGCGTCGCCGTCGATGTAGGTGATCTTGCTCTCGCACGACGCGGTCGCCATGAAGCCCGGGTCGAACGTGAAGATGCCGTGGTCGCGCGTGACACCGGCCACGTTGACGCAGTCTGGACCGAGCGTGCCGCTGCGCGCGTCGAGCACCGACTTCTTGCCGGTGTCGAGGTTCGTCAACTCGTACTTTTTGCTGCTGCTCATTGCCGTGCAAATCCCCATTGGCGGACCGACGCCACCGTGCCCGGAGCACGGTTGGCCAGCCAGATTTGCACGGCAGCGCAGTTAGTTCAAGCGCGTCGGGTCAGTCGACGACCTTGACCTTCTGGCCGGCGGTCGGTTGCTTGTCCGGGTAGAGGTCGTTGAGCAGCCGCAGGCGTTCCACCGGGTACTTGTCGATCGGCGAGTTCTTCGCCAGTTGCTCGACCGTGGCGCCCTGCGGCACCTGCACGACGCGGATACGGTCCGGTTCCGCCTGCTGGAACTCGTTGTCGCGCAGCTTCCGAAAGGTCTTCACGCTCGAGAGGAAGACCGGCTCGAAGCTCGACAGGCCGGCGGCCTGGCGCGGCGCGCCCTGGAACACGTACGCAAGATTGTTGTAGTAGACGACCGCGAACATCGCCGGGCCCTGCGTGCCCCAGGGCAGCGACGTGCTGCGAACGACCGCGTAGTAGCCGGAAAGCCCGTTGGCGCTGAGCGGCTCCGACTTCGTCGTCGACACGCCCTGAAGCGCGCGGCCGAGAAAGTCCTTGGGTGCCACGCCCTGCGGGATGCCGGCCGCCGACACCTTGATCATCGCGTCCTTGGGCGGGGAGACGGCGAGCACGCTCGACTGCTGGTTGTCGATGATCCAGCCCGACGGAAACGCGAGCGTGAACCCGAGGTCGCCGTGATAGAAGCGCGAGCCGCGCACCACGCCCTGGGCGCGGCTGGCACCGACCGGCAGGCCGTTGACGTGCCCGAGATACGCCTCGCGGTTGTTCGGACGGTCCGCCGTCGTCTGCACCTTCTTCGCCGCCTTGACGACCTCGTGCAGGCGCGTGTCGTTGTCCGGGTGCGAGGCGAACACGCCGTGGTAGACGCGCGGCTTGCGGTTCTCCTGCCGCGCGATCTGGACCTCGAGCATCTCCTGGTTCTTGAGCAGCCGGACGACGTCGATCATTTCCTCGGGCGCATAACCGATGCGATTGAGGTACTCGGCGCCGAGTTCGTCCGCCTGCAGTTCCATGTCGCGGCCGTACCCGCTCACGAGCGCGCTGCCGGCCATGTTGGCGACGTTCATCAGGTCGGGGCTGCCGGTGAGGACACCGACGACCATGGCGCCCACGCCCGCAGCCGTCGCCCCGCTCTGCTGGCGCACCGAATGACGAGCCGTGACGTGGCCGATCTCGTGCCCGAGGACCGCGGCGAGTTCGGCCTCGTCGTTGAGGTACGCCATGATCCCGCGCGTGATGTAGACGTAGCCGCCCGGCAATGCGAAGGCATTGACGTCGTTGCTGTCGAGCACGGTGAACGTGTACTGCAGCTCGGGCCGGTGGCTCGCCTTCGCGATGCGCTGGCCGATGTCGGAGACGTATTGCTGCAGCGCCTCGTCGTCGTAGCGTCCGTACTGCTGCAGGACCTGCGGGTGCATCTTGCGCCCGAGCTCGATCTCCTGCGCCTCGCTCATCGTGACGACGTCGGGCCGCCCGGTGACGGGGTTGGTCGCGCAACCGGCGACGGCGAGCGCGACGAACAGCATCGCGGTGCCGAGGGACAGGCTCAGGCGGGGCATGACCGTCTCCGGAATGCAGGAGGCCTGAGTCTAGAGTGCGGTCCGCCGGTCAGAAAGTTCCGGGCCGCATAAACGCACAGGGCGCCCCGCGGGCGCCCTGGCAGCAACCGGATGGCGAGGCCTGCTTCAGGCCTTGGCGGTCGCGTACTTCTTGCGGAAGCGGTCGACGCGGCCGCCGGTGTCGACGATCTTCTGCTTGCCAGTGTAGAACGGGTGGCAGCTCGAGCACACTTCGATCTGCAGGTCCTGGCCCAGCGTCGAGCGGGTCTCGAACGTGTTGCCGCAGCTGCAGGTCACGGTGATCTGCTTGTAGTTCGGGTGGATGGCGTCTTTCATGACCGCGGCTTCCGGCGTGGTATCGAAAACAGGGCCGCGAATTATAGGGATGACGGGGGCGCGTGACAAGTTGGCGGCCGCGAACCGTCACCGGCGCGCCGGTCGCTTCGCTGCCGGGCGCGTTGGTCTCGGTCCGGGCTGCCGGTTATCCACAAAACCTGTGGATAACTGTGTGGATGAAGGGACGCACAGCCCCACCTGCACCGCGCGCAATGCGAGAATTCCCGTGTTGGTCAAATTTTGACCATGGCTATTTTGCTTTGATAATCATAAAGATATGTTGTTCGCCTCACGTTTCACATTTGCTACGGTCCGTAACCCGCAGATAGTCCGTTGCCCGACCGGGCGTGTGCATAAGTGACAGCGGGGCTACCCCAATTCTTGCTGCGCTGCAAGCCTCCCGGCGGGTTCGACGTCCAGCTTTTGTAGGACGGCTCCGACTTCCGCGTTTCCGAATTCGGGTCAACCCGGCAGAAACAGTCCCTGCAGGTCGTTGAGGAAGCGCAATCCCTGCGGGGTGGGCCGGCACCGGCCGTCCACCGTCTCGAGCAGGCCGCGCCCGGCGGCACGGGCCGTAGGTTCGTCCAAGGCCGAAAAACTCAGTCCAGTCCGGGTTTCGAACTCGGCCGCTGCGAACCCCTCGGGCAGTCGCAGCGTGTTGAGGCAGAACTCGAACGGCAGTTCCGCCGCTTCCACGACTCGGCGTTCGGCGACGCGCAGCGCCGCGGCGTCCGCACGGAGATACGTCGCGGGATGGCGCACGCGGATGGTCCGCTCGATCCGGTCCGGCCGTGACACCTTGCCGTGCGCGCCGGCGCCAATGCCGAGATAGTCGTCGAAGTGCCAGTAGACGAGGTTGTGGCGACAGCGCCGGCCCGGCCGCGCGTAAGCAGACACTTCGTACTGCTCGAAGCCGGCCGCCGCGAGTCGCGCCTGGCAGGCTTCCTGCATCGCGAGTGCCAGGTCGTCGTCCGGCAGCCCCCGGGGCGGCCGCTTCGCGAACGGCGTCTCGGGCTCCAGCGTGAGCTGGTAGTGCGAAACGTGCGACGGGCCCAGGTCGATCGCGCGCTCGAGGTCGGACAGCGCGCCGGCGAGGTCCTGCCGCGGCAGCGCGTACATCAGGTCGAGGTTGAAGTTGTCGATGCCGGCGCGACGCACTTCGCGCACGGCTCGCCCGATGTCGCCGGCACCGTGGATGCGGCCGAGCGCTCGCAAGGCCTCGTCGTCGAAGCTTTGCGCGCCGAGGGAGACACGGTTCACGCCGGCGGCCGCGTAGTCCTCGAAGCGTCCATGCTCGACCGTGCCGGGATTGGCTTCGAGGGTGACCTCGACGTCGGCGGCGAAGCCGAGCAGTGCGCGCGCGCGCGCGAGCACGGCGCCGATCGCCGCGGGCGAAAACAGGCTCGGCGTGCCGCCGCCGAAGAACACCGAGACGATCTCGCGGCCCGCCGCGTCGCGGCTGGCGTGTTCGAGATCGTCGAGCAAAGCCTGGAGGTACGCCCCCTCGGGCATGCCGGCCGAGGGCAGCGCGTGCGAATTGAAGTCGCAGTACGGGCACTTCCGCACGCACCACGGCAGGTGCACGTAGAGCGCGAGCGGAATGCGCGCGACGTCGATCATCGGCGCTCGTGCGTGAGCAGCGCCAGCAGTGCACGCAGGGCCTGACCGCGATGACTGCGCCGATTCTTGTCCTCGGCCGTCAATTCGGCCGCGGTGCGCGCGCCGTCGTCGACGAGGAAGTACGGGTCATAGCCGAAGCCGCCGTGCCCGCGCGGCTCGCGGCCGATGTGCCCCGCCCAATGCGCCTGCGCGATGACCGGGGCCGGGTCGTCGGGCCAACGCAGGTAGACCATCGCGCAGCGATAACGAGCCGTGCGTTCCGGGTCGGTCACGCCCTCGAGCTCGCGCAGCAATTTCCCGTTGTTGGCGGCGTCGTCAGCGCCGGGCCCGGCGTAGCGCGCCGAATGGATGCCGGGCGCGCCACGCAACGCGTCCACCTCGAGCCCGGAATCGTCGGCAACTGCGGGCAGGCCCGAGACGGCAGCGGCAAAGCGCGCCTTGAGGATCGCGTTTTCCACGAACGTGAGACCGGTCTCGTCGGCCTGCTGCTGCGTGAATTCCGACAACGCGCGCACGTCGACGTGCCACGGCGCGAGGATGTCGCGCAGCTCGCGCAGCTTGCCGGCATTGCCGGTCGCCAGTACGAGGTTCGCGGGCAACAGCGAAGGCACGCCGCGCCTCAGGCCTTGCGGCTGCGCGACGCAGGCGCGGCCGGCAGCTCGAGCGGCAGCTGCAGTGCGTCCTGTTGCACGGCGAAGAGCTGCTCGCAGGCGCCGCTGGCGAGGTCGAGCAGGCGGTCGAGTTCGTGCCGCCGGAAGGCGTGACCTTCGGCCGTGCCCTGCACGTCGACGAAACCGCCGCCCTGGTTCATCACGACGTTCATGTCGGTCTCGGCGGACGAGTCCTCGACGTAGTCGAGGTCGACGACCGGCTCACCACGCACGATGCCGACCGAGACCGCCGCCACCTGGCCGTGCAACGGACTCGTCGCGACGGCACGTCGCCGGACCAGCGCCGTCATCGCGTCGGCGAGCGCGACGTAGGCGCCCGTGATCGACGCGGTGCGCGTGCCGCCATCGGCCTGCAGCACGTCGCAGTCGAGCGTGACGGTGCGTTCGCCGAGCGCGCGCAGGTCCACGACCGCACGCAGCGAGCGACCAATCAGGCGCTGGATCTCGAGCGTGCGGCCTCCCTGCTTGCCCCGTGCCGCCTCGCGCGGACTGCGCGTGTGGGTCGAGCGCGGCAGCATGCCGTACTCGGCGGTGATCCAACCTTCGCCCTTGCCACGCAGGAAACCGGGCACGCCGTCCTCCACAGTGGCGGTGACGAGCACACGCGTGTCGCCGAACTCGACGAGCACGGAGCCTTCGGCGTGACGCGTGAAGCCGCGGGTGATACGGACGGGACGCAATTGGTCGGGCGCGCGGCCACTCGGTCTCAAGGCAATACTCCGGAAGAAGGGAAAGAAGTGGCTAGTGGCTAGTGGCTAGTGATTAGTGGGCGCAGCGCGCCGCGGCGGCCGTCGGCCGCCTTCCGACTGAACTCTAAACTCTAAACTCTTCCCGCTAGCCACTAGCCACTAGCCGCTAGCCACTGGCCTCCGCTGGCCAACGGCCAGCTCAGGCCCCGAGCCAGCGTACCGCGGCAGCGGTCGTATTGTCGGCGTAAGGGGCCGAGTTCGTCACTGCGCGTTCGCCGAGACGCTGCAGCGACTCGCGCAGCGGGCGCGCGGCGTCTGTCGACAGCGAGGCGATCTGTTCCTCGGTCACGCCGGACCACAGGCCGTCGGAGCAGAGCATCAGCACGTCGCGGGGCAGCAGCACGCGGCGGCCGCTCAGCGTCATTTCCGGCAGGATGGGGTCGCCGCCGATGCAGCATTCGACGTAGTTGCGCATCGGGTGGCCTTGGGCCTGTCGCTCGGTGATGCGGCCGGCGCGCAGCAGCAACTCGACGTGGCTATGGTCGCGCGTGCGCTCGAACACCTTGCCGCCGCGCAACTGGTAGACGCGGCTGTCGCCGACGTGCGCCCAGTACGCGCTGGCACCCTGCACCAGGCACACCGCGCAGGTCGCACGCGGCCGGATTTCGGGCGGCAGGCCACGACCGAGGGCCACGACCGCATCGTGTGCTCGCCCGATCGTCAGGTGCAGGAAGCCGTCCGGGTCGAAAATCGGCCGGCTCGCTTCCCAGAACTGCTCCAGCATCGTGCGGACGGCCACTTCGGCCGCACGCGCGCCGTCGGCGTGGCCGCCCATGCCGTCGACGACCGCGAGCAACACCGTGCCGTCCGCGTCGGCAATGGCGACTCGGTCCTGGTTTTCTTCGCGGTGGCCGATCAGGCTCAGATCTGCGTGCTCGATCTGCAAGGGTCGCTCCGGCACGCCCTTTGTCGTGTAATATTTGCGTCATTCTACAGCACTTGGCGCCTGGCACTTACAGCGTCGCCATACGTCGGTTTTCTTTCCACCGGGCTGCATCCGCCCGATCGATCCCCGAAGGCTCGAGCCATGATCCGCAGCATGACCGGTTTCGCGCGACGCGAGCGCCAGGGACCGTGGGGCACGCTCACGTGTGAAATCCGCGCGGTGAACCACCGCTACCTCGAGCTCTCGCTGCGGATGCCCGAGGACCTGCGTGCCGTCGAGAGCGATGCGCGCCAGCTCATCGCCACGGCATTGCGTCGCGGCAAGGTCGATGTCGGCCTGTACCTGCGGGGCGGCGTCGCACAGGCCGGCACGGTCGAGATCAACCGTGCGCTCGTCGAGCAACTGGCCAAGACCGTGTCCGAGGTCGGCACGATCGCAGGCGGGTCGCTGGCCGCGGTCAGCCCGCTCGACCTGCTGCGCTGGCCGGGCGTGATCCGCGAAGCCGAGAAGGACGTGGGCCCGGTGCAGGCCGCGGCGCTCGATCTGCTGCGCGAAACGGTCGGCGAGCTGAACGAATCACGCGCCCGCGAGGGCGGCCGGATCCGCGAAATGCTGGTCGGTCGCAGCGAGGCGTTGCAGCAGGGCGTCGCGACACTGCGGGCGCGGCTTCCGGAGATCGCATCGCGCATCCGCGCACGCGTCGGCGAACGTGTCGCGCAGCTCGGCAGCCAGGTCGACCCGACGCGTCTCGAGCAGGAACTGGTGCTGCTCGCCTACAAGATGGACTTCGCCGAGGAGCTCGATCGCCTGGGCAGCCACGTCACCGAAACCCTGCAGGTGCTCGACGCGAAGGAACCCGCCGGACGTCGCCTCGACTTCCTGATGCAGGAACTCAACCGCGAGGCGAACACGCTCTCCTCGAAGTCGCAGGATGCCGAGACGACGCGCGCGGCGGTCGACATGAAGGTCCTGATCGAGCAGATGCGCGAGCAGGTGCAGAACGTCGAGTGACGCCGCCCCGACGGTGCGCGGTTGCGTGGTCGCCCCGCTCCGTCAAAGATGACGCCCCGCGGCCGGCCGTGCCGGTTGCCGATGCCAGAGAACCCGCTTCGATGCCCGAATCCACACGCCCCCAGCCGCGCCGCGGCCGTCTCTTCGTGTTTGCGGCACCCTCCGGCGCCGGCAAGACCTCGCTCGTGAAAGCGCTGATGGAGCGCGAGCCATCGCTGCGGTTCTCTATTTCGTATACGACGCGTCCGGCGCGCGCCATGGAAGTCGAGGGCGTCGACTACCATTTCGTGAGCCGCGACGAATTCGCGGCCATGGTCGAGCGCGGGGACTTCCTCGAGCACGCGCGCGTGTTCGACAACCAGTACGGCACGGCGCGCAGCCAGGTCGATGCCTCCCTCGACGCCGGGCATGACCTGATCCTCGAGATCGACTGGCAGGGCGCGCAGCAGATCCGGCGGGCGATGCCCGAGTGCATCACGATCTTCATCCTGCCGCCCTCGCGGGCCGAGCTCGAACGACGCCTGCGCGGCCGGGCGACGGATTCCGAAGAGGTGATCCAGCGTCGCTTGCGCGATGCGGCGGCGGACATGACCCACTGGCGGGAATTCGACCACGTCGTCGTCAACGAGGACTTCGAGACCGCGCTCGGCGACCTGCGCGCGATCGTCGCGGGCGAGGAGCCTGCCCACACCGTCGCGGATCGGCCCGGGCTCGCCGAGCTCGCCGCGACGCTGACGTCCTAGGCCCCGCCCGTCAGAAGATTTCGCGCCAGCTGACCCGGCGCACGCCCGCTCCCACCCCTGACCGGCGGTTCACGTCACGGGTCACCACCGTGCCGTCCGCCTGGGTCACGAGCGCGACCATCTTGTGGTTGGGCAGGATGACGAGCTGCACGCCGGTCGAAATCGAATTGCCCTGCCAGTAGCCGACGTCCAGGCCGGTCACCGCGGTTCCCGAACGGTAGTCGAGCGCATACAGCCAGCTCTGGCCACCGACGACACAGTAGTCCTCGCCCGGCACGTTGCCGATCGCGACCAGTGTGCCGAGCTGCAGTTTCAGGTCGACGTTCATGCGTTCGCGCAGCGGCGTCCGCAGGTACCAGCCGTTGTCGACCTGCCAGTCCACCTCGATGGGATTGGAGATCGTGCGTGGCTTGCCGCTCGTGTCGAGCGTTTGTTCCTTCAGCGCGGCGCCGGTGGAGGTCAGCACACCGAGGTCCGAACCGGTGTCCTTGACGGCGAAGATGCCCTGCCGGACGGAACTGGACGGCGCGGACGTCGCGATGTCGCCGAGCCCCAGGTAGCGTCCCGTGCCGAAGTAGACGACGCGGTGGTAGACACCGGCACCGTCCTTGATGCGCGCGACTTCCGGGCGAGCGGTGATCGGCAGGTTGCCGGCCGTCGCGCTCGTGCTGCCGAGTTGTACCGCGGATGCAGGGCTCGAGAGATCGAACCGCCACAGCACGCCGGCCAGGTCGCCGCCGTAGACGTACTGCGTGGTGTTGTCGACCAGCGTGTTCAGGACCCAGTTCGTGGCCTTGGCGATGCCGCTGAGGTTCGCGATCGCGGTCGTGCCGGTCACGATCGTGTCGAGCGACTCGCCCGTGAACGCATCGACGACGAAGAGACGACCTTTCGAATCACCGTCGACGTTGTTGTAACCGGAGGCGAACAGCACGACCCACCGGCCGTCCGACGCGCGCTTGGTCAGCATCGGGTTGCCGTAGCTGTAGCCGAGGTTGGCGTCCTGCGCGGCGCCGAATTCCCACAGCGCCCTGGGACTTGCGGGATTCGTGACGTCGAGCGCGTAGTACGCCCTGCCGCCGTTGCCGAGCCCGCCGACCAGGATCGTCTTCCATTCCTTGTCGACCGGGTCGTAAGCGTCGCCGACGGCGATCGGGCCATCGACGTAATAGCGATGATTGTTCGCGTATGCGGCATCGGCGAGCCGGTAGAGGCTTGGAATCACCGCCGTCGGCACATAGGCCCAGCGCTCCGCGCCCGTGTCCGCATCGAAGGCGTGCAGCATCCCGTCGTTGGCACCGACATAGACCGTGCCGGCCCGCTCCTGGTTGTCGGCGACGAACTTGGCATAGCCCGCGTCGGCATAACTGAACGGCGGCTTCCTGACGAAGACGGGCGCCGCGTTGACGATGTCGCCGAGCGCGTACTCGCGGTCGCGGAAGAGCCGATACCGCGGATCCTTCGGGTCGCCGTTCGCCTTGGGCTCGTCCTCGTTGCCATTGTGGCCGCGCAGGAAGTCGATCAGCGCGGTCGCGGTCGCCGCGGCGCGCTGGGTGGAATCCCAGAGCGAGTGCTGTGTCAGCCGCGACGTGTCGAAATAGCCGTCTGCGATCTCCTCGGTCAGGTTCGTCGCGTCGAAGGCCTTGAGCTTGCTCGCGGTCGAGCCACCGTACGTGTAGATCGTGCGGGTGTCGGTCGAAACGTGCGTGCTGGCGTTCGTCTGGATCCGGGTCGAGAGTTTCGAACGTGCCGACCATTTCGGACTCTTGGAGAGTGCACCGGTCTCGACGTTGATCTCGAGGGCTTCCAGGTCGCCCGTCCAATGGCCGGTCGTGTACTTGGCGAGGTAAGCGTAGTTGTCGCCGGCGACCGGCTCGAGCGTGCTCGTGGCAGCGGCCGCGGCCGCGCCCGTGGTCACGGAGATCTTCGTCAGGGTCTTCGTGAGCGCGCTCACCAGTGCGTCCGGGTCGCCGCTCGCACTCATGTACTGGCCACGGCCGTTGACCGCGGCGTGCCAGAGGTCGTCGATGCGCTCGGTGACGGTACTGCTGGAGTTGCTGGTCTTCGGGTCGGGCCAGTTCTCGGTGCCCTGCTTGATGTTGTTGTAGACCTCGGACCCGCCATCCAGGTAGTTCGCGCTGTATGCGAGCGTCCCGCTGACCCCGAGCCCGAGCGTGAAGGTCTTCATGTGCTGGAACGTCACGTCGTCCATCGTGGCCTGTGGCACGTTGTTCTCGGTGACGTCGATGCGGGAGTTGTCGTCGTTGAGACCCCCGGTCTTGTTGGGGTTCGTGCTGGTCGGGCCACCGTCGCGCAGGTCGTTGTTGTAGTAGTAGTAGGCGATGTCGGCCAGCGTGTTCGCGTACTTGCCTTTCTCGTAGTAGGGCCGCGGAGGAACGTTGCCGTCCTTGTCTGCGGTACCGTCCTGGTCGCCGACGTTCGTAGTGCCATTCATCTGCCTGGCCGCGTACCATGCGTAGCCGGAAGGCGATTCGTCCGTGGTGTTCCAGTACCCGTCCGTCGTCAGGATCGTGAAATTCTGCTGGCAGGAGTACTGCACCGGGTCGTCGTTGCCGGTCAGCAGGTAGCCGGCATACAGTCGCCCCGCCTTCGTCAGCGCGCCGCGCAGCGGTGTGTAGCAGGTACCCGAAGGGCACCCTGCCGCGTAGAGACGCTCGTACCAGTCTGCCTTGTGCGTGCCTTCGAAAGTGCCGAACTTCAAGAAGCGCTTCGAGCCGGTGCCGGGCTCGCTGATCGCCGAATAGCCGACGCGGAATTCGCTGCCGACGCTCGCAAACGCGCGGCCCGTGGCTGACTTCATGGTCAGCAGGCGCGTGCGGTAGTAGCTGTACCAGTTGGTGAAGTTCCGCTTCTCGTCGGCCGTCGTCGGCCAACGCCAGCCGTAGGCGCTGTCCGCGGCACAGGTCGAGGGCGGCGCGGTCGGATTGGCGATGTGCTCGTACCAGCCGTACCGCGGCACGTTGACGGTGGTCGACCGCGAATAGCTCACGACGACGCTGGCGCCGCCCCCCACGGCCGACCCGTTGGCGCGACCCGACACCCTGATTTGGTAGCCGTTCGTCGTGACGTTGCTGATCGTGTAGGTGCCGTTCGGCGTGATGCCGCTGACCTGCACGGCGCCGCTGATCGTGATGCTCGCGCCGTTCGTGAACCGATGGTTCGCGTGGGCGACCGTGACGTCCCGGCTGCCGTTCGTCGTGAACGGGTTGTTCCTGAGCGCTTCGGAGACGCCTTCCGTGACGGTCTGTGTTGCGGTCGCGGACAGGTCGACGGTGGCCGAACTCTCGCTGAAGCCGTTGCTCCTCGCCGACGTGAAGGTCGTGTTCGAATCGTCGAAACTGGTGCCGTCGGCCCGCTTGGGTGCCGGATACTTCACGG